>NZ_JBGCCR010000091.1:0-1067 GCF_041262485.1 Streptacidiphilus sp. BW17 | reverse complement strand
CCGTCCCGGATCGCGCGTCGTATCGAGCACCGGTATCTGGATGTGGAGGCGAAGGACCTCAAGCACGCGCTGGAACTGGCGGTGGAGGCGCGGGATGCGCGTAAGCCGCTGTCGATCGGTCTGCTGGGGAACGCGGCGGAGCTGGTTCCGGCGCTGTTGGCGATGGACGCGCCGATCGACATCGTGACCGACCAGACGTCCGCCCACGACCCGCTGTCGTATCTGCCGGTGGGTGTGGCGTTCGACGACATGGCGTCCTATGCGGCGGAGAAGCCGGCCGAGTTCACGCAGCGTTCGCGTGAGGCGATGGCCCGGCACGTCGAGGCCATGGTCGGGTTCATGGACAAGGGTGCGGAGGTGTTCGACTACGGCAACTCGATCCGTGGCGAGGCCCAGCTCGCGGGGTATGCGCGGGCGTTCGACTTCCCGGGGTTCGTGCCGGCGTATATCCGGCCGTTGTTCTGTGAGGGGAAGGGTCCGTTCCGGTGGGCGGCGCTGTCGGGTGACCCGGCCGATATCGCGAAGACGGACCAGGCGGTCTTGGACCTGTTTCCGGAGAACGAGTCGTTGCACCGGTGGATCAAGATGGCGCAGGAGCGGGTGCATTTCCAGGGTCTGCCGGCGCGGATCTGCTGGTTGGGTTACGGGGAGCGGGACAAGGCGGGTGAGCGGTTCAACGACATGGTCGCCTCCGGCGAGCTGTCGGCGCCGGTCGTGATCGGCCGCGACCACCTCGACTGCGGCTCGGTCGCCTCCCCCTACCGCGAGACCGAGTCCATGCTCGACGGCTCCGACGCGATCGCGGACTGGCCGTTGTTGAACGCGATGGTGAACGTGGCGTCGGGTGCGTCGTGGGTGTCGATCCACCATGGTGGTGGTGTGGGGATGGGTCGTTCGATCCATGCGGGTCAGGTGTCGGTCGCGGACGGGACGAAGTTGGCGGGGGAGAAGATCCGTCGGGTGCTGACCAACGACCCGGGCATGGGCGTCATCCGCCACGTCGACGCCGGCTACGACCTCGCCGCCGACGTCGCCGACGAACGCCAGGTCCGCATCCCGATGCGCGA
>NZ_JBGCCR010000090.1:0-1086 GCF_041262485.1 Streptacidiphilus sp. BW17 | reverse complement strand
TGTATTGATCCGCAGCGTTGTTGACTCGGCTGATGGGGGTTTGGCCTCCGAGTGCGGTGTGACAGCGATGGTAGTTGTAGCGGTGGAGGAAGCCGGGTAGCGCGTTCGCTCGTTCCTGGTTTGTCGCGTAGGGGCGGAGGTAGGCCCATTCGTCGGCCAGGGTGCGGTGGAAGCGCTCGACCTTGCCGTTTGTCTGCGGGCGGTAGGGGCGCGTGCGTTTGTGGACGATCCCGGCCGCGTGGAGGGTGTCGCGCCAGGCGTGGGACTTGTAGCAGGAGCCGTTGTCGGTCAGCACCCGTTCGACGGTGATTCCGAGGTCGGCGAAGAAGGCCTGGGCGCGGGTCCAGAACGCGGTGGCGGTGTGTTTGCGCTCGTCGGCCAGGATCTCGGTGTAGGCCAGCCGGGTGTGGTCGTCGAGGGCGGTGTGGAGGAAGCCGTAGCCGATCCTGGGACTGCCGCTCGCGGTGCGGTCCATGGTCGTGGCCAGTCTGTGGGCCTCGCCGGCCTGGCGGTCGATGACCCGGTGGCCGCCGCCGTCGGGGATGTTGCCGAGTTTCTTGATGTCGACGTGGACGAGCTCGCCCGGGCGGGAACGTTCGTAGCGGCGGATGACCTGGCCGGTGGGGCGGTCCAGGTGGGACAGGCGGTTGAGTCCGTGGCGGACCAGGACGCGGTGGACGGTGGAAGCGGGCAGGCCCAGGATGGGTCCGATGCGGGCCGGCCCGAGTTTGCGTTCGGTCCGCAGCCGACAGACTCGCGCCTCGGTGTCGGGGACGGTCCGGTGCGGGGTGGTGTGCGGGCGGCTCGGGCGGTCCTCCAGCCCGGCCTCGCCTTCCTCGCGCCACCGGCGGACCCACTTGTGGGCGGTGGCGCGGGAGACGCCCATCTCCGCGGCGACGTGCGCGACAGGACGGCCCGCCTGGACCCGCTCGATCAGGAGTCGCCTTCCGAACACGGTCAACCGGGCATTACGGTGGGACACGAAGACCTCCGTGTGTGCGGTGAAGCCTAGACACCTCCACCACACCGGAGGTCTTCGTCATGATCAAGCCCCCAGGACCGTCAACAACGCTCGTGGTCAATACA
>NZ_JBGCCR010000089.1:0-1144 GCF_041262485.1 Streptacidiphilus sp. BW17 | reverse complement strand
CAGCTCGACCCCTACGGCGAGGCGCCCAAGCGCACGCTGCGCCTGCCCGAGGGCGTCGACGACATGGAGCGCTACGCCGACTACGTCGAGAACGCGATCGCGGACCTGGACGACTACGTGCTGGTCGGCGACTCGTTCGGCGCGAACATCGCGCTCGCCCTCGCCGTCCGCCGCCCGCAGGGCCTGCGCGCCCTGGTCCTGTCCGGCGGATTCGCGGCCAACCCGGTCGACTCGAAGCCGCTGAAGGCACTGGCGCAGGTGATGGGCAAGACCCGCGGCCCGTTCTACCGGCAGCTGACACTGCGCGCCCACGCCAACCGCCTCGCCTCCCCGTTCGACGGCGAGGGCCAGGTGCCCTGGACCGAGGCACGCAGCCGCAAACTGTTCCTCACCAACACCCCGGCCGCCTCCTACGGGGCCCGCGTGTCAGCGGCCTTCACGGCCGACTACGTCGACGCGCTCGGCAAGATCCAGGTCCCGACCCTGATCCTGACCCCCTCCCACGACGTGCTGATCGGAGAGAACGCCTCCAAGACCATGCTCGCGGGCATCCCCGACGCCCGGGAGGTCGTCCTGCCGCGCACCGGCCACATGTTCCGCTTCTCCCACCCGGCCACCTACGCCACCGCGGTCAAGGACTTCCTCGCCGCCGCCCTGCCGACCACCCGACAGGACGCCGATGCGTAAGGCCGAACACCTGCGGTTCGCGATCCTGGCAGCCCAACGCGAAGGCAACCGGCTGCTGACCCAGGCCCTCAAACCCCACGGCATCACCCCGTCACAGGCCGAGGTGCTGCGCCTGCTCCAGCAGCACGGCACCCTGAGCCTCAACGGCCTCGGACAGCTCCTGGTCTGCGAGAGCGGCACCAACCCCAGCCGACTGGTCGAACGCACCGTCGCGGCAGGGCTGGTCGAGCGCCGCACCGACGCCGAAGACCGCCGCTACCTCCAACTCAGCCTCACCCCCCAGGGAGAACGCCTGGCCACCACCGTCGCCGGGATCGAACAGGACATGTACACCCTGCTCGACGCCGTCTCCGAGGGCCTGGAGACCGACGCGGTCCTCGAATTCCTGCACAAGCTCATCGACACCCTGCCCGCAGGCGAGGCCCTCAACAAACGCCTCAACCTCGACTGACTCCAC
>NZ_JBGCCR010000088.1:0-1191 GCF_041262485.1 Streptacidiphilus sp. BW17 | reverse complement strand
CTAGTGATCTGGTTCTGAGATGCGCGTGCAGTAGCGGCAGATGCGGTCGAGGATCTGGTCGGCGGTCTTGGTCCAGCGGAAGGGCTGAGCGGACTCGTTCCAGGTCTGGATCCACTGCTCCAGCGCGGTCTTGAGGCTGTCGAGGGAGCAGTGGACGCCGCGGGCGAGGCAGCGGCGTTCGAGCTCGGCGAACCAGCGCTCGACCTGGTTGATCCAGGACGAGTAGGTCGGCGTGAAGTGCAGCGTGAACCTCGGATGTGCCAGCAGCCAGCGGTGGACGACCGGGGCCTTGTGCGTCGACAGGTTGTCGCAGATCACGTGAACCACCAGGCGTTTGTCGGTCTGCCGGTCGATCTCGTCGAGGAAGTCACGGAAGTCCACCGCCCGATGCTGGGCGGACAGCTTCCCGATCACCTTCCCCGTCGCGGTGTCCAGCGCCGCGAACAGGTCCACGGTCCCGTGCCGCACGTAGTCGAAGCTGCGTCGCTCGGGGACCCCGGGCAGCATTGGCAGCACCGGTGCGGTCCGCTGTAACGCCTGGATCTGCGGCTTCTCGTCCACCGCGAACACCGCCGCGTTCGCCGGCGGGGCCAGGTAGAGGCCGACCACGTCGCGCACCTTGTCCACCAGCAGCGGATCGGGCGAGATCTTGAACGTCTCGACCCGGTGCGGCTGCAGGCCGAACGCGTGCCAGATCCGCAGCACGCTGCTGGGCGAGATCCCCACCACTCTCGCCAGCTCGCGCTTGGACCAGTGGGTGGACCCCGCCGGGCTCTGCTCCAGGGTGCGGACCACCACCTCCTCCACCTGGGCGTCGGTGATGGTCCGCGGCACCCCGGGACGCGGCTCGTCCGAGAGCCCGTCGAGGCGCTCACGCAGGAACCGAGCCCGCCACTTCGTCACCGTCGAGCGGTTCACACGCAGGCGGGACGCCACCGCGATGTTGCTGCCGCCCTCCGCACACGCCAGCACGATCCGCGCCCGCAGGGCCAGCCCCTGCGCGGTCGTGCGCCGCTTGACCCAGTTCTGCAACGTCGCCCGCTCGGCATCCGACAGCACCAGCGGCTCCAACCGGTTGTCGCCCACACCAGCAGCACACCGCCAACCAGCCGGACCCGAAAGCCCCCTGGCAGAACTCGGTACACCAGACAACTCACGAGGCGACGAACAACCTCAAGACCAGATCACTAG
>NZ_JBGCCR010000087.1:0-1250 GCF_041262485.1 Streptacidiphilus sp. BW17 | reverse complement strand
CGGTCGTCGTGTCGGCAACGGTCGACTCCGCCGGGGGGCGAGGGGAAGCCGACACGGAGGAGGTGTCCGTGTCCGTCGGGGCTGCCTCGTGCAGCGGAGTGGGCGAGCGCAGCACGGTCGGGAGAGCCACGCACAGGGCTGCCGCGGCGCAGGCCGCGGTCGCGCCGAGGGCGTGCCGACGGCGGCGGCGCCGGTCGGCGCGTCGGCGGATCTCCGCGGCGGGCAGGGTCGGTGCCGGCGTCCCCGTGCCGAGCAGCCGCAACCGGTCGCCCAGGGAGTCGTGGCGGGGGTCAGACACGGAGTCGTCCTTCCGAGCCGGCCGTGGGCAGGTCGCCGAGTCGGGCCGCCAGCGCGGTCCGGCCGCGGGCGAGGCGGCTCTTGACGGCGCTGACGCTGGCGCCGGTCTCGGCCGCGACCTGCTCGACGGAGAGGTCGCACATGTGGTGCAGGACCATGGCGCTGCGCTGCGCCTCGGGCAGGTCGCGGAGCGCGGTGACCAGCATCAGGTGTTCCTCGGTGGGCGGCTCGACGGTGGGTGGTTCCTGCGGGTGGTGACGTCCAGCCAGGTGCAGGCCCCGGGCCAGACGCCGCCAGCGTGAGATGGCCAGCCGCCGGGCCGTGGTCCGGATCCACGCCTCCGGGGCCTCGTCCGTGTCGAACGTGCGCCTTCGGTCCCACGCGCGGATGAAGGCCTCCTGGACCACGTCCTGTGCTTCGGACCAGTCGCTGGTCATCGCGTAGAGCTGCCCGGTCAGTCGGGAGAAGGACGCCGCGTAGAACGCGTCGAACTCCTGTGGCGTCATCAAGGGCCTCTCTCCTGGTGCTGTCGATCGGCTCGCGTCAGCTTCCTGATCCTGGGCGGAGCTGCACTGCCTAAGCCTGTACGCACGAGCACCGTGCCCGGGTCGCACCCTCGCCTTGTGACATGGACCACGTGCCCGGGATGCGACCGTACGGGCGCCGGGTGGCGTACAGGGGTGCGAGCGTCAACCGGACGCCCCGCAGGAAAGGACACGGATTCATGCGTATCCGCCCGATCATGCTCATCGCGGCCACCACTGCAGCCATCGCGGCGGCGGGGGGAGTGGCCAGCGCAGCGACCGGCACCTCCCAGCCCACCGCCAAGGCGCACGCCAAGGCCCACGGCAAGCCGTCCGCTGCGCCCGCCGCCAAGGCCCACGGCGGCAACGTGACCGCGGTCCGCGTGGCTTCCACGCCGACCGCGTTCTCGGTGACCAGCACGAGGACGA
>NZ_JBGCCR010000086.1:0-1283 GCF_041262485.1 Streptacidiphilus sp. BW17 | reverse complement strand
CTGAGCTTGCTCCGTTTTGACGGACAGGTTCGTTGTGTCGTTCAGGCTGCTTGACGGACTTCGAAGTGGGCGGGGCTGAGGTAGCCCAGGCTGCTGTGGAGTCGGTGCAGGTTGAACCAGCCCTCGATGAAGTCGAAGATCGCGTTGTGGGCGGCGGCACGAGTGGGCCAGGTGCGGGTGCTGATCAGCTCTCGCTTGAGAGTGGAGAAGAAAGCCTCGGCCAGGGCGTTGTCCCAGCACTGGCCGGTGCGCCCGACCGACAGGCGCACGGAGAGCCGCCCAGCGAGTTCGGCCAGGGCCCGGCTCGTGTACTGGCAGCCACGATCCGCATGGAAGATCACGCCGGGGGGCGGGCGTCGTTGCAGGTGGGCTGCTTTCAGAGCGTCGGCGACCAGTTCGGTGCGCAGGTGGTCGGCGGTGGCCCAGCCGACGACCCTGCGGGAGGCGATGTCGATGACGGTGGCCAGGTAGAGCCAGCCCTCGTCGGTGGGGATGTACGTGATGTCTCCGCACCAGCGCTGGTTCAGCGCGGCCGCGTCGGGGGTGAACTGGCGGTTGATCAGGTCCGGGCGCGTGGAGGCACCCGCGTCGGGGACGGTGGTGACTGGGCGGCGCCGGCGGTGGGCGCCCTGCAGTCCGGCCTGGCGCATCAGGCGGGCGACGCGCCGCCGCCCGCACCGCTGGCCCTGGCGCTGCAGGACCGTGTGGACGCGCGGGGCGCCGTAGGTGCCGTGCGAGCGGGCGTGGACGGCGGTGATCTCCTGGGTCAGTTCCAGGTCGCGGGCCCGGCGCGGTCCCACGGCGGGGCTGCGGCGGCCGTAGAAGGCGGTCCGGGAGACCTTCAGGAGCTCACACGCGCGTTTGACGTTGTGGCCCTGCTGCTTCTCCGCCTCGATGAACGGGTGCACGTTCACCGGGTCCCCGCTGCGAAGAAAGCTGTCGCGCGCCGCAGGATCTCCACGTCCTCGCGCAGGCGGCGGTTCTCCCGCCGCAGGGCCGCCAGCTCCTCCTGCTCGCCGCTGGTCAGCCCCTCGCGTTCCCCGGCATCGACTTGGGCCTGCTTGACCCAGTCCCGCACCGCGGTCTCGGTCAGGTCGAAGTCCTTGGCGACCTGACCGACGGTACGGTCCCCGCGCCGGCAGCGCTCGACGATGTCGGCCTTGAACTGCGGCGTGAACGACCGCCGCGGTCGAGGCTTCTTCTTCCCCATGTCTTCCATGATGGACATCCCTCCGGGGCCGTGACCCCTGATCTCGGATGTCCGTCAAAGCGGACCAACCTCA
>NZ_JBGCCR010000085.1:0-1383 GCF_041262485.1 Streptacidiphilus sp. BW17 | reverse complement strand
GACGGTGCAGGAGGAGCTTCTGTGCCAGGCGTTCGCCGAGGTCCTGGGACTCGACCGGGTCGGGGTCGACGATGACTTCTTCGCCCTGGGCGGTCATTCGCTGCTGGCGGTGGCCCTGGTGGAACGTCTGCGGGTGCGGGGTGTGTCCGTGTCGGTGCGGGCGCTCTTCGAGACGCCGACGCCGGCGGGTGTGGCCGGTGCTGCCGGGCCGGTCCAGGTGGTGGTGCCGCCGAACCTGATTCCCGAGGGCGCTACCGGGATCACGCCGGAGATGCTGCCGTTGGTGGAGTTGACTGCGGCGGAGGTCGAGCGGGTCGTGGCCGGGGTCGAGGGTGGTGCGGCGAATGTGGCGGATGTGTATCCGCTCGCGCCGTTGCAGGAGGGCATGCTCTTCCACCACATGCTGGCGGACGGTGGAACGGACACGTATGTGTTTCCGGTGGTGTTCTGGTTCGACTCGCGGGGGCGGGTGGACGGGTTCCTGGACGCGCTGCGGGCGGTGGTCGATCGGCATGACGTGTTCCGCACGGCGTTCGTGTGGGAGGGCTTGGCCGAGCCGGTGCAGGTGGTGTCGCGTCGGGTGGGGCTGCCGGTCCAGGAGGTCGTGCTGGACGCGCAGGGCCTTGGTGCGGTGGAGCAGTTGAAGGCGATCGGCGGATCGTGGATGGATCTGACCCGGGCGCCCCTGATGACGGTGCACATCGCGGCGGAGCCCGGGGGTGATCGCTGGCTGGCATTGTTGCGGACCCATCACCTGGTGCAGGACCACACGTCGTTGGATGTGCTGCTGGGGGAGGTGCGGGCGTTCATGTCCGGTCGTGCCGACATGTTGCCGGCGGCGTTGCCGTTTCGCGATTTCGTCGCCCAGGCCCGCCTGGGTGTGCCGCGTGAGGAGCATGAGCGGTACTTCGCGGAGTTGCTGGGGGATGTGACCGAGACGACGGCGCCTTTCGGTGTGCTGGACGTGTACGGCGACGGCAGTACCACTCGCCGGGAACGCCTTGCGGTGGACGATGAACTGTCGTGCCGGGTTCGTGAGTTGGCGCGTGCTGCGGGTGTCAGTGCGGCTGCGGTCTTCCATGTGGCGTGGGCGCGGGTGCTGGCCGCGCTGAGCGGTCGTGAGGATGTGGTGTTCGGCACGGTGCTGTTCGGCCGGATGAACTCCGGGGCGGGTGCCGATCGGGTGCCGGGTCTGTTCCTCAACACGCTGCCGGTGCGGGTGCGGGTGGATGGGCAGAGTGTGGGCGGGGCGTTGTCGGGGATGCGGCGGCAGTTGGCGGGGTTGCTGGTGCATGAGCATGCGCCGTTGTCGCTGGCGCAGCAGGCGAGCGGGATGACGGGTGGCGGCCCGCTGTTCACCTCGATCTTCAACTACCGCTACAG
>NZ_JBGCCR010000084.1:0-1390 GCF_041262485.1 Streptacidiphilus sp. BW17 | reverse complement strand
TCCAGGGCGGAGTCGTTCCGAGGATCTGTCCGGTTTGATCATGTGATGCCGAAGGTGGCGAGCGGGCGGTGGGGGTCGCGGGCGTGGTGGCGGATCGCGGCGGCGATGTTGTCGTGACCCGCGCGTCGGAGTGCGCCGATGGCGAGGTTGCGCAGGCTGGCCATCGCCCGGGGTGCAGTGCCGGTGCGCACGCGGGAGGCGTCCTCGGCGAAGGTGGTGTCGCGCACATGGTGGATCTTGTTCTCGATGCCCCAGTGGCCGCGGACCCATGAGGCGAGATCTGCCGGGGCTGCCTCGTGCGGTCGGAGGCTGGTCACGCCGTAGACGCGTTCGAGGGTGACCTTGCCGGTGGTGACGGTCCGGCGGCGACGCACGACCTGGACGGCCTGGGCGGCGTGGGGGAAGTCGAGGCCGCGTGCGACGGAGCAGGTCTTGATGCGGCGGATCTCATCGCGGCCGTGCGCGGTGGCACGGGTCCTCCCCTGCAATGGCACCTCCCGCCACGGCAGCCGCTTCAGCTCCTGCTGGAGGGTGGGGTGGTTCCCCTTGATCACGGCGATGTAGTGGGCGTGCTTGTCCTCGACCAGGAACCGGGCATGCTCGGTCTGCGAGTGCAGCGCGTCGAAGGTGACCACCGTGCCTGCGAGGTCGAGCGGCGCGAGCAGGGGCTTGAAGACGGTGATTTCGTTGGTCTTCCGGCCGACTTCGCGCTGGGCGACGACCTGGCCGCCCGCGGTCATGGCCGCGAGGAGGTGGACCTGGGTGCCGTCTGGTCGGCGGGCGCCTCGGACGGTCTTGCCGTCGACAGCCAGCGCACGCAGAGGTTGCCCGTCCGCAGCGTGTGTCGGTTCCGGCTTTCGGTCGGCGAGCCAGGTCCCGATCGCAGCGTCGAGGGCGTCGCCGTCGATGCGCCGCAGGAGGCGGCGCACTGTGGCCCCGGCCGGGGCGACCGGCCCGGTCGGCTCGCGCAGGGGCCCGCCAAGTGAGGTGAGCACGGCCGGCGGTGCGTCGGAGACCCACTCCGTGATCGCTGTCAGGGACTTCGCGCCGGCGAGAACGGCACATGCGGCCAATGCCAGGACGAAGGCCAGGGGATGGCGACGGCCAGCACCCCGGCGCGGATCGGGTACAGCCGCCAGACGCTGGAGCAGGCCCGGATGCTCGCCGGGAGCGGGCGGTGACGCGGTGGTGAGCTGGCTCAGGCCAGTCGGGATGAGCGATGATGATCTGGCAGGCACGGTCTTCCGTTGCGGTGATCAGGGACTCGACACCTCATGATCACCCGGAAGCCGTGCCTGCTTCCGTTCGTTCCGTCCCGCGAACACACCAGCCATGCCAGCCATCTGAACCAGCATCAACCCGGACAGATCCTCGGAACGACTCCACCCTG
>NZ_JBGCCR010000083.1:0-1487 GCF_041262485.1 Streptacidiphilus sp. BW17 | reverse complement strand
GCTCATTAGAGGACCATCCCTACTGCAGCCCTCTTCGGTAGGGTTGTGACCTCTCGGTCCCGGCGGGTGCATGGCTCCGGTCGCGAGCTTCTCGAAGGCCACTGTGAGTTACGCCAGCCCCGCCGGGCCGAGGCCGTCTGATCGGCTTCAGGGACACGCCCCTCGGAGGGCCGATTAATGAGCTTCCGGCAGACGACCTCACCACCGGGCAGGTGCTCCGCGCTCGACACAGGAGTACGACCTTCGTGTTCATCGGATGGGACTGGGCGACCGAGACCCACGACGTCAGCGTCATGGACGACTCCGGCACCCGGGTAGACCGTTGGGAACTCGCGCACACCGAGCAGGGGATCGACGCCACCCTCAAGCGCCTGCGCCGCCACGGCAGTCCAGCCGACCTGCCGGTAGCGATCGAAACCAGCCGCGGCCTGGTCGTGGACCGACTGCTGGCAGCCGGCCACCCCGTGGTCCCGGTGCACCCGAACGCCTTCCATGCCATGCGTCCGCGCTGGGGCGCCTCCAAGGCCAAGACGGATGCCGGGGACAGCCGCAAGCTCGCCGACTACCTGCGCACCGACGGCCACCGGCTGCGGCGTTTGGTCCCCACCGACCCGAAGACTCTGGAACTGCAGGCCCTCACTCGCCAGCGTGCCGACCATGTCGAGGCACGCATCGCGGCTGTCAACCAGCTCGACGCCCAGCTCGATCAACTCTGGCCCGGCGGCAAGGCCGTCTTCGCCGACCGCGACAGTGACATCGCCCTGGACTTCCTCGACCGCTACCCGACGCCGCAGGCCGCTGCCAAGCTCACCCCCGCCAAGCTGGAAGCGTGGTGCAAACGGCGCGGATACCCCGGACGCCGCTCCGGCAAGGAGCTGATCGAGCGCATGCGATCCGCCCCGACCGCCGCCACCCGCCTCGGCGAAGCCGCCGTCGAGATCCTCGTCCGCGTACAGGTTCGACTCGTGCGCGGCATACGCGCCACGATCTGCGAACTCGACAAGGCGATCACCGAAGCGGTCGGGACACACCCCTACGCTCCGCTGCTGGCCACCATGCCCCGCATCGGCAAGATCAACCTCGGGCAGATCATCGGCGAGATCGGTCCGATCCTCGAACGCGCGGAGACCTGCGAGCAGTTCATCGCCGAGACCGGCGTCGTCCCCGTCACCCGGGCGTCCGGCAAGTCCCACGCCGTGACTTTCCGCTTCGCCACCAACCGCAGAGCCCGCCTGGCCGTCACTGTCTTCGCGGACCACAGCCGACACGGCAGCGACTGGGCTTCGAAGATCTACAACGACGCCAGGGCCCGCAAGAAGCGACACCCCCACGCCGCCCGAATCCTCGCCCGCGCCTGGCTCCGCGTGATCTGGGCCTGCTGGCGCGACGGAACCTGCTACGACCCCGTCATCCACCAGGCCAGCAGCAAGGTCAGCACACGTCCCGAGACCACTCTGGCGGTATAGGGGTTGACTCAGGAAACTCAC
>NZ_JBGCCR010000082.1:0-1545 GCF_041262485.1 Streptacidiphilus sp. BW17 | reverse complement strand
TCGCCAGTAGGGAGTGGCCGCCCAGGGCGAAGAAGTCGTCCTCCACGCCGACCCGCTCCAGGCCCAGCACCTGCGCGAACGCCTGACACAGCAACTCCTCCTGCACCGTCGCCGGCGCTCGACCCGCGCCGGCGGCGTACTCGGGGGCGGGCAGGGCCTTGCGGTCCAGCTTGCCGTTCACCGTCAGCGGCAACTCCTCCAGCACCACCACCGCCGACGGCACCATGTACGTCGGCAGCCGAGTGGCAACGAACTCACGCACAGAAGCCGGAAGTTCATCGCCCGCAGCATCGGCGCCCACCACATAGGCGACCAACCGCGACTCCTCGCCCACCCGGCCCTGACGGGCCACGACCGCAGCCCGCGCCACGCCCGGATGCTCGGCCACCACCGCCTGCACCTCACCCGGCTCCACCCGGAAGCCACGGATCTTCACCTGCTCATCCGCACGCCCAGCGAACACCAACTCGCCGTCGCCCGACCACCTCGCACGGTCGCCCGTACGGTACATCCGCCCACCACCGCCGAACGGCGACGCCACGAACCGCTCCGCGGTCAGGCCCGGGCGACCCACATAGCCACGCGCCAACTGCCCACCCGCGACATACAGATCCCCCACCACACCGACCGGCACCGGCCGCAACCACCCGTCCAGCACGAACAACCGCATGTTCGCCACCGGCGCGCCCATCGGCACCACCGAACCCGAACCATCCACCCGCCCAGCCGTCACCATCACCGTCGACTCGGTCGGACCATACGTATTCACCAAACGCCGGCCCGCACCCCACACCCGCGCCTGCTCCACCGAGATCGGCTCCGCACCCACCAACACCGTCGACAAACCCGGCAGCTCAGCAGGCTCCAACACAGCGAGCAACGACGGCACCACACTCGCCGCCTCAACCCCCGCCCCACACACCAACTTCACCAGCAGACCCACATCAGCCCGCTCCCCCGCCGACGCCACCACCAACGTCCCACCCGCCGACAGCGTCAACACGACATCCAACACCGAAGCATCGAAGCTGAACGACGCGAACTGCAGCACCCGCGTCCCGACCCGGACACCCAGATGCGGACCCAGCGCCACGGCCATGCCCGCCACCGCACCATGAGTGACCGCCACACCCTTCGGCACACCCGTCGACCCCGACGTGTAGATCACGTAAGCCAACTGATTTTCAGTCAGCTCCGTCCTGGGCGCTGTGGACGGCTGAGCAGCCAACTCCGGAGTAGCCAGGTCAAGCCCGCCCGTCCCCAACACCAAACCGGCACCGCTGTCCGCCACCATGAAGTCCAGCCGCTCGGCCGGATACTCCGGATCCAGCGGCACATACGCCGCTCCCGCCTTCCACACACCCAAGATCGCGGCCACCATCTCCACACCCCGCGGCAGACACAACCCCACCACCGACTCCGCACCCACACCCCGACCGATCAGGAAATGCGCCAACCGATTCGCCCGCGCATCCAACTCCGCATACGACACCTCCACACCCTCGAACACCACCGCCACCGCATCCGGCGTCCGCACCACCTGCC
>NZ_JBGCCR010000081.1:0-1779 GCF_041262485.1 Streptacidiphilus sp. BW17 | reverse complement strand
CGGTGTGGACGGCCTGTTGTCCGAGCTGGACGAGTACGGCGTGGAGCAGGCGCTGCGGATCAAGGAGGCGTCGGGTGACGCCGAGGTGACCGTGGTGACCGTGGGTGGTGACGACGCGAAGGACGCGCTGCGTAAGGCGTTGTCGATGGGTGCGGACAAGGCCGTGCACGTCAATGACGAGGATATTCACGGTTCGGACGTGATGGCGACCTCGCTGGTGCTGGCGAAGGCCGTGGAGCAGACCGGTTTCGACCTGGTCGTGTGCGGGATGGCGTCGACGGACGGGACGATGGCGGTGCTGCCGGCGCTGTTGGCGGAGCGGCTTGGTGTGCCGCAGGTGACGCTGCTGTCCGAGGTCGCGGTGTCCGGTGGCACGGTGTCGGGTCGTCGTGACGGTGACGCGGCCACCGAGCTGGTCGAGGCCTCCCTCCCGGCGGTGGTCAGCGTGACGGACCAGTCGGGTGAGGCCCGGTACCCGTCGTTCAAGGGCATCATGGCCGCGAAGAAGAAGCCGGTGCAGGAGCTGGACCTGGACGACCTCGGCCTGGACGCCGAGCAGGTCGGCCTCGCCGGCGCGTGGACCGCCGTCGACACCGCGACGGCGCGCCCGGCCCGCACGAAGGGGACGATCGTCAAGGACGAGGGCGACGGCGGCAAGCAGCTCGCCGAGTACCTGGCGTCGCAGAAGTTCATCTAGTCCGACTGCTGGTCCGGCTGCTGGTCCCACTGTCCGGCAGCCCGACAGCGCGGCTGTCACCCCTCTTCTTCTTCGTTCTGGAGCAATGAATCATGGCTGAGATTCTGGTCCTGGTGGACCATGTGGACGGTGCGGTGCGTAAGCCCGCGCTGGAGCTGCTGACCCTGGCGCGTCGTATCGGCACCCCGGTCGCGGTGGTGCTGGGTGCGGGCGACGCCGCCGCCGCGGTGGCGGCGAAGGCGGGCGAGTACGGCGCGGAGCGCGTGGTCACCGCCGACGCCGGCGAGTTCGCCGACTACCTCGTGGTGCCGAAGGTCGACGCGCTGCAGCAGATCGCCGCGTCCGTGAACCCGGCGGCGGTGCTGGTCACCTCCTCCGGCGAGGGCAAGGAGATCGCCGCCCGCCTGGCACTGCGCCTGGGCTCCGGCGTGATCACCGACGCCGTCGACCTGGCCGCGGGCGACCAGAGCCCGGTGGCCACCCAGTCCGCGTTCGCCGCCTCGTTCACCGTGCAGTCCCGCGTCTCGCACGGCACCCCGGTGATCACGGTCAAGCCGAACGCCACCGCCCCCGAGCAGGCTGCGGCCGCCGGCGCGGTCGAGACCGTCACCGTCGCGTTCACCGAGGCTGCGACCGGCACCAAGGTCACCTCCCGCACCCCGCGGGTCTCCTCCGGCCGCCCCGAGCTGACCGAGGCCGCGATCGTGGTCTCCGGCGGCCGCGGCGTCGGCGCGGCCGAGGGCTTCGGCGTCGTCGAGGCCCTGGCCGACTCCCTCGGCGCGGCCGTCGGCGCCTCCCGCGCCGCGGTCGACGCGGGCTGGTACCCGCACTCCAACCAGGTCGGCCAGACCGGCAAGCAGGTCTCCCCGCAGCTGTACATCGCCAACGGCATCTCCGGCGCCATCCAGCACCGCGCGGGCATGCAGACCTCCAAGACCATCGTCGCGGTCAACAAGGACCCCGAGGCCCCGATCTTCGAACTCGCCGACTACGGCGTCGTCGGCGACCTCTTCCAGGTCCTGCCCCAGCTCACCGACGAGATCAAGACCCGCAAGGGCTGACCCCCAACAAGCCCCCACGGT
>NZ_JBGCCR010000080.1:0-2117 GCF_041262485.1 Streptacidiphilus sp. BW17 | reverse complement strand
GCGGCCCCTCCCGGCCCCGCGCTCACCCCCGCACCTCCGTGGGTTTTTCGGTTGCAGGTCCTGTGGGGGCGGGCCGGGCGGCGCCGATCGGCCCCGCGCGGCCGGACCGGTGATGCGTACTACGGGGTACTGCGGGTACTGCGGATACTGCTGCCTGACGTCGACTCAGCCGAGGTTGGTCAGAGCGGTGTTGAGCTCCAGCACGTTCACGCGGGGCTCGCCCAGGAAGCCGAGGTCACGGCCCTGCGTGTACTTCGTGACCAGCGCCTGAACGGTAGCCACCGACAGACCGCGGGCCTTGGCGACCCGGTTGACCTGGATGGCCGCGTAGGCGGGGCTGATGTCCGGGTCCAGGCCGGAGCCGGACGAGGTGATCGCGTCCGGCGGAACCGCGCTCTGCGACACTCCGTTGAACGCGGCCAGGGCCGCCTTCAGCTGGGTGTAGGTCGCGGCCAGACCGGCGTCGTTGGTGCCCTTGTTGGTGGCGCCGGACGCGGTCGGGTCGTAGCCGAGCGCTCCGGCCGCCGACGGACGGGACTGGAAGTACTTCGAGTCCGGCGTCTGGGACTTGCCGTCCTTGGAGAGGACGGTGAAGTTCTGGCCGATCAGCGAGGAGCCGACGACCTGTCCCTGCGCGTTCTTGACCAGCGAGCCGTTGGCCTGGTCGCTGAAGGCCGCCTGGGAGATCCCGGTGATCGCCAGCGGGTAGGCAAGGCCGCAGAGCACCGTGAACAGGAGCAGGATCCGCAGACCCGTCAGGTGGTTCCGCACCGAGGTGGGGAGGGGCTTAGCCATGACGATTCATCACTTCTCTTCTTCTCCGTACGGAGTGCTCAGTGCAGGCCGGGGATGTACATGACGACGAGGTCGATCAGCTTGATGCCGACGAACGGCAGGATCAGACCGCCGATGCCGTAGATCCCCAGGTTGCGGCGGAGCAGCGACTGCGAGGTCGAGGGCCGGTAGCGGACGCCACGCAGGGCCAGCGGGATCAGGCCGATGATGATCAGCGCGTTGAAGATGATCGCCGAGGCGATCGCCGACGTCGGGCTGTGCAGCTGCATGATGTTCAGCTTGCCGAGGCCGGGGTACACGCTGGCGAACATGGCCGGGATGATCGCGAAGTACTTCGCGACGTCGTTGGCGATGGAGAAGGTGGTCAGCGCACCGCGGGTGATCAGGAGCTGCTTGCCGATCTCGACGATCTCGATCAGCTTGGTCGGGTTGGAGTCCAGGTCCACCATGTTCCCGGCCTCCTTGGCGGCCGAGGTACCGGTGTTCATAGCCACGCCGACGTCCGCCTGCGCGAGCGCGGGAGCGTCGTTGGTGCCGTCACCGGTCATGGCGACCAGACGGCCGCCCTCCTGCTCCTTCTTGATCAGGGCCATCTTGTCCTCGGGAGTCGCCTCCGCGAGGAAGTCGTCCACGCCCGCCTCCTCGGCGATCGCGGCGGCCGTCAGCGGGTTGTCACCCGTGATCATGACCGTCTTGATGCCCATGGTGCGCATCTCCGCGAAGCGCTCCTTGATGCCGGGCTTGACGACGTCCTTGAGGTAGATGACGCCCAGCACGCGGGCCGGGGCATCGCCCTTCTTCTCCGCGACCACCAGCGGCGTACCACCGAGGTTGGAGATCCGCTCGACCGCCACGTCCAGCTCGTTGGACGTCTGCCCGCCGTTCTCCTGGACCCAGGTCGCGACGGCGGCAGCGGCACCCTTGCGGATGGCGTGGAGGCCGGTCGTCTCGTCCAGGTCCACACCCGACATGCGGGTCTGGGCGGTGAACTCGATCCACTCGGCGTGGGCCAACTCGCCCTGCGCACGCTCGCGCAGACCGTACTTCTCCTTGGCCAGCACCACGATGGAACGGCCCTCGGGCGTCTCGTCCGCGAGGGACGAGAGCTGCGCGGCACTCGCGACCTCGTTCGCGTCGGCACCCCCGACGGTCACGAACTCGGCGGCCTGGCGGTTGCCGAAGGTGATGGTGCCGGTCTTGTCCAGCAGCAGCGTGGAGACGTCGCCCGCGGCCTCGACGGCGCGACCGGACATCGCCAGCACGTTGCGCTGCACCAGCCGGTCCATACCGGCGATGCCGATCGCGGAGAGCAGCGCACCGAT
>NZ_JBGCCR010000079.1:0-2127 GCF_041262485.1 Streptacidiphilus sp. BW17 | reverse complement strand
CGTGCGGACGAGCAGGTGAAGGTGCGCGGCTTCCGGGTGGAACCGGGCGAGGTCCAGGCCGTGGTGGCCGAGCACCCGGGCGTGGCGCAGGCCGCAGTCGTGGTCCGCGAGGACATCCCCGGGGACAAGCGCCTGGTGGCGTACGTGGTGCCGGCCGTCGACGGCGCGG
Organism: Streptacidiphilus sp. BW17; assembly: GCF_041262485.1. Classification (NCBI taxonomy): domain Bacteria; kingdom Bacillati; phylum Actinomycetota; class Actinomycetes; order Kitasatosporales; family Streptomycetaceae; genus Streptacidiphilus; species Streptacidiphilus sp. BW17. Next base: position 1,958 of record NZ_JBGCCR010000079.1, on the reverse strand, counting down.
GCGAGGAACTGGCCGCCGTGGTGGCCGTTTTCACGGCTGAGCGGCTGCCGCACTACATGGTTCCCTCGGCGGTGATGGTGCTGGCCGCGCTGCCGCTGACGGCCAACGGCAAGCTGAACCGCGCCGCCCTGCCTGCTCCGGACCGGTTGTCCTCCACCGCGAAGGCCGTCGGCCGCGCTCCGGCGACGGTGCACGAGGAGATCCTCTGCGGTGTGTTCGCGCAGGTGCTGGGCCTGGAGCGGGTCGGCGTCGACGACGACTTCTTCGCCCTGGGCGGCCACTCCCTGCTGGCGATCCGGCTGATCAGCCGGATCCGGACGGTCCTGAACATCGAGTTGCCGATCCAGGTGTTCTTCGAGGTGCCGTCGCCGGCCGGGGTCGCGGCCTGGCTGGCCGAATCGGCGGTCACCGAAGGGCGTGCGGCGCTGGCGCCTGCGGAGCGGCCGGAGCGGGTGCCGCTGTCGTTCGCGCAGCGCCGCCTGTGGTTCCTGGGGCAGCTGGAGGGTCCGAGCGCTATCTACAACGCCGCGATGGCGCTACGACTGAGCGGAGAGTTGGACCAGCAGGCACTGGCGGCCGCGTTCAGGGACCTGATCGGGCGACACGAGGCGCTGCGCACGGTCCTGCCGGCGGTGGATGGTGAGCCGTACCAGCGGGTGCTGGCGGTCGAGGAGGCCGGGTTCGAGGTGCCGGTGGTGGCGGTCGGGGCAGCGGAGTTGGATGCCGCGGTGGCCGAGGTGTCGGCGCATGCCTTCGACCTGTCGTCGGAGATTCCGCTGCGGGTGACGGTGTTCGCGGTGGAGCCACAGGAGCATGTGCTGGTGGTGCTGGTGCATCACATCGCGGGTGATGGCTGGTCGACGGAGCCGATGCTGCGGGACGTCTCGGTGGCGTACGCGGCACGGCTGGGTGGTGCGGCGCCGGTGTGGGAGCCGCTGCCGGTGCAGTACGCGGACTACGCGCTGTGGCAGCGGAAGTTGCTCGGTGACGAGCAGGATCCGGACAGTGTGCTGTCCGGGCAGGTGGCGTACTGGCGCGAGGCGTTGGCGGGGGCACCGGAGGAGCTGGAGCTGCCGACCGATCGCCGGCGCCCGGCGGTCGCCTCGCACCGTGGGCACGAGGTGTTGCTGGATGCCCCGGCCGAGCTGCACGCGCGGGTGCTGGAGGTGGCACGGGAGCGGGGAGTGACCTTGTTCATGGTGCTGCAGGCGGCGTTGGCGGTGACGTTGAACCGTCTGGGGGCAGGCGTGGACATCCCGATCGGTTCCGCGATCGCCGGGCGTACCGATGAGGCGCTCAACGACCTGGTCGGGTTCTTCGTCAACACGCTGGTGGTGCGCACGGACCTGTCCGGTGATCCGACCTTCGACGAGGTGCTGGAGCGGGTCCGGGCGACCAGTCTGAGCGCGTTTGCGCACCAGGACGTGCCGTTCGAGAAGCTGGTGGAGGAGCTGTCGCCGGTCCGGTCGCTGGCCCGTCACCCGCTCTTCCAGGTCATGCTCACGGTGCAGAGCGCGGCTTCGGCGGCGTTGGAGTTGCCCGGGGTGCGGCCTTGGGCGCTTGCCGCGGGTGCGTCGGCGGCGAAGTTCGACCTGGACGTGAGTGTGGGTGAGGTCTTTGATGCGCAGGGCGAGCCGGCGGGCATCCGGGGGAGGTTGATCGCGGCTGCGGATCTGTTCGATGCGGGGACGGCGGAGCGTTTCGCGGGTTGGCTGCTGCGGGTCGTCGAGACGGTTGCCACTGAGCCGCAGGCGCGATTGTCGGCGGTGGAGGTGCTCGATCCGGTTGAGCGTGGCCTGCTCTTGGAGGACTGGAACGGTCCGTCGGTGGAGGTTGGTGCGCTGGTGCCGGAGGTGTTCGCCTGGCAGGTGGTGCGGACGCCGGATGCGGTGGCGGTGGTGTTCGAGGGTGTGGAGGTGTCGTATGCGGAGTTGGATGCGCGGGCGAATCGGTTGGCG
>NZ_JBGCCR010000078.1:0-2696 GCF_041262485.1 Streptacidiphilus sp. BW17 | reverse complement strand
ATCGGTGCGCTGCTCTCCGCGATCGGCATCGCCGGTATGGACCGGCTGGTGCAGCGCAACGTGCTGGCGATGTCCGGTCGCGCCGTCGAGGCCGCCGGTGACGTCTCCACGCTGCTGCTGGACAAGACCGGCACCATCACCTTCGGCAACCGCCAGGCCGCCGAGTTCGTGACCGTCGGCGACGTGGACCAGCAGGCGCTGGCCAGTGCCGCGCAGCTCTCCTCCCTCGCGGACGAGACGCCCGAGGGCCGATCCATCGTGGTGCTGGCCAAGGAGAAGTACGGTCTGCGCGAGCGTGCGCAGGGCGAGTTGGCCCACGCGGAGTGGATCGAGTTCACGGCTCAGACCCGGATGTCCGGCGTCGACGTCGACGGCGAGTCCATCCGCAAGGGCGCGGCCGCGGCCGTGGCCTCGTGGGTGCTGGAGCACGGTGGCCGGACCAGCAACGAGCTGGACGTCGCCGTGGAGCGGATCTCCAACCTCGGTGGTACGCCGCTGGTGGTCGCGGAGAAGAAGGGCTCCGAGCCCGCTCGTGTCCTCGGTGTGATCTACCTGAAGGACGTCGTCAAGCCCGGCATCAAGGAGCGCTTCGCGGAGATGCGCGCCATGGGCATCAAGACGGTCATGATCACGGGTGACAACCCGCTGACGGCCGCCGCGATCGCCGAGGAGGCGGGCGTGGACGACTTCCTCGCGGAGGCGACTCCCGAGGACAAGATGGCCCTGATCAAGAAGGAGCAGGAGGGCGGCCGTCTGGTCGCCATGACCGGTGACGGCACCAACGACGCTCCCGCGCTCGCGCAGGCGGACGTCGGCGTGGCCATGAACACCGGCACCTCGGCCGCCAAGGAGGCCGGGAACATGGTGGACCTGGACTCCAACCCGACCAAGCTGATCGAGATCGTCGAGATCGGCAAGCAGCTCCTGATCACCCGCGGTGCGCTGACCACCTTCTCCATCGCCAACGACGTCGCGAAGTACTTCGCGATCATCCCGGCCATGTTCGCGGTGGTCTATCCGGGGCTGAACAAGCTCAACATCATGCACCTGCACAGCCCGATGTCGGCGATCACCTCGGCGATCATCTTCAACGCGCTGATCATCATCGGCCTGATCCCGCTCGCGCTGCGTGGCGTGACGTACAAGCCGTCCTCGTCCCAGTCGCTGCTCCGCCGCAACCTGGGGATCTACGGCGTCGGCGGCCTGATCCTGCCGTTCGTCGGCATCAAGCTGATCGACCTGGTCGTCCAGTTCATCCCCGGCCTGCACTGAGCAGTCCCGACTCGAGTGAAGTGACCTTTCATGGCTAAGCCCCTTCCCACCTCGGTGCGGAACCACCTCACGGGCCTGCGGATCCTGCTCCTGTTCACGGTGCTCTGCGGCCTGCTCTACCCCCTGGTGATCACCGGGGTGTCCCAGGCGGCCTTCTCCAAGCAGGCCAACGGCTCGCTGGTGAAGGACTCGAAGGGACAGGTCGTCGGCTCCTCGCTGATCGGCCAGAACTTCACCGTCCTCTCCAAGGACGGCAAGTCCCAGACGCCGGACCCGAAGTACTTCCAGTCCCGTCCGTCGGCGGCCGGCGCGCTCGGCTACGACCCGACCGCGTCCGGCGCCACCAACAAGGGCACCAACGACGCCGGTCTGGCCGCGACCTACACGCAGCTCAAGGCGGCGATCGCGAAGTTCGACGGCGTTCCGGAGAGCCAGGTCCCGGCGGACGCGATCACCTCGTCCGGTTCGGGTCTCGACCCGGACATCAGCCCTGCGGACGCGGCCATCCAGGTCAACCGGGTCGCCAAGGCGCGCGGTGTCTCGGCCGCCCAGGTCGAGGCGCTCGTCAAGAAGTACACCCAGGACCGTACGCTGGGCTTCCTGGGTGAGCCCCGCGTCGACGTTCTCCAGCTCAACCTGGCCCTGAACCAGCTCGGTTGATCCACAGATCCTGTTCCGCACCGATCCGGTGATCTGCTGACCGACCGCACGGCGGTCGGTCAGCGGATCCACGGGTCCCTGCGGAACAGGTCAGGCACCGGCAGTCGTCGAGCGGGCGGCGAAGGAGGCGCGGCGACAATGGCGGTAACCACCGGCACCGGTAGGGGAAGGCTGAAGGTCTTCCTCGGCTCGGCGCCCGGCGTGGGCAAGACCTACAAGATGCTGGACGAGGCGCACCGCCGTTCCCAGCGTGGTCAGGACGTGGTCGTCGCGTTCGTCGAGAGCCACAAACGCCGGCACACCGAGTCCCTCGTGCAGGGCCTCGACGTGATGCCGCGGCTGGAGCGCGACTACCGCGGCGGCCGGTTCGCCGAGATGGACACGGACGCCGTGATCGCCCGCTGCCCGCAGGTGGCGCTCGTCGACGAGCTCGCCCACACCAACATCCCCGGCGGTCGGCACGCCAAGCGCTGGCAGGACGTGCAGGAGTTGCTGGACGCCGGCATCGACGTGCTGACCACGGTCAACGTGCAGCATCTCGAGTCGCTCAACGACGTGGTCCAGAAGATCACGGGGGTGCCGCAGCGGGAGACCGTCCCGGACGAAGTGGTGCGCCGCGCCGACCAGATCGAGCTGGTCGACATGGCCCCCGAGGGCCTGCGCCGACGCATGGCCCACGGCAACGTCTACACCGCCGAGAAGGTCGACGCCGCCCTCTCCAACTACTTCCGCGTCGGCAACCTCACCGCCCTGCGCGAACTGGC
>NZ_JBGCCR010000077.1:0-2963 GCF_041262485.1 Streptacidiphilus sp. BW17 | reverse complement strand
GTTGCTGTGTCAGGCGTTCGCGCAGGTGCTGGGCCTGGAGCGGGTCGGCGTGGAGGACGACTTCTTCGCCCTGGGCGGCCACTCCCTACTGGCGACCCGCCTGGTCAGTGAGGTGCGGGAGTCGTTGCGGGTCGAACTGCCGATCCGGACGGTGTTCGAGGCACGGACGCCGGAGAGGATCGCCGGTTGGCTCGCCGATCAGATTGACACCCAGACCACGGCTAGGCCCGTTCTGCGGCCGATGCGTAAGCAGGAGGACTACTGATGATTCCGTTGTCGTTTGCGCAGCGCCGGCTGTGGTTCCTAGGGCAGTTGGAGGGTGCGAGCGCGACCTACAACATTCCGTTGGTGTTGCGGCTGACCGGGCATGTGGATCGGGAGGCTCTCGCCGAGGCGTTGCGGGACGTGGTGGGGCGGCATGAGGTGCTGCGCACGGTCTTCCTGGCCGAGAACGGGGAGCCGTACCAGCGGATCCTCAAGGCCGAGGAGAGCGGGTTCGAGCTTGCGGTCGAGGCGGTTTCCGAGGAGTCGTTGGCCGGCGCCGTGAGGGGGGCGGTCGCGTACGCGTTCGATCTTTCGTCCGAAATCCCTTTGCGGGCGACGCTGTTCGCGGTGGGTCAGGATGACCATGCGCTGGCGGTGGTGGTTCATCACATCGCCGGGGACGGCTGGTCGGTGGCGCCGCTGGCGCGGGACGTGTCGGTGGCGTACGCGGCGCGGGCCGCGGGCCGGCCACCGGAGTGGGAGCCGCTGCCGGTGCAGTACGCGGACTACGTGCTGTGGCAGCGGGAGTTGCTCGGCGACGAGCAGAACCCGGGCAGTGTGCTCTCCCGGCAGCTGGCGTACTGGCGCGAGACGCTGGCCGGGGCGCCGGCCGAACTGGTGCTGCCGACAGATCGGCCGCATCCCGCCGTGGCCAGTCATCAGGGCCATGCGGTGGCACTCGAGCTGTCGGCCGGCGCGTACAAGCGTCTGGTGAAGGTGACCCGGGAACGGGGGGTGACCCTGTTCATGGTGGTGCAGGCCGCGTTGGCGGTCACTCTCAACCGGTTGGGTGCGGGGAACGACATCCCGATCGGGGCGGCGATCGCCGGACGTACTGAGAAGGCCTTGGAGGACCTGGTCGGGTTCTTCGTGAACACGTTGGTGCTGCGCACGGACCTGTCCGGTGACCCGACGATGGCTCAGGTGCTCGATCGGGTCCGGGAAGCGGGACTTGGCGCGTTCGCGCACCAGGACGTGCCGTTCGAGAAGCTGGTGGAGGAGTTGGCGCCGGTCCGGTCGGCGGCCCGGAACCCGCTGTTTCAGGTCCTGCTCGCGGTGCAGAACGTGGCTTCGGGGGCGTTGGATCTGTCCGGGGCGGGCTCGCCGCTTTCGGCTGTGGCGTCGTCGGCGGGTACGGCGGTGTCGAAGTTCGACCTGGAAGTGACTGTGGGTGAGGTCCTTGATGCGCAGGGCGCGCCGGTGGGGTTGCGCGGCACGCTGATCGCGGCTGCGGATCTGTTCGATGCGGAGACGGCGGAGCGTTTCGCGGGTTGGCTGCTGCGGGCCGTCGAGACGGTCGTCGCTGAGCCGCAGACGCGGCTGTCGGCGGTGGATGTGCTGGGTGAGGCCGAGCGCCGGCAGGTCGTGGCGGAGTGGAACGACACTGCTCGGCCGCTGGTGGACGCGACGTTGCCGGAGTTGTTCGAGGCGCAGGTGGCGCGGACGCCCGATGCGGTGGCGGTGGTGGCTGACGGGGCCGAGCTGTCGTACGCGGAGTTGGACGCGCGGGCCAACCGGTTGGCGCACTACCTGATCGGGCGTGGTGTGGTCGCGGGGTCGGTGGTGGGGGTGTGTCTGGAGCGCGGGGTCGATGCGGTGGTCGCGCTGCTGGGTGTGGTGAAGGCGGGTGGCGCGTATCTGCCGATCGATCCGGCGTATCCGGTGGACCGGATCGGTTTCATGCTCGAGGACGCGGCGCCGGTGGTGGTGCTGGCGTCGTCGGCGACGGTCCGGGCGGTCGCCGGCCCGGTGGTGGTGTTGGACGCGCCGGAGGTGGCAGGGGAGCTGGTCGGGCTGGCGTCGGATGTTCCGGCGGAGCGGGTGCTGCACGGGCGGGGGCCGGCATATGTGATCTTCACGTCGGGGTCGACGGGTCGGCCGAAGGGTGTGGTGATTGAGCACCGGTCGGTGGCGAATCTGTTGGGCTGGGCGCAGGAGGCTTTCAGCGCCGATGAGTTGGCGCGGGTGGTGGTGTCGACGTCGTTCAGTTTCGATGTGTCGGTGTTCGAGTTGTTCGCGCCGTTGGTGTCGGGTGGCAGCGTCGAGGTGGTGCGGGATCTGCTGGCGTTGGCCGATGGCGGGCGCGGTTCGCGGCGGGCGAGTCTGGTGAGCGGTGTGCCGTCGGCGTTCGCGCGGATCGTGGGTGACCTGGTGGTTGCGCCGCGCACGGTGGTGTTGGCGGGTGAGGCGTTGACCGCGGACACGGTGGCGGGTGTTCGGCGCGTGCTGCCGGGTGTGCGGGTGGCGAACATCTACGGTCCGACCGAGGCGACGGTGTATTCGACAGCCTGGTATGCGGATGGTGATGTCGAGGGGGCTGTTCCGATCGGGCGTCCGGTGTCGAATGCCCGGGTGTTCGTGTTGGACGCCGGTATGCGTCCGGTGCCGGTGGGTGTGGCTGGTGAGCTGTATGTGGCGGGTGCGGGTCTGGCCCGTGGGTACCTGAACCGGCCGGGTTTGACGGCGGAGCGGTTCGTGGCGAATCCGTTCGGTGCGGGGGAGCGGTTGTACCGCACGGGTGACCTGGTCCGGTGGAACGCCGGCGGCGAGCTGGAGTACGTCGGCCGTGCGGACGAGCAGGTGAAGATCCGTGGTTTCCGGATCGAGCCCGGTGAGGTGCAGGCCGTCCTGGCCGCACACCCGGGCCTGGAGCAGGTCATGGTGACGATCCGTGAGGACCTGCCGGGTGACCTCCGCCT
>NZ_JBGCCR010000076.1:0-3329 GCF_041262485.1 Streptacidiphilus sp. BW17 | reverse complement strand
TCGTGGTGCCCATCGTGATCCTTCCCAGCACGGACCCCGGTCCATGCCCATCGGGTCACACCAGGCCAAACCCACAAACTTCATGACAGTCCCGGGCTGAGGGTGGTTCAGTTCAGGGTTCTGGATCGGTCAGGGAGTCGGCCGAGTCCCTGAGGCGCTGGACGATCTCGTCGACGAGTGCGTCGATGCGGTGCTGCTCGGCAGGGCTGTCCGGTGTTCGCACCGGGGTGGTGAGGTCTCGTTGGATCGCGACGACTCGGCGGAGGATGTCCTCCAGCACGAACACCGCGTCCGGCGCTGATACGGCCAGCTGCGCACCTGCGTCGACGGCAAAAGGCCCGGTGCGGATCGCGCGCTCAACTCCGGTGCTGGGAACGGCGGGAGGCGCCGGGCTGGCGGGGTTGGTCGTCGGCGCGGCGGTGATCACGTGGGAGTTCACACTGCTCTCCCTCACGGTGCTCGGCTCTGCCTGTTCGGTAGCCGGAGGCGGCGAAGGGACCACCGTTACCGTTCGGTGATCTTTTGCGAAATTTCGCAGGTTTTCATCGCTGCCAATGGACTGCCGAGTTGGGTCCGCCTGCTGCTGCGTTGGGGCGGGCTTTGTGCCGGTGCCGATCGCGAGTGGAAGGGCTGGCACGGCCAGCACTTGACGTGCCGCCTCCTGGAAGTGGACCTCTTCGGACTGCTTGCCCACGGCCCGCCGGATGGCCTTGACGATCTGACCGATGAGCGAGGCGGTCAGGCGCACTGACTCGTCCTGGGCGCGGGTGCGGAGCTCTTGGTAGAGGGTGACCGCCTGGTCGAGGCCGAACTGGGTGGCGACGGGGAGCAGGGCACGGGTGTGGGATGCCGTGGCCGGTTTGCCGAGGGCGGTGTTCAGCCGTTCGGCGAGCGGCCATTCCTCGATCATCTGGTAGGCGGTGCGCTCGCCGATCTCCCAGCGTTCGGTGATGTAGTCCTCGAACCTGGGGTGGGTCTGGCGGTAGAGCTTGCCGTCGCGGATAGTCTGCAGGGCCTTGCCCGCGAGCCACGTCGCGGTGCCGAGGTTCTCCACGGCCCGCTCGCATGTGCCGAGCGCGTCGGCCTCGTCCGGCGTGAGGTCTCCCTTGGCCTGGCCTTCGACGGGGGTGGGGATCATGTCAGAGGTGATCACCAGGTCGGCGGGACGGCCGGTCGGACGGGTCGCGGGCCCTCGGTCGTGGGGCAGGTTCTGCTGGTGCTGGCCGCGGGCGCGCAGGGCCGCGGTGCGGTCGGTGCTCATCGGGTCGCCTCGATCCGGGGCAGGAGGCCGCGGGTGACCATCTCGGTGGTGAGCTCGTCGTAGGCCGATCCGCGGGCGGTGACCGGCAGGAGGACCGACTGAGCGTAGAGCTGCGTGTTGGGGATGGTGGTTGTGAAGACGTTCCAGCCGGTTTCCCGCAGGTAGTCCCGGTGCTGCTTGATGGCCTTGGTGCCATTGACGGTGCGGTTGAGCAGGACCCAGGTCGGCGGCGGCGTGTCGTCGGCACGCAGGGCGGCGACGTCGTCGATCAGGGCGCGCATGGGCAGGCGCTCGATGCGGTCGATGTCGGCGGGTGTGGCGGACGAGTTGAGGATCGCGAGGTCCGCGACGCGAAGCACGGACTGGACGATGCCGCGGTGGTCCTCGGCGTGTCCGCAGTCCACGACGCCGATCTGTCCGGGGGCCATGGTCGGTGGGACGTTCTTGTGGAACATGGGGCTGGCCTGCTGCTGGACCGGGAAGGGGAACCCGCCGGCGCAGGCGTCCCACTCGGTGAGCTGCCTGCTGTAGTCCGCTTCGTACGCCTGGACGTCGTAGCCGCGCTCGTGCAGCGCGTGGGCCTGCCACCCGACGGAGGTGGTCTTGCCTGCGGTGCGCGGGCTGATGTGAGCGATGATCACGGTGTTGCTCCGATCAGGTTGATGGGATGTCAGAAGCTTTGGCTGGTCGGGGGTCACGGGGAGCGGTCGCCTCGCGTGTCCGGCGCGGGCCGGTTTCGGTGCCGCATCGGGGTCCGGGCCTGGTGCAGCAGCCGGTAGACCGTGCTGGCCGAGTAGCCGCAACCGGCCGCGAGCAGCACCACCGACACCCCCGCCTCGTAGCGGGCCCGCAGGGACTGCATCAGGTCCTGCCGGGCCTTCTTGTCCGAGCTAAGGGCGCGGGTCTGGCACGGGGAGCGCAGGACGGTTCCGGCTTCGACCAGCAGCCGCCGCACCGTTCGGGGCGAGCGGTCGAAGGCCGCCGCCAGGGCGAGCACGGAGGCCCCGGTCTCATACCAGGCCCGCACCGCGAGGGCGAGTTGACGGCGTGCTGCGGCATCGGCGCTCATGCGCCGGGTCTGCTGCGGGGTCCGCATCGGGGTGTCGACCAGGCGCAGCCGGTTGATGACCGTGCCCTTGGACAGGCCGGTCATGTGGGCGAGCTCGTTGACGCTGGCACCGTGGCGGTAGCGGGCGGACAGGTCCAGCGCCTGCCGCTGCCTCGCTGCGGACCAGGTCGTGGAGCGGGTCTTGGTCATGCGGCTGACTCCCAGGATTGGAGGGCGAGGGTGTGGGCGGCGACAAGTTCGTCGTAGGTGAGCCGGTCGCCGGGGCTGTGCAGGATCAGTCGCCCGTCCGTCGCCACCCGCCAGCCGGGCACGGGATGGCCGTCGACCGGGACAGCCCGGTAGCGGTGGCGAGTTCGCCCACGGTCTCCCCGTGGCGGTAGCGGGCGCTGAGTTCCAGGGCCTGCCGCTGACGGGCAGGACTCCAGCGGGTGCGGGGCAAGGGCGTGGTGGTCATGCTGCTGACTCCCATTCCTGGAGAGCGATCTGGTTCGCGGCGGTGAGTTCGGCGTAGGTGAGCTCGCCGCTGGGGCTGAGCAGGATGAGGCGTCCGTCCGTGGCCACCTGCCAGCCAGGCACGGGCAGGCCGGTCAGCGGGTCCAGCACGTCTCCAGTGGGGGTTTGCCAGCGGGCCGGAACCTCGTCGGCACGCACGCCGGGCACGAGCACGGTGTGGCCGTCGACCACGACCGTCAGGGCAGGACTGCGTCGCTCGTCGAGAGCAGCGAGGGCGGCGCGGTAGGCGGCCCGCTCCGCCGCATGCAGCGCACGCCGGGCAGCCGCCACCCCCTCGGTGCCGTAGACGGCCGCGAGCGCGTCCCACCCGCTGACGGCGTGCTCGGACTCGGTCTCAGGGGCGGTGCCAGCCTCCGGCAGGCCGTCCCCGATCCCCCGAAACGCATCGGCCGTGAGTTTCCTGAGTCAACCCCTATACCGCCAGAGTGGTCTCGGGACGTGTGCTGACCTTGCTGCTGGCCTGGTGGATGACGGGGTCGTAGCAGG
>NZ_JBGCCR010000075.1:0-3991 GCF_041262485.1 Streptacidiphilus sp. BW17 | reverse complement strand
GTTGCACTGACCGAGAATCTAACGCAATGACAGACACCTGCATCGTTGCGTTGAAGTAAAGCGAACGCTACCGGCGCCGGACACCACACCAACCCCCGACAACAAGCTGCCGCTCGCCCGTCCATGGGGAAGGCCTTCGGCTGGGGTGACAGGGGCCAGGGAGCCCGCTTGGTCATCACCCGCGTGATGTCGGTGATCTCCCCGCCCCAGTCTCGCTCTCCCTCAGCGTGACCTTCTGACCATCAGCCGTCCCGCGCGGGCTCAACCAACAGGTACCGTTCGCCCGGCTCGGTAGAGCAGCGCGTCCCAGCCGACAAGCACCAGAGCGCGGGCGGCCGCGCCCAGGTCGGCTTCGCCGGCGTCAGCTGGGCGCCCGCCCCGGCGATAGCGCCAGGCCACCCGGACCTGACCGCGCTTCTCCGCCTCCGCCACGGCGCCGCCGTCGACGACCACGTCGCCGTCAACCGCACACGGCGGAACGCCGGCCGCTTCCAGAGCAGGAGCCACGGCACGCCCGGCCGCACCCACTCCCACGGCGCGGGCAGGTCCAGGTGGTTGGCAGCCAGGCTGCCAAGGCACTTGGGGCTATCGGACAGGGGGGCGGACGGGCATGGCGGGCGAACCGATCGGCCGAAGTGGATCCTGGTATCCCGCAGCCTGCCCCCCGTCACCGCCCCAGCCCCGCAATGGCCGGGGCGAGAGGCCACTCGGGCAGGGAAACACAACCTCGACATGGCTCGCTGAGGCAGCTACCTTCGCCTGGTCCTCGTCGATCGCCCACGGTCGCACAGGAGTTCCTTCAGGCGGTCCGCGCTCGGGGAGATGCCCGGAAGATAACCTCTGGCCTGCGTATTTCGCTTGTGCGGGCAACCGGGCATGTCTACCCTGATGTCTCGACGCGACGAGGGAGACGAGTAGCTGCGGAACCCTGCGAGTCGAGAGAGCTGCCACCAGCTGAGACGGCAGCCTCGCATACCGCAGTGAAGACACTCCTGAGCGCGGGGAGGAAATGCCCCGCCGGTCGGCCCCCGTCACCGGGCCACGATGAGGACGTTGCCCACGGGCAACGGTGAAAGTGCGGTGGCACCGCGAGTCACCCTTCTCGCCCGCACTTCCAAGGGATCAGCCGAGGTCCGCTGGAGGACTGCGATGATCCACCCTGCAACCCGCGTACTGGTCGCCGACCTGCGCAAACACGTTGGAGAGACCGTTTCGGTCTCCGGCTGGGTGAACACCCTGCGCCTGCAACGCAAGATGCAATTCGTCCTGGTCCGCGACCACACGGGCATGACGCAAGTGACCCACAAACGCGGCGAGAGCGACCTGCTGGAACGTCAGCTCGAAGACCTCACCCTGGAGACGGCGGTGCGGATCACCGGCCGGGTCCTCGACAACCCTGTGGTCAACCTGGGCGGCCTTGAGATCGTCCCCACGAGCGTGGAGGTCCTCAACCGGGCCCATGCCCCGCTACCCATCGACGAGCACACGGGATCCGAGCACCGGCTCGACTGGCGGTTCCTCGACGTCCGCAAGCGTCCTGCCGCGCAGCTGCTGTTCGCCGTGCAGACCACAGTCGAGCAGGCGATGAGGGAGTTCGCCTACCGCGAGGGCTGCACCGAGATGCACACCCCGAAGCTGATGGGGACCGCCTCGGAGTCCGGGGCGGAAGTATTCAAGCTCGGCTACTTCGACCGCAACGCCTACCTGGCCCAGTCGCCCCAGTTCTACAAGCAGATGGCGATCGCCGCCGGCATCGACCGGGTCTTCGAGGTCGGCCCCGTCTTCCGTGCCGAGCCCTCGTTCACTTCCCGCCATGCCACCGAGTTCACCGGGCTGGACGTCGAGCTCGCCTGGATCGACGGCGTCCAGGACGTGATGGACTTCGAAGAGCACATGCTGGTCCACGCCCTGGCGACGGTGAAGAACCTCCACGGTGACGCCATTCGAGAGCATTTCGGTGTGGAGGTGACGGTGCCGGCGCTGCCGTTCCCGCGCATCACCATGGTCCGGGCCCAGCAGATCCTCAGGGCCAGGGGATGGGACCCGCAGGGGGTCAAGGAGGACCTGGACCCCGAGGGCGAACGGTGCCTGGCCGCGCACGTCAAGGAGGAGGCCGGGCACGAGTTCGTGTTCGTGACCGAGTACCCGGCAAGTATCCGGCCCTTCTATCACATGCGGCCGGCCGACCGGCCCCACTTGACGTCGAGCTTCGACCTCCTGTGGAAGGGCCTGGAGATCACCACCGGTGCCCAACGCGAGCACCGCCACGATGTGCTGCTCGAACAGGCCGCCGAAAAGGGAGTAGGAACCGAGTCGCTGCGGGACTACCTGAACTGCTTCCGCTACGGGTGCCCGCCGCACGGCGGCTTGGGCATGGGGGTGGGACGCGTGCTGATGGTGATGCTCGGCCTGGACTCGATCCGGGAAGCGACGTTCTTGTTCCGCGGGCCCAACCGGCTCACCCCGTAGGGTCCTTGACCTGCTCTGCGGGTGATGCACAGTAGCGGAGTCGCCGAGGGCGACGACTCCGCTACTGTCCACACGCGCGAACGCGACACAGCTCTCTGGCATGCGGGTGCGACCCCCAGCAGGTGCTCACGAGCGCGGGTCTGCCGGCGGGTGCGACCGACTCACCGCGATGGGGAGCCGCCCGCTCGGACCAGGCCGCCGACGGGCGCAGGCCCGCGGCCCCGCGTAGGTAACCCGGAGAAGTCCAGCTGCCAGACCTGGTGCCGGTCATCTCTCTCACGAACGCGCCCTCGCGCCGGGCGTCGAGCTGTCCACGGTCGCGCTGACAGCTCGCCGCCGGCATCAAGCTCTGAAGGCCTCGGCGGGGCGCTTGGTCCGCTTGGCCCCCCTGAGGCTGTGGCGGACCAGCCTGTCCTCACTCTTTCAGGGGGATCCCGGCGCGTCGGCAAGCCGTGGCGAGGGCTTGTATGTGACATCTGGATGGGCGCTGAGGTGGCCTCCGCGCATTGGTCTTGTTCATCTCGAAACCGTCAACACCGTTAGCCGGGAAGTCACCGGATTCGTCTGTGTCATCCCATGTTGTTCTGCCTCCTCCGGCATAGGCCTTGTGCACCTCCTTTCGGAAGGAGCTCATCGTGACCACTGCAACCACAGCCCCGGGCCGCAGAGTCCGCCGAATCCCACTCGGCTCGGGCAAAGAAGGGCGCCTGCGGCGCGCCGCGGTTGTGCGTATCGGTTTCGGCCTGGTCTGGGCGGTCGACGCGTCGTTCAAGTGGCTGCCGGGGTTCATCCACGGGCAGACGTTGAGTGACGAGCTCGGTCAGGGGACGTCGGTCCACACCCCTGTGATCCATCAGTGGATCCTGATGTGGCACGCCGTCGCCACGGCCGCTCCGGGCGCGTTCGCTGTAGGCGCGGCCCTGACGGAGACCTGCATCGCGTTGGGCTTGGTCTTCGGTGTGTTCAGCAATGCGGTGTTCATCGGCAGCGCGGTGTACTCGCTGGGTATCTGGTCGTCCGCCGAGGCGTTCGGGCTGCCGTGGACCGCCCCCGGGATCACGGATCTGGGACCGTCGGTGGCCTACATCTTCGCCTCCCTGGCGCTGTTCCACGCGAACGCGGGCGCGGTGTGGAGCCTGGACGGCTGGCTGCGGCCCAGGCTCGGCCGCCTGGCGTGGCTGTCCAGCCCGGCTGTCGAGGCGACTGCCGCCTGAAACACCACCACAGCAGCACGGGACCGTGCGCTGGTCAGCTCACACAGGCTGGTCCGCGCCCGGACCTGGCGCTCTGTCAGCGCCACCCCGAGACCAGATAGACGCCCTGGTGACGAAGTGCCCACAGGTCCCACTTGGTCAGCGCCGGCTGGACGCCGCAGGTCTCGTTGGAGTGGTGTGGCTAGCCAGGACTGACGGGCCTTCAGCCACCCATCTATGCTCGCCCGAACACAAATGCACTTGTGAGAGGCGAGGAACCCCTTGAATACGACGACTAAGGAGATCACCGCGAATGCCATCACGGCGGA
>NZ_JBGCCR010000074.1:0-4719 GCF_041262485.1 Streptacidiphilus sp. BW17 | reverse complement strand
GGCCCTCCGGGCGCTTCCTTCGTTTTCTACTCTATCAGAACGTTTCGGCCTTCGCTTTTCGCTCCGGCCCGTTCCGACGAGTGAAACTCTAGCTGATTTCTCCGGAAACATCGAATCCATCAGCTGTCCCCGAAAAATGGCAGCACAAATAAAGCACCGTGCGGTCAGATTCGAGGGGGTTGGCTGCCCACAGGCCTGCATCGCAGGCGGGACAACTCGCAGGACTCTACGCACCCGTACAGACCGTGTCAACCTCCACCTGGACCCGCTCCAAGCGGTACCAGCGGCGGTGCACCGCAGGTTCGACACACAGCACCGCGGCACCCGCGATCGTGCCGACCAGCAGGGCGGGCCAACCACCGCCGTTGATGAGCGCTCCGATGCAGGCGGCGGCAATGGCTACGGGGCGCAGCAGTGTCAGCGGCCCGAGGCCGATGACCATCGCGAGCGTGCTGGCGCGGAACGGCAGGAAGAAGGAGGCGGCGAGTGGGAGCAGGTAGCCGACGCCTCCGGCGGCGAGGGCCTCATACGTCCGGGAAGTGTCCGATGCCGTCAGAAGCAGGACGGCCGCAGTCAGTGCGGGAAGGAGCAGCAGGGCTGCCCCCGTGGTCAACCCACGCAAAGCCGCTCGGGCGTTGGCGCGGTGCTTGCGGATGCGGGCGTCGCTGCCGGCGTAGGCACGGAAGCCGCTGAACGCCGCGTCGATCAGACCGAGCAGTGCCAGCGGTGCGGCGGGGGTCATCCGGTGGGCTCGGTCAGGTACTCCGGGCCGACCAGTCGGCGCGCGGAACGCCCGAGCGCCTGGCGGAACGGGGCTCCAGGTGCGGGCGCACGCCGATGATCGGGCGCAGTGTGGTGCAGAACGGGTTTGCCGTGCCGCGTGGGTCGTGCAGCAGTGCGCGGATGCCAGGCACCGTGGCGGCGCGTAGGAGTGCTTCGTCGCTGTGCGCCCGCAGCGCGGAGACGACGCCGTCGTGGCGGCCGAGCGGGTGGCGCATCCGGGCGCGGTGGAACATCCAGGCGCCGATCGGCGCGAGAGAAGTCGCGGCGATGTCGAAGTGGCAGAAGGCCTGCGCCGGTGAGGCTGCCTGGGCTTGGAAGAACTCAGCAAGCGCGGGACCGCGGAAGTGGTGCAGCACGCCGGTGGAGACATAGACGGAAGCGGCTTCCGGCAGTTCGAACGCATTCCCGTGGATGAAACGGCAGTTGAGGCCCTCTTTGCTGGCAAGACGGTCCGCTTCTCCCACCAGTGCGGCGTTGAGGTCGACTCCAACCAGTTCAACATCCGGGCCGAGAGCATCGGTGGACGCCAGCCAGCGGAGCAGGTAGCCCAGGCCGCAACCGACGTCGACCAGGCGGTACGGCCCGGGCTGCACGGCGGCGGCACGTATCGCGGCGAAAAGCGGGCCGAGCAGGTGGACCAGGCGTTCGCCGATGCGCAACTCTTCGCTCAGCCGCTGGAGTTCGGTGTGCACGCCGATGAGCAGCCGGTCGACGGCGACGGGGTCGAGTACCCCGTCCCCGTCCACGGGGAGCCGGGCGACGATCCTGGCCGCGCGTTTGTCTCCGCTCTCGCGCAGTCGCTGGATCACTTCGGCACGCCGGACCGGGAGCCGGTGACCGCTGTCCGGCTCCACCGCCGTGATCAGATCGGAGATCTCAAGCAGCGACACAATGCAGCACCCTACGACCTGCCCCGCCGATCCGGACAGGACCGGACCGAACGTCGCCCTACGGCCGTACTAGGCGCTTCCGGCGTCGGTCCACGTCCACCCCACGTACGGGTTCGGTCCCGAGGCGCAGGAGCTGCTCACTGCATAGGCGCCGGGGGCGCCGGGGGCGCCGCTGCTGGTGTCCTGTTCGAGGCAGCCGGCATCGGCCGCGTCCTTGATGCGGTAGGTGCCCGCCGAGCCGATCTGACTCGTCCCGCCGCCCGATCCGCCCGAGGACGTGCCGCTCGACGTTCCCCTGCTCCCACTGGAACTGCCGCCCGTCCCCGTGCCGCTGGTCGATGCCCCGGTAGTGCCGCCGGTGCCGCTGTTCGAACCGGTTCCTCCGCCTGTACCGCCGCCGGTAGGCGGTACAGGCACTACGCCGCCGTTGGCGCCAGCAGAACTACCGCCGGTCGTCTTCCCCGACGATGTCGCGGAAGCTGACGCCGACGCGGACGCGGAGGGCGTGTGCGGCGACGAGCTGCCCGTCGAGGTGCTGCTCGCGCTGCTCCGGAGGCTTACGCTCGCCGTCACAGTCGGGCTCGAGGGCCCGCCCGCCTGGGCCTTGCCGTCCGTTGGGCCACAGCAGCAGTGTGCCGACCGTCGAGGCGACCACGCGCGGGATCACCAGAGGCACGACGAACCCCGGGCGCCGCCAGCGCGACTGCTTCCTGCCGTTCCCACGACGACGGCGTCGTCGACAGCCGCTGGAATGTCCGGCGGCTGAACCACTGCAGCCGCAGAGTCCGCCGCCCCGCGCAGCAGCAAGGTGCGGTCAACGGCACCCCCCGCTCCTTCCGCTTCCGCCACGCTCCGTCTGGCAGCCGCGCGGCGGGCCGCTTCGGCCATGGCCGCGGCCCCAGGGAGCGGTCCTCCGGACGCTTCTCCAGGGCGCGGGCGACGAGTTCGCGCACCGGTTCCGGGAAGCCCTCCGGGAGCGCAGGCGCAGACTCGCGGATGTGGGCCATCGCCTCGGCCTGTGGAAGCGTCCCGCGTTCCCGTAGGAGGACGTCGAGCGGACGGCCGACGATGAACTCCATCACGATGCACGCGACGCGCGTCCCGGCGTCGACCTCCTCCTCGCCGTAGTCGTACACGTTGACGATGCCCGGGTGGTCGAGATTGGCCAGGACCTTGGCCTCACGCCGGAAACGCGGCCGCGAAGGACTCGTCCTCCATCAGTGACGGCAGCAGGATCTTCACCGCGACCTGACGCTCCAGCACCCCGTCGTCGGCGCCCCAGACGTCTCCCATCGCGCCGCCGCCCACGCGCTCCGTCAGCGTGTAGCGACCGCCCAGAACTGTCCCCTGAGTCCACATGTGTCCGCCCCGGTAGGCGATATGACATCCCGTCAGCACAAGTCTGGCGCGACCCGTCACGGGGAGTCGATCTCGTCCTGCCCGGCAAACGAGGAGCTCTGCACGCGCGAGTTGGCTCCCTGGTCGACAGCGGGACGATCTCGCTACGGCGTCCGACCGGGAGGAAGGCCGCAGGTGGCGAGGACGCGATCCAGTCTCCGCTCGTCGACGTGCGTCAGCGGCGGGATGAGGAGTGTCATGACGCCGGCCTCGACGGCCGCGCCGTCGTGGCCGGAGCGATCGCCGACCATCAGCGCCTCGTCGGGCAGAACCCCGAGCCTCGTGAGTGCGGTGTGGAAGATTGCCGGGTCCGGCTTGCAGGCACCGACCTCGAAGGACAGCACGAACTCGTCGACGTACACGTCCAGTCCGGTCTTCACGAAGCAGGGCCGGATGTCGACGTGGATGTCGCTGACGATGGCAACCTTCACCCCTGATGCCTTGAGCGCGGCGAGCGTGGGCTCGACGTCGACAGCGAACTGGTTGTCAGCGACGTCGGACAGCGTCGCGTACATCGCGTCAGCCAAGACGGGATCCACGCCGGCCGTCGTGACCCACCGGAGGTAGCCGGCCAAGTGGGCCGCGGCGGCCAGGTCCGCGCCAGCCCAGCCCGCCGTGACGTCGGCGCAATTCCCTGCTTCGCTCAACGCGGCACTGATCCGCGCCACCTCCGCAGCGGACGCCGCTCGCCCGACCTGCCTCAAGGAACGCTCGATCCACGGGCCCCCTGCCGGGTACCCACGACTCGCACCCCACTTCGGGACGATGAGCGTTCCGACCCAGTCGAGCAGAACTGCCTTGAAGGAGGGCATAGTTCCCTTCTGAATCATGCGCGACGAGCGGGTTCAGACCGGAAGGACGGCGATCTGGTGGCCGCAGAGGCGGCTCAGGTCGTCCACGTCCGATGTGAGGACGGCGACCGGTGGCTGTTGGCGCAGGGCGACCTCGGCCACGGTCGCGTCGATCGCGTACTTGTGGCCGTGCAGGCCGACCTGCTTGAGGAGGGAGGACGCCGCACGGGCTCCCTGCTCCGTGACCGGCACGACGCGGGTCTGGGAGAGCACCCAGTTCAAGCGGGCGTGGTTCGTGCGCTCGTGGGACGCCTCGATGATCGTGTTGGCGCACACCACCAGGTCCGCGTCTGACTCACGCAGCACGGCGAGCTTCGCCATCATCCGGCGGTCCTGGCCGACCCAAGCCGACAGCGCTTCGCAGTCCAGGATGACGGAAGCGAAGGCCGCACTCATGCGGCGTCGACTCCGCGGCCGGCCTCGCCCGCGGCGAGCTCGGCGCGGGCCTGGGCCAGCTCCTCCTCGGTGAACGCGCCGAAGTCCCGCTGGTAGCCCTCCAGCTCGGACGCCAGCAGTTCCCGACGGACCTGCCGAGCTACGGCCTCGGCCACATAGCCGGAGACGTTGTCGGTGTGGCGCTTGATCTCTTCGACCTGTTCGGTCGGGAGAGTGACCGTGATGCGCGTCGTGGAAGCCATGACGCGAGCATACTGCGGTATGCAGCTATCTGCACCCACAACGCAGTGAAGCCCCCTGACACACGGTCAGGGGGCTTCACTGGAAAGATTGTTCGGCGGCGTCCTACTCTCCCACAGGGTCCCCCCTGCAGTACCATCGGCGCTGTGAGGCTTAGCTTC
>NZ_JBGCCR010000073.1:0-6272 GCF_041262485.1 Streptacidiphilus sp. BW17 | reverse complement strand
GTGCATGAGCATGCGCCGTTGTCGCTGGCGCAGCAGGCGAGCGGGATGACGGGTGGCGGCCCGCTGTTCACCTCGATCTTCAACTACCGCTACAGCCAGGCACCGAGTTCCGTGGCCGACCCCGGCCTCTCCGGCGTCGGGCTGGTGGGAGGAGGGGACCGCACCAACTACCCCGTGTCCGTGTCCGTCGACGATCTCACCACCGGGTTCGCAGTGAGTGTCGACGTGGTGGCCCCGATCGACGCACGGCAGATCTGCGAGCTGATGCACGCCACCCTGGCCAACCTCGTCGCCGTCCTGGAGGATGCCCCGGAGCAGACGCGGCTGTCGGCGGTGGATGTGCTGGGTGAGGCCGAGTCCCGCCAGATCGTGGCGGAGTGGAACGACACTGCCCGGCCGCTGGTGGACGCGACGTTGCCGGGGTTGTTCGCGGCCCAGGTGGCGCGGACGCCGGAAGCGGTGGCAGTGGTGGCTGACGGGGTCGAGCTGTCGTACGCGGAGTTGGACGCGCGGGCCAACGCGGTGGCGCGGAGGCTGGTCGACCTGGGAGTGGGTGCGGAGTGCGGCGTCGCGGTGCTGATGGAACGCTCGGTCGAGTTGGTGGTGGCGGTGCTCGCGGTGGTGAAGGCGGGCGGCTACTACGTTCCGCTGGATGCCCGGTATCCGTTGGCGCATCGCCGGACGATCGTCGGGGAGACGGGTGCCTCGGTCGTCCTGACGGATGCCGAGTCGCGCGGGCAGGCGGCGGAGTTGGGTGTGGCGGTGCTGGAGGTCTCCGGCGCGGGCGTCGCGGAGCCGTTGGAGGTCTCCTACGAGGCGGAGGGGGTGGCCTATGTGATGTACACCTCCGGCTCGACGGGTCGGGCGAAGGGCGTGGCGGTGACGCATGCCGATGTGGCGGCCTTGGCGCGGGACCGGCGGTTCGCGGGCGCGGGGACGGAGCGGGTGCTGCTGCACTCGCCGTACTCCTTCGACGCGTCGACGATGGAACTGTGGGTCCCGCTGCTGTCCGGGCACCGGGTGGTGGTGGCGCCGGCCGGTGACTTGACGGTCGCCTTGCTGGCGCGGCTGGTGGCCGAGCACGGGTTGACCTGGGTCTTCCTGACCAGCGGCCTGTTCGGCCTGTTCGCCGAGGAGGACCCGGCCTGCTTCGCCGGCCTGCGCGAGGTGTGGACCGGCGGTGACGTGGTCTCCCGGGGCATGGCGGACCGAGTCCGCAGCGCCTGCCCGGGCACTGTCGTGGTGAATGCCTACGGACCCACCGAGGTCACCGTGTTCGCTGCCACGCACACCGCGGTGGACGGCGAGGGCGCGCTGCCGATCGGTGGACCGCCCGACAACATGCGCGTCTACGTGCTGGACGCCGCCCTGCGCCCGGTTCCGGTGGGTGTGGCCGGTGAGCTCTATGTGGCGGGTGCGGGGCTGGCACGTGGCTACGTCGACCGACCCGCGCTGACCGCCGAGCGGTTCACGGCCTGCCCGTTCGCTGCCGGCACCCGGATGTACCGCACCGGAGACCTGGCGCGGTGGAACGCCGGCGGCGAGCTGGAGTACGCCGGCCGGGCCGATCAGCAGGTGAAGATCCGTGGCTTCCGGATCGAGCCCGGTGAGATCGAGGCCGTGCTGCTGGCGCAGCCCTCGGTGGCGCAGGCGGCGGTGGTGGTGCGTGAGGACGTGCCGAGTGACAAGCGTCTCGTTGGATATGTCGTTGCTGCTCCGGAGCTGGAACTCGGCAAGGTGCGTGCGCAGTTGGCGGCGGAGCTGCCGGAGTACGCGGTTCCGGCGGTGCTGATGCCGCTCGACGCACTCCCGCTGACGGTGAACGGCAAGGTGGACCGTAAGGCCCTGCCTGCTCCGGACTACACGGGCCTGGCGGATGCGGGGCGGGGTCCGGCGACGGTGCGGGAGGAGTTGCTGTGCCAGGCGTTCGCGCAGGTGCTGGGCCTGGAGCGGGTCGGCGTGGAGGGCGACTTCTTCGCCCTGGGCGGCCACTCCCTGCTGGCGATGCGGTTGGTGAGCCGGGTGCGTGCGGTCTTGGGTGTGGAGTTGCCGTTGCGGGTGCTGTTCGAGGGCCCGACGCCGGCTGCGGTGGCGGCGTGGCTGGGTGGGGCCGGCGCGGGTCGTGCGGCGTTGGTGCCGGTGGCGCGTCCGGAACGGGTGCCGTTGTCGTTCGCGCAGCGCCGCCTGTGGTTCCTGGGGCAGTTGGAGGGCCCGAGTGCGACCTACAACATCCCGATGGCGCTGCGACTGCGTGGGGAGGTGGACCGGGAAGCCCTCGCGGAAGCGCTGCGGGACGTGGTCGGCCGCCACGAGGTGCTGCGCACGGTGTTCCCGGTAGTGGATGGTGAGCCGTTCCAGCGGGTGCTGTCGCTGGAGGAGTGTGGTTTCGAGGTGCCGGTGGCCGAGGTGACGCCGCAGGAGTTGGACGCGGCGGTGGCGGAGACGGTCGGGTCCGTGTTCGACCTGGCCTCGGAGATCCCGCTTCGGGTGACGCTGCTGGGGATGGGCGAGGATGACCACGTGCTGGTGGTGCTGGTGCACCACATCGCCAGTGACGGCTGGTCGACCGGTGTGTTGGCGCGGGACATCTCCATGGCGTACACCGCTCGGCTGGAGGGCCGGATGCCGGACTGGGCCGCGTTGCCGGTGCAGTACGCGGATTATGCGCTGTGGCAGCAGGAGCTGCTCGGTGACGAGCAGGACCCGGACAGTGTGCTGTCCGGGCAGGTGGCGTACTGGCGCGAGGCGTTGGCGGGGGCACCGGATCTGCTGGAACTGCCCACCGATCGGCCCCGCCCGGCGGTGGCCAGCTACCGCGGTGCCACCGTCCCCTTCGCCGTCGACGCCGAAGTGCACACACGGCTGTTGGAGGTGGCCAAGGCCCACGGGTGCACCCTGTACATGGTCTTGCAGGCCGCATTGGCCGCACTGCTGACGCGCCTTGGCGCCGGCACGGACATTCCGATCGGGTCGGCAGTGGCCGGGCGTGGGGACGAAGCCCTCGACGACTTGGTCGGCTTCTTCGTCAACACTCTCGTCCTACGCACGGACACCTCGGGGGATCCCACCTTCGCCGAACTACTCGACCGCGTCCGTGAAACCGACTTGGCCGCCTACGCCCACCTGGACCTCCCCTTCGAGAGACTCGTAGAAATCCTCAACCCGCCCCGCAGTCTGGCCCACAACCCCCTCTTCCAGGTTGCGCTCGTCCTCCAGAACAACACCCACCACAACGCCACCCTCCACGACCTGAAGGTCGACGGGCTGCCGGTCACCAAGCCCGGCGCCAAGAATGATCTCTCCTTGACCGCGTGGGAGGAGGGCAGTGGTGTGGTTCCCGGCGGACTGGCCGGGGTGCTGGAGTATGCCACAGACCTGTTCGACCGGGCCGGCGCGGAGAGCGTGTGCCGGCGGCTGGTCCGCATGCTCTCTGCCGTCGCCCACGACCCCGAAGTCCGTATCGGCCGGGCTGACATCTTCGCCCCACAGGAGCGGCAGCGGGTGTTGGTGGAGTGGAACGACACAGACCGTGAGGTTCCCGCGGCGACGTGGCCGGTACTGTTCGAGGCTCAGGTGGCGGCAGCACCAGACAGAGTGGCAGTGGTCTACGAGGGCACCGAGTTGACCTACGCCGAACTGAACACCCGCGCCAACCGCCTCGCCCACTACTTGATCGCCCACGGCGTCGGTCCTGAGGATGTGGTGGGGCTGGCCGTGCCGCGGTCGGCGGACATGATGGTGGCGCTGCTCGCAGTGCTCAAGGCGGGTGCGGCCTTCTTGCCGATCGACACCGAGTATCCGGCCGAGCGGATCGCCTTCATGCTCGATGACGCCGGGCCTGTGTGTGTGATCACCACTGTCGGTACGGCACCGGGCTTGCCCACCGACACCGAGGTACTGGTCCTGGGCGACCCCCCCGTCGAGGCGGCCCTGGCCGCCCAGGCTGACACCGACCCCGGCGACCGGGATCGCCGCGCACCACTGTCCCCGGCCAACGCCGCCTACGTCATCTACACCTCCGGCTCTACCGGGCGCCCCAAGGGCGTCACCGTCACCCACCACGGAATCGCCGGCCTGGTCGCCAACCAGGCCGACCGCTACGACGTCGACCCGGACAGCAGGGTGCTCCAGTTCGCCTCCGCCAGCTTCGACGTGACTGTTTCCGAGTATTGCCTCGCGCTGCTGTTCGGGGCGCGCCTGGTGCTTCCCGCGAGGACCCTTTACGGAGATTCTCTCAGTGACTTCCTGCGCGTGAATGAAGTCACTCATGCTCATATTCCGCCGGCGGTCTTGAGCAGCCTCCCCGAGACGCGGTACCCGGACTTGCGGGTGCTGATCACGGGCAGCGAGGCGTTGTCAGCTGAGTTGGTGGCACGCTGGGCGCCGGGCCGACGGATGGTCAATGCGTATGGTCCCACGGAGGCGACGGTTGATGTAGCGTCATGGATTTGCGAGGGACTTACCGGGGAAGAGCAGCTGAGCAGCATTCCCATCGGCCGTCCGGTCTCCAATGCGCAGGTGTTCGTGTTGGACGGAGGGATGGCACCGGTTCCGGTAGGGGTCGCGGGTGAGTTGTACGTTGCGGGTGCGGGGTTGGCCCGTGGGTATCTGAATCGGCCGGGGTTGACGGCGGGCCGGTTTGTGGCGAACCCGTTCGGCCCGGTGGGGTCGCGGATGTACCGCACCGGGGATCTGGTGCGTTGGAACGCCCAGGGGCAACTGGAATTCCTTCGGCGTGTGGATGACCAGGTGAAGGTGCGCGGGTTCCGGATCGAGCTCGGTGAGATCGAGTCGGTACTGCTGCAGGATGCAGCGGTGGCCCAGTCGGTCGCGGTGGTGCGGGAGGACCGTCCGGGTGACAGGCGGATCGTCGCGTATGTGGTCGCGACCGCCGGTGCGGTGGTGGACGCGGCGGTGGCACGCGAGCGTGCCGCGGCGATGGTGCCGGAGTACATGGTGCCTTCGGTGGTGGTGGTACTGGACGCGTTGCCGGTGACGGTGAACGGCAAGCTGGACCGCAAGGCGCTTCCCGCACCGGACTACGCGGTGATCGCCGGTTCGGGCCGTGGGCCGGCGAACGCGGAGGAAGACTTGGCGTGTGAGGCCTTCGCGACCGTCCTCGGACTGTCCGTGGTCGGCGCCGAGGACGACTTCTTCGCGCTGGGCGGCCACTCGCTGCTGGTGACGAAGTTGGCGAACCGCGTGCGCGCGGTGTCGGGCATCGAGGTACCGATCCGGGTGCTGTTCGAGGCACCGACACCGGCCGGGCTCGCCAAGTGGCTCGTGGATCAGGCTGGACAGAAGAAGAAGGCAAGGCCCGCACTGCGGCCGATGCGTGACCAGGGGGAGAACTGATGTTTCCGTTGTCGTTTGCGCAGCGTCGGCTGTGGTTCCTGGGGCAGTTGGAGGGTCCGAGCGCGACCTACAACATCCCGATGGCGCTGCGGCTGACCGGGGAGGTCGACCGGGAGGCCCTGGTCGGGGCCTTGCGGGACGTGGTGGGTCGGCACGAGGTGCTGCGCACCGTGTTCCCGGTGCTGGACGGCGAGCCGTACCAGCGGGTCCTCAAGGTCGAGGAGGCCGGGTTCGAGGTGCCGGTGACCGAGGTGACGCCGCAGGAGTTGGAGGCGGCGGTGGCCGAAGCCTCCAGCCACCTGTTCGACCTGGCCGTGCAGATTCCGCTGCGGGCGACGGTGTTCGCGGTGGCGCCGCAGGAGCACGTGCTGGTGGTGCTGGTGCACCACATCGCTAGTGACGGCTGGTCGTTCGGGGCGCTGGCGCGGGACATCTCCACGGCGTACACCGCTCGGCTGGAGGGCCGCAGGCCCGACTGGGCCGCGCTGCCGGTGCAGTACGCGGACTATGCGCTGTGGCAGCGGGAGGTGCTCGGTGACGAGCAGGACCCGGACAGTGTGCTCTCCGAGCAGGTCGCGTACTGGCGCGAGGCGTTGGCGGCGGTGCCGGAGGAGTTGGTGCTGCCGGTGGACCGCCGACGTCCGGCGCGGGCTTCGCACCGCGGCGAGAGCGTGGAGTTGACCGTCTCCGCGAAGACGCACCGGCGACTGGCGGCGCTGGCCCGGGAGCGGGGGGCGACCCTGTTCATGGTGGTGCAGGCGGCGTTGGCGGTCACCCTGAACCGGATCGGCGCGGGCACGGACATCCCGATCGGCTCGCCGGTCGCCGGGCGTACCGATGAGGCGCTCAACGACCTGGTCGGGTTCTTCGTCAACACGCTGGTGGTGCGCACGGACCTGTCCGGTGACCCGACCTTC
>NZ_JBGCCR010000072.1:0-6355 GCF_041262485.1 Streptacidiphilus sp. BW17 | reverse complement strand
ACTACGGCGTCGTCGGCGACCTCTTCCAGGTCCTGCCCCAGCTCACCGACGAGATCAAGACCCGCAAGGGCTGACCCCCAACAAGCCCCCACGGTTACTGAAACAAACGAACGGCCCCCACGTCGCCACCCGGTGACGCGGGGGCCGTCGTACGATGCGGGCTGGTCAGCTGCCTCTCCGCTGGGGGACCTGTGATCGTCTGGCTCAACGGCGCGTTCGGCGCCGGCAAGTCCACGACCGTACGCGAACTGCACCGTCTGCTGCCCGGATCGCACATCGTCGACCCCGAGGGCATCGGCGCGCTGCTGCGCGACCTGCTGCCCGCCGACGCGCGGCGCGGTCACACGGACTTCCAGGACCTGGTCGCCTGGCGACGCCTGGTCCCGGACACCCTCACCGCGCTCCGGGCGCAGCTCGGCGAGGACGTCCCGCTGCTGGTACCGATGGCGCTGCACCGCCAGGACTACCGCGACGAGATCTTCGGCGCGCTCGCCTCCTGCCGGATGGAGGTCCACCACATCGTGCTGCACGCCGAAGAAACGGTTCTGCGGAGCCGGATCGAGGCCGACAAGGACGACACCCGCGCCCGCCGCTGGCGGATCTCCCATCTCGACGCCTATGCGGCTGCCCTGCCCTGGCTGCGCCGCGACGCGGCCGTCGTGGACACCGCCGAACTGACGCCGGGTCAGGCGGCCGAGCAGGTCCTCGCCGTGCTCCGCGCGGGCACCGCGCGGGTGCCGATCGTGCAGGACGCGATCGCAGCGGGGGACACGGTCGCCGCCGCGGTGCTGCTCTTCGACGAGGAGGACCGGGTGCTGCTCGTCGACCCGGTCTACAAGGCCGGGTGGGAGTTCCCCGGCGGCGTCGTCGAGGTCGGCGAGGCACCGACGGCCGCCGCCGTCCGCGAGGCGTTCGAGGAGCTCGGCCTGGAGCTGGCCGAGGAGAGCCTGCGCCTGCTCGCCGTCGACTGGGAGCCGCACCGTGGCCCTAGATCCGGCGGCCTGCGGCTGATGTTCGACGCCGGGCGGATCGCCGCCGCCGACCGCGCCCGGATCACCCTTCCGGCGGCGGAGCTACGCCAGTGGCGCTTCGTCAGCGCGGCGGACGCGTCCGACCACCTCGCGCCGAACAAGCTCGCCCGGCTGCGCGGCGCCCTCACGGCCCGGGAGTCGGGCGAGGTGCTCTACCTGGAGGCCGGGCGCGCGCCCGGAGACCGCACAGACAGCGGGGACCGCAGGACCGGCGATGACAGCGGGGCCGGCGCAGACCATGCCGACCATTCGGACCATGCCGACCATTCGGACCATGCCGACCGCTTGGACCATGCCGAGCGCTTGGACCGTTCGGACGGCTCGGACCGCGCGCGCCTTGCCGACCGGGTGGACCGCGTGGACCGGGTGGACCGGCACCAGGCGGGCTGAACCAGGCAGGATGATCCTGTGCCGTTCACCTTCAGCCACCCCGCCGCCGTCCTTCCGCTGCTGCGCGCCGCCCGGCCGCAGGGGCCGCTGATCGCCTCCGGGCTGGTCGCCGGCTCGCTCGCCCCGGACGTCCCGTACTTCGTCGACAGCCTGCTGCCCGGCGCGTACGCGGTGGGGAGGCTGACGCACCGTGCGTGGGCGGTGCCGACGCTCAACGTGGCGATCGCCGCCGGGGTCGCGGCGGCCTGGTACGGCCTCAGGCGCGAGCCCGCCGGGCGGATCGCGGAACCGTGCGCCGCCGACTGCGTGCAGGACGCGGCGTGGTTCGCCGCCTCGGCGGCCGTGGGCGCGTTCACCCATGTGGCGTGGGACGAGTTCACCCATCACGGGCGCTTCGGGGAGCGTCACATCCCGGCGCTCGGCCACCGGATCGGCGGCCGGATGCCCGTCTACCAGGCGTTGCAGTGGGTCTCGTCCGTGGCGGGCCTGGTCGTGCTGGGCCGCGCCGCGAGCCGTACACCGCAGTTGAAGGACGCGGTTCGCGAGGCGGGGTCCTCGGTGTCCCCGGCGGCGACGGCGCTGGTCGGTGCGGCCACCCTCGTCGGCGCGGTGCACCGGCTCCGCCGGGACCGTGCCCATGGGACCGAACCGCTCAGCGGGAACGACCTGGTCGCGTCGGTCAGCTTCGGCGCCGGAGCGGGCGCGGCCGTCGGTGTCGTGGCCGCCGCGGCGGTCGGCTCCGGCCTGCGTGCGGTCACCAGCGGCTCACCGGGCACGCGCCGCGCGGGGACGCGCCAGTAATATGACCGATCGTGAGCGAGAACCAGGGCCTCGGCGCCGATGAGAACGTCGAGAACGACGAGAATCTGACCACCGGAGCGACCGAGCTGCTCGACGGCGGTGATCCAGCCCTTCTGGGCGTGGAGGTCACCGACGCCGCGGAGGCGCTCGCCGACGACCTGGGCGGTGTCTGGGACGTCGTCGTGGTGGGTGCGGGGCCGGCGGGCTCGTCCGCCGCGTACGGTGCGGCGGAGGCCGGGGCGACCCGGGTGCTGCTGCTCGACAAGGCCGCCCCGCCCCGCTACAAGACCTGCGGGGGCGGCATCATCGGCCCCTCCCGCGACGCGCTTCCGCCCGGCTTCACCCTGCCGCTCAAGGACCGCGTCCACGCGATCACGTTCACGCTCGGTGGCCGCTACGAGCGCACCCGGCGTTCCAAGCGGATGCTCTTCGGCCTGATCAACCGCGACGAGTTCGACCACGGCCTGGTCCAGGCCGCCGAGAAGGCGGGCGCGACGCTGGTCACCGGCGTCACCGTCACCGGCGTCACCCAGCCGGAGGAACACGAGGCCGGGCTCGCCCTGGTCACGATCCAGGACGGACGGACCGTCAAGGCCCGTGCCGTGGTGGGCGCGGACGGCAGTGCGGGCCGGGTCGGCGCGCACGTGGGCGTCGTCTTCGACCAGGTCGACCTGGGCCTGGAGGCCGAGATCCCGGTCCCGGCGGACGTCGCGGCGCAGTGGCGTGGCCGGGTGCTGCTGGACTGGGGCCCGCTGCCCGGATCGTACGGCTGGGTCTTCCCCAAGGGCGACAGCCTGACCGTCGGCGTGATCGCGGCCCGCGGCAAGGGCGCGGAGACCCGCGCCTACCTCACGTCGTTCATCGACCAGTTGGACCTCGCCCGGTTCACCCCGAGCGTCGAGTCGGGCCACCTGACCCGCTGCCGCGCCGACGAGTCGCCGCTCTCGCGCGGCCGCGTCCTGGTCGCCGGTGATGCGGCGGGCCTGCTGGAGCCGTGGACCCGCGAGGGCATCTCCTACGCCCTCCGCTCCGGCCGCCTGGCCGGCAAGTGGGCGGCGAAGCTCGCCGGCGCGAAGAACGGCGTCGAGGTCCGCCGCGAGGGCCTGGGCTACACCTTCGACATCCGCGCGGACCTGGGCCAGGAGATGCGGGTCGGCCGCCGCATGCTGTCGGCCTTCGAGCGCCGCCCGCAGGCCTTCCACGCCGCCGTCCTCACCTTCCGCCCGGCCTGGCGCGCCTTCGCCCGCGTCACCCAGGGCCACACCACCTTCGCCCGCCTCACCCGCGAGCTCGGCGTCTCCCGCCGCACCATCGACTTCCTGACCCGGAGGTAGGCAGGTCGGAGGTGCCCGGACGTACTGCCCTGGGAGTACGTCCCGGCACCTCAGTGAGGTGACGCAACGGGCGGGGGATCTGGCCTACGGTGCACGTATGAGATCCGGTTGGCGCGAGGGGCCCGGCCCCGAGATGCCTGATGACGGGCCGGGGTGGCCGGGATGGCCCGGTCGGCCGGGCCGGCGCGGCAGGCGCGACCGCGGCGCGCGGCGGGTCGTCGCCCTGGCGTTGGTCGTCGCGTTCATCCAGGTGCTCGGCACCCGCGCCGTGGCCGGGCACCAGCACGGCGGGAACTGGCACGAAGGGCTGCCGGCGCCGGCGGTCGTGCTTCTGCTGGCCGGCCCCGCCCTGCTCCTGCTGAGGCGGCGCTGGCCGTTGCAGGTCTGCGCCGGGACGGCGGCGGTGGCGGGGCTGTACCTGTTGCTCGGCTATCCGTACGGGCCGATCGTGCTCAGCGTCGCCATCGGCTACGTCAGCGCTGTGCTGGCCGGGCGGCGACGGGCCGCGTGGATCAGCCTGGGCGCGCTCTACCTCGCCCATGTGGTCGTCAACGCCGCGACCGGATCCCTGCGCTGGCCGGTCGAGCTCGGGGTGCTCGCCTGGCTGCTGCTGCTGGTCGCCGCTGCGGAGCTGATGCGCACGCGGATCGAGCAACGCCAGCACTGGCGTGCGGCCCGCGCCGAACGCGAGGCGCGGATCGCCGACGAGCAGCGGCTCGGCATCGCCCGCGAGCTGCACGACGTGCTCGCGCACAGCATCTCCCTGATCAACGTCCAGGCCGGGGTGGCGCTGGAGCTGATCGACGACGACCCGGAGCAGGCGCGCACGGCGCTGACCACGATCCGGGACACCAGCAAGCAGGCGCTCGGCGAAGTGCGCCAGGTCCTCGGCACGCTCCGCTCCGGCGAGCCAGCCGACCGCAGCCCCGCGCCCGACCTGGCCCGCCTGGGCGACCTGGTCCGCCAGGCGGGCGTGGCCGGGCTGACGGTCACCGTCACCCGGACCGGGCTGCGCCGCGCGCTGGCCGCCGGGATCGAGCTGGCGGCCTTCCGGATCGTCCAGGAGGGGCTGACCAACGTCATCCGCCACTCGTCCGCGCGGACCGCTGAGGTGTTGCTGGACGACAGCGCGGAGCGCCTCACGGTGACCGTCCACGACCCGGGCCCGACCTCCGCCACCGGAGGTGCCCGCGCGGGAGGCAGCGGCAGCGGGCTGGCGGGCATGCGCGAACGCGTGGGCGCGCTCGGCGGCAGCGTCGAGGCAGGCCCGGCACCCGGCGGCGGCTTCACCGTCCGCGCCGAACTGCCGCTCGCGAACGGATGGACAGCGAACGGATGGACGGCGCGCCGATGACCACGACGAGTCACGATCCCCTGGGAGACGACATGATCCGCGTGCTGCTCGCCGACGACCAGCAGCTGGTCCGGGCGGGGTTCAAGGCGCTGCTCGACGCCCAGTCCGACATCACCGTCGTCGCAGAGGCCGACGACGGCCTCCAGGCCGTCGAACGCGCCCGCGAGCTGGCGCCGGACGTGGTGCTGATGGACATCCGCATGCCCCGGCTGGACGGCCTTGCCGCCACCCGGAAGATCTGCTCGGACCCGAAGCTGAGCGAGGTCAAGGTGGTGGTGCTGACCACCTTCGAGATGGACGAGTACGTCTTCGAGGCGCTGCGCTCGGGTGCGGCGGGCTTCCTGGTGAAGGACACCGAACCGGCTGAACTCGTCCGCGCCGTCCGCGCCGCCCACGCGGGCGACGGCCTCCTCTCACCGGGCGTCACCCGCCGCCTGATCGCCGAGTTCGCCGCCCGCTCCAAGGAGCCGGAACAGCCCGCGTCCCTCTCCCGCCTCACCGACCGCGAACGCGAGGTACTGGCCCTGGTCGGCCTCGGCCTCTCCAACGAGGAGATCGCGGGCCGCCTGGTCGTCAGCCCGCTGACGGCGAAGACCCACGTCAGCCGGACCATGGTCAAGCTGGGCGCGCGCGACCGCGCCCAACTCGTCGTCCTCGCCTACGAGTCCGGCCTGGTCCGGCCCGGCTGGCTGGGCTGAGGCGGGAGTTCACGCGCAGGTTCCGCTCGCTGAGGGAACAGCGACCTACCCGGCCTTGGGGTAGCGGGTCGGCGAAGATGGTGAACTCGAGGCGGGAGAAAGCCAGCACGGGCGCGTTTTGATCCTTGTCGTCGGAGATGCCGACCATCCGAGTGCCGTCCTTGATCCGGGCGGGCTGGAAAGTTGCACACGCTCGCCCCGACGGTCCCGCTCGATATGGTCGGCCAGCATCTCCCCGTGGTCGACTGCCGCACGGGGCATGCCCAGTTCTGCCGCCTGCTCCTGTGCCCGGCTGTGTGCAGCGCACCAATAGCAGTGCCCGCTTCTGACGCTACGGGCTCCGTCTGAGCACGTCCATGAGGCAACACGAATCATTCCCGTGATGGAATAAACGATCAACGAAACGACGAAAGCCCCGATACCCAACTACCCGTCAGGGCATGGCGGCCAGCGGGGCTGACAGTTGATCACTTCTTCGACATCCGATCCAAGGTGGGGGCAGCGTGGTCGGCACCGATCACGACAGCCTGCTTGCCTCCGTCGGCGATCCGCTGCGGGCCGCTGCCTCCGGCCGGCTGGAGCACTCCCAAGCGGGCGTGCCGGTGGGCCGCTCCCGGGTGGTGGGGCGGCTGGTCGGCGGTTCGTTGGCTATGGGTAGCGGGTGTTGGGTGGGGGTGGGGTGTCGGGTGGTGGGACGGCTCGGGGTCGGCCGCTCTTCATCTGTAGTTCCCAGCCGGTGTGGTGGAG
>NZ_JBGCCR010000071.1:0-6527 GCF_041262485.1 Streptacidiphilus sp. BW17 | reverse complement strand
GACCGCCCAGGGCGAAGAAGTCATCGTCGACCCCGACCCGGTCGAGTCCCAGGACCTCGGCGAACGCCTGGCACAGAAGCTCCTCCTGCACCGTCACCGGACCCCGCCCCGCACCCGCCACGTACTCCGGCGCGGGCAGGGCAACACGGTCCAGCTTGCCGTTCACGGTCAGCGGCAGCTCCTCCAGCAGCACGACTGCCGACGGCACCATGTAGGACGGCAACCGCTCACCCGCGAACCCCCGCACACTGGAAACCAGTTCGTCCGCGTCGACGTCTACGCCGGCCGGAACCGCGTACGCCACCAGGCGGAGGTCACCCGGCAGGTCCTCACGGATCGTCACCATGACCTGCTCCAGGCCCGGGTGTGCGGCCAGGACGGCCTGCACCTCACCGGGCTCAATCCGGAAACCACGGATCTTCACCTGCTCGTCCGCACGGCCCGCGAACACCAGCTCGCCGCCGGCGTTCCACCGGACCAGGTCACCCGTGCGGTACAACCGCCCACCCGGCACCCCGAGCGGCGACGCCACGAACCGCTCCGCCGTCAAACCGGCACGCCCCACGTACCCGCGCGCCAACTGCACACCCGCCAGGTACAACTCACCCTCGACACCCACCGGCACCGGGGACATCCGGTCGTCCAACACGTACACCTGGGTGTTGGCCACCGGCCCACCGATCGGCACCACCGCACCATCGCTGACGGCACAGCGCGCCGCGGTCACGTCCACGGCCGCCTCCGTGGGCCCGTACAGGTTGAACAGCGGTACACCGCCCAGCAGTTCGAGGAACCGGTCGCGCAACGGCGCCGGCAGCGCCTCACCACTGCAGAACACCGCCCGCAGCCCGGTGCAGTCGCCGGCCGCCGGCTCACGCAGGAACGTCTCCAGCATCGACGGCACGAAGTGCGTCACCGTGATGTTCTCGCCCTGGATCAACTCGACGAGATAGCCGGGCTCCCGGTGGCCGCCGGGACGTGCCAGCACCAACGCCGCGCCCTGCACCAACGGCCAGAAGAACTCCCACACACTGACGTCGAACCCGAACGGCGTCTTCTGCAGCACCCGATCCCCGACACCGATGGCCACACCGGGGAGCTCCTGCATCCAGGCGAGCCGGTTCACGATCCCCGCATGCGACACCGCAACACCCTTCGGACGCCCGGTGGAACCCGACGTGAAGATCACATACGCCGGATGCGCGGGCAACACCCCCACCACAGGAGCCTGCGCCGACAGACCCGCCAACTCCGCGACCACAGCCGGATCATCCACCGCGACCCGCGCCACGCCATCCGGCACCAACGCGGTCAGGGCGATGGTGCTCAGCACGCACACCGGCCCGGCATCCGCCACGACCGCCGCGATCCGCCCGGCCGGATACTCCGGATCCACCGGCAGATACGCACCGCCGGCCTTCACCACCGCCAGCAACGCCACCACCAGCTCGACCGAGCGCTCCATCAGCACCGCAACCACCGACTCCGGCCCCACACCCCGGCCGACCAGCAGTCGCGCCAACCGATTCGCCCGCGCATCCAACTCCCCGTACGACACCTCCACACCCTCGAACACCACCGCCACCGCATCCGGCGTCCGCACCACCTGCGCCGCGAACAACCCCGGCAACGTCACATCCACCAACGGCCGAACAGTGTCGTTCCACACCTCCACCACCAGCCGACGCTCAGCCTGGTCGAGCACGTCCAGCGCCGCGAACCGGGCCTGCGGTTCCTCCTCCAGCACGGTCACGAGCCGGCGGAGGCAGGTGTGCAGCATCGTGCCCACCTGCTCCGCATCGGCCGGCGCCACCGCGTCGATGGCCAGCCTGAACCCGGTCCCGTCGTCGTCGACGTTCGCGACCAGGGGGTAGTTGGTGCGCCCTTCCGAGGCAAGGAGCCGCACGTCCTCCAACCCGGTGCCCAGACCCGCACCGGGCTCGGTCGCACCGGCCTGGCCGTTGCGGTAGTTGAAGAGGGCGGTGAAGAGCGGGCTGCCGCCCGCCACACCGCTCGCCTGCTGCGCCAGCACCAGCGGCGCGTGCTCGTGCACCAGCAGCTCGGCCAGCTGCTGCCGCATCCCGGTCAGCGCCTCGCCCACGGTGGAGGAGCCGACCCGCACCCGCACCGGGAGCGTGTTGAGGCACGGGCCCTGGAGCCGGTCGGCACCCGCGCCCGCGTTCATCCGGCCGAACAGCACCGTGCCGAACACCACGTCCTCACGACCGCTCACCGCTGCCAGCACCCGCGCCCATGCCAGGTGGAACACCGTCGCCGGACTCACCGCCATCCGGCGCGCGATCGCCCGCAGTCGAAGCGTGAGCTCGGCCTCCACCGCGGAACACGCCGATACCGCGGTCGTGCCGTCACCGTGCACGTCCAGCAGGCCGAACGGGGCGGTGGTCTCGGTGACGTCGCCCAGCAGCCCGGCGAAGTACCGCTCATGCTCCTCGCGCGGCACACCGAGGCGGGCCTGAGCGACGAAGTCGCGGAACGGCAGCGCCTCGGACAGCGACTCACCCCGCCCTGTCAGGAAGGCACGCACCTCCCCCAGCAGCGCATTCGTCGTGGTGTCGTCGCGCACCAGGTGGTGGACGCGCAGCAGGGCCAGCCAGCCCTCGCCGTCCGGTTCGGCGGCGATGTGCACGTCCATCAGCGGGGCGCGGTCCAGCGCCATCCAGGCGCCGCCGATGGACTGCAACTGCTCGGCCGCGTCCGCACCCCGCGGATCCAGCACGACTTCGTGGACCGGCAGTTCGGCGCGTCGGGCCACGACCTGGACCGGCTCGCGCAGGCCCTCCCACACGATCGCGGTGCGGTACACGTCGTGCCGGTCGATCACCCGCTGCAGCGCGTTCAGGAACGAGTCGAGGCGCGGGCGGGAGTCGAACCCGAGCGCCGTCGGCCCGGCGTACACATCCCGCTCGCCCTCGTGTCCGGCCGTCATCAGGTGGTGGAAGAGGACGCCCTCCTGGAACGGGGCCAGCGGGTACACGTCCGCGACGTTCGCGGCACCGCCGGGCACCTTCGACACGATCAACTCGATTTCTGCCTCGGTCAGTTCCACCAGCGACAGCATCTGCGGGGTGATCCGCACGGCGTCCTCGGGGATGAGGTTCGCCGGCACCACCACGTGCTCCGAACCCGCCTCGAGTGCCAGGCCTGCCGGGGTCGACGTCTGGAACAACGCCTTCACCGACACCGAGACCCCACGCACCCGCAGCATCTCCACCAACGACACCGCCAACAGCGAGTGCCCGCCCAACGCGAAGAAGTCGTCATCGACGCCGACGCTCGCCAACCCGAGGACCTCGGCGAACGCCTCGCACAGGATCTCCTCCCGCACCGATGCCGGCCCACGGCTCGACACCCCACCCGCCGCCGCGAAGTCCGGCGCGGGCAGCGCCTTGCGGTCCAACTTCCCGTTGCCGGTCAGCGGCAGGGCGTCCAACACCACCACGGCGGCGGGCACCATGTGCTCCGGCAGCCGCGCGGCGACGAAGGTCCGCACCCCGTCCACGAGGGTGTCGTCCACATCATCCGGGTCGTCCGCGACCACGTAGGCGACCAGGCGCTTCTCCCCCGGGGTGTCCTCGCGGGCGATCACGGCCGCCTGGGCGATCAGCGGGTGAGCCGTCAGGGCGCCGGCCACCTCACCCGGCTCGATCCGGAAACCACGGATCTTGACCTGCTCGTCCGCACGGCCCATGAACACGATCTCGCCATCGGCCGTCCAACGGGCCAGGTCACCCGTGCGGTACATCCGGGTACCGGACTCGAACGGGCACGCGACGAACCGCTCCGCGGTCAGGCCCGGGCGGCGCACATAGCCGCGCGCCAGCTGCGCACCCGCCACGTACAACTCACCCGCCACACCCGGCGCCACCGGGTTGAGGCGCTCATCCAGCACGTAGAAGCAGGTGTTGGCCACCGGCGAACCCACCGGCAGCACCCCACCCGTCAGGCGGGTGGTCGCGACACCGATCGTGGTCTCCGTCGGACCGTAGTGGTTGAACACCCGCCGTTCGCCCGCGGCGGCCAGGAGTTCATCGACCCACCCCGGCGAGGCCGCCTCACCACCCAGCACCACCGACCGACCCGGCAGCACCCGCTCCAGACCACCCACCGCACCCAGCGCCGCCAGGTGCGAGGGCACCACCTTCAGGAAGTCGATCCCGTGCTCGGCCAGGTAGTCGCCCACCAGGCGCGGATCGGTGACCGCCTCCTCGTCCAGGACGTGCAGCTCACCACCGGACAGCAGGCTCGCGAACAGCACCGTGTTCCCCAGGTCGGTCGCCTGCGCCTGCAGCAACGCATATCTGCCGCCCTCGAAGCCGACCCGGGCCGGCACCGAGGACACGTAGTTCGCCAGGCCCCCGTGCGTAACGGCCACGCCCTTCGGACGACCCGTCGAACCGGAGGTGTAGATGACATACGCCAGCGACCGCGGATCCACCGCCACGCCGGGCGATGTGGTCGGCGCCGCCGCCAACTGCATCGCCGTCAACGTGTCGTCCACGGCGACCAGGCGCACACCCACCGACGGCAGGTCCTCCAGCACCTCATCGGTGGTCAGCACGAGCTGTGCCCGCGAGTCCTTCACCGTGAACGCGACCCGCTCGGCCGGCTGGGACACGTCCACCGGAAGGTAGCCGGCCCCCGCCTTCCAGACCGCCAGGATCCCGCTGATCATCTCCGCTCGCGGCAGCGCCAGCCCCACCACCGACTCCGGCCCGACACCCTGGCCGACCAGGTAGTGGGCAAGGCGGTTCGCCCGCGCGTCCAGCTCCGCGTACGACACCGACACGCCATCGGAGACGAGCGCCACCGCCTCCGGCGTCCGCGCCACCTGCGCCTCGAACAGCTGCGGAACCATCACCCCGGATCCGGCCGCAGTGGTGTCGTTCCACTCCGACAGCACCCTGCGACGCTCATCCGCACCCAGCACATCCACCGCGTCGACCCGGGTCCGCGGGTCGTCGGCCATCGCCGTCAGCACCCGCACCAGTGAGCCCGCGACCCGACCCGCGACGCCCTCGTCGAACAGGTCCGCCGCCGCCGTCAGCATGCCCCGGATCCCCGCCGGCGCGCCCTGCGCACCGAACACCTCACCCACGATCACATCAAGGTCGAACTTGGCCATCGCCCGACCCATCAGCAGCAGTTCAGCTCCGAGGCCGGGCAGGTCCAGCGCACCGTCATCCGCTGTCAGGCCGGTGTTCTGAAGGGTCAGGACGACCTGGAACAGCGGGTGCCGGGCCAGCGAACGCGCCGGTGCCAGCTCCTCCACCAGCTTCTCGAACGGCACATCCTGGTTCTCCAGCGCGCTCAACCCCGCCTCGCGCACCCGCCCGAGAACCTCTTCGAACGTCGGATCACCGGACAGATCCGTCCGCACGACCACGGTGTTGACGAAACACCCGACCAGATCGTTCAACGCCTCATCCGTACGCCCGGCGATCGCCGAGCCGATCGGGATGTCGGCCCCCGCACCCAGTCGGCTGAGCGTCACCGCAACAGCCGCCTGCAGCACCATGAACATGGTCACCCCACGCTCACGCGCCAACTCCACCAAACGCCCGTGCAGTTCAGCCGGAACATCCAACTCCACGGTGTGGGCACGGTGCGACGCGACCGCCGGACGCGACCGGTCGAACGGCAGCGGCAACTCCTCAGGGGTTCCCGCCAACGTCTCACGCCAGTAGGCCACCTGACGGAACAACAGACTCGACGAATCCCGCTCGTCACCCAGCAACTCGCGCTGCCACACAGCGAAATCCCCATACTGCACCGGCAGCGACTCCCACACCGGAGCCAGACCGCCCAAGCGCGCCGCATACGCCGCCGAAAGGTCCCTCGCCAGCGGAGCAGTCGACCAGCCGTCCATGGCGATGTGGTGCGACAGCAGCATCAGCACATGCTCAACCGAACTCACCGCGAACAGCGTCGCCCGCAACGGAGTCTCGGACGAGACGTCGAACGCATACCGGCCCGCCTCAGCCAACGCACCCTCGAGCCCATCCGACGCCACCTCGACCACCGAGGGCTCGAACCCGCACTCCTCCAGCGACAGCACCCTCTGGTAGGGCTCACCATCGACTGCCGGGAACACCGTCCGCAGCGCCTCGTGCCGCCCGACGACATCCCGCAGCGCCTCCGCCAGGGCCTCCCGGTTCACCTCCCCGGTCAACCGCAGCGCCATCGGCGTGTTGTAGGTCGCGCTCGCACCCTCCAACTGCCCGAGGAACCACAGCCGGTGCTGCGCGAACGACAACGGCACCCGCTCCGGACGCTCCATCGCACGCAGTGCCAACCGGCTCTCACCGGCCTGCCCAAGCCGTCCCGCCAGGACCGCCGGCGTCGGCGCCTCGAACAACTCGCGGACCGCCAACTCCACACCCAGCACCGCACGGATCCGACTCAGCAGCCGCATCGCCAGTAGGGAGTGGCCGCCCAGGGCGAAGAAGTCGTCCTCCACGCCGACCCGCTCCAGGCCCAGCACCTGCGCGAACGCCTGACACAGCAAC
>NZ_JBGCCR010000070.1:0-7111 GCF_041262485.1 Streptacidiphilus sp. BW17 | reverse complement strand
GACAAGCGACAGCCGCTGTTGCCGGAGGACCGTCTTGGGCCCGTGCCGGCAGGTGCCTCTCCGCTAAGTGAGACGGAACACGCTGCGAACAACCTCCCGGACGTGTTGGCGCGGTGGAGGCGGCACAATGGCAGCGAGCTGGAGAGGGCACGAACGGAGCGGAGCTTCTGCGTGCCCAAGGGCGATATCGTCGCCAACGGGTATGACCTGAGCCTGAGTCGCTATAAGGAGGTCGTCCATGAGGTGGTCGAATACCGATCGCCGCAGGAGATCATGGACGAGCTAGCTCGGATCGAGTCGGATATCCAGCAAGGAATGAGCGCATTGAAGGGGATGCTGTAAATGCGCACCGTCCAACTCAGTTCCGTGGCTGACTTCTATACTGGAAATTCTCTTCCGGTCGGGACTGCCTTCAATGCCCAGACTGACGGCTATTTGCTGACCCGGGTGTCAGATATGAACCTTCCTGGAAATGAGCGCGTTATAAGCAGGGCTCAGCAGTGGAACTCCAGCCCTGGCGCTCGCTCGGCAACGTGCCCTCCGAATTCTCTGATCATCCCAAAGCGAGGCGGTGCGATTGGCACAAACAAGAAGCGCCTTGCTGGGCGCCCGTGTGTTCTGGATCCAAACCTTATGGCAATTTCACCTCATGCGGCGCAACTAGATTCAAACTACCTGTACCAGTGGTTCCAAGCCTTTGACCTCTCCTCGATCGCAAATGGGAGCAGTGTCCCCCAGCTCAACAAGAAAGATCTAGCCCCCCTCGAGATCCCCCTGCCACCGATCGCGACCCAGCGGCGAATCGCCCGCATGCTGGACCATGTGGATGAGCTGCGTGCCATGCGCAGACAGGCGGCGGTTCAACTTGATGACCTAGCTCAATCCATCTTTATCGAAATGTTCGGCGAACCGATGAAGAACGAGCGCGGGTGGAAGACTGTCAGCGTGGCTGACGCTGGCGTCGTACAGCTCGGCCGACAGCGTGCTCCTAAGTACCAGACAGGGAAGCACACGCGCCCATACATCCGTGTCGCCAACGTTTTCGAGGATCGGATTGATTTGTCCGACGTCCTTTCTATGGACTTTGACGGCACCGACTACCCTAAGTACCGGCTCAAAATCGGCGACATTCTCCTCAATGAAGGCCAGAGCACCGAGCTTGTCGGACGGCCGGCGATGTGGCGAAACGAGCTAGAGGGGAGTTGCTTCCAAAACACTCTCCTCCGGTTTCAGGCCAACTCTACCCAGACGCATCCGACCTTTGCACTAGGCGTCTTCCTGCGCTACTTCCGCACGGGTGAATTCGCCAAGATCAGCAGCAAGACGTCGAGCGTTGCACACCTTGGCGCGGCCCGGTTTGCTGGGATGCCTTTCCCGTTGCCGCCTCTGGAACTTCAGGAATCATTTTCACGTCGAATCGAATCTGTCAGAGAGCTCAGGCAAGCTAACCGTTCCCACGGCGCCGGGCTTGATGACCTTTTCGCCTCGCTCCAGAGTCGGGCTTTCCGTGGTGAGCTTTGGCCTGAGGAAACCAACCCCATCGCGTAGCTGCGTCCCGCTCCACCTACTGCCCTCTCTCCCGATCCCCTGTCCGGAAAGGCCCCACCGTGAGCAGCCCCGCCTCCGCCCCGGCCGCCCGCACCAACTTCGGGTTCCTCGCGGCCGAGTGGCCAGATCTGCACGCGGAGGCGGTGCATGCGGAGCGGCTGGCTGTTGCGGACCCACGTGCGTCAGTGTTCTATGCCCGGCGGGTGCTGGAACTAATGGTCACATGGCTGTTCCAAGCGGATAGCCACCTACAGCTTCCCTATCGGGAAGACCTGGCCACCATGATTGCCGAGCCAACACTCGTCCGCGTTGCCGGCCAGACCATCTGCGCGAAGATGGATGTGATCCGCCGTCAGGGCAACATTGCGGTCCATCGCAAGAGTCCGATGGGCCCGAACGACGCGATCCGCATCATCAGCGAACTGTTCCACGTGATGTACTGGCTAGCACGGACGTACTCCACCAAGCTTGGCGATCTCCCAGCTCCAGGCATCACATTCGATCCCACGGCTATGCGCCACCCGACCCCGACCGGTATTCGGATCGTAAAGCAGACGGAGCTCAAGGCGCAGGCTGAGCAGTTCGAGGCGCAGCAGAAGGAGCTCGCTGCCGCTCGTAAGCGCAACGAGAATTTGGACGCCGAGCTGGCGGCGCTCCGTGCTGAGATCAACGCGGCCAAACACACGAACAAGACCCGGCCTGACACTCACGACTACAACGAGGCCGACACGCGTGCGCTGATCATCGACCTTCTCCTCAAGGAAGCCGGCTGGGCGCTGGACCAGCCGCAGGATCGCGAGTTTCCGATCTCCGGCTTGCCCGAGTCCGTCTCGCCTACTGGCAAGGGCAAGGTTGACTATGTGCTGTGGGACGACGATGGCCGGCCCCTTGCCGTCGTCGAAGCCAAGCGCACCACACGAGACGCGACCGTTGGGCAGCACCAGGCCCAGCTCTACGCGAGCGCTATCGCTGAGCAGTTCGGTCAAAAGCCGGTCATCTTCTACACCAATGGCTACAAGACGTATATCTGGGACGACCAGATGTACCCGCCTCGTGAAGTCCAGGGGTTCTACACCAAGGACGAGCTGCGCCTCCTCATCCAGC
Organism: Streptacidiphilus sp. BW17; assembly: GCF_041262485.1. Taxonomy (NCBI): domain Bacteria; kingdom Bacillati; phylum Actinomycetota; class Actinomycetes; order Kitasatosporales; family Streptomycetaceae; genus Streptacidiphilus; species Streptacidiphilus sp. BW17. Next base: position 4,459 of record NZ_JBGCCR010000070.1, on the reverse strand, counting down.
GGCGTGCCAGCCGTCGCAGCCTCGACAAGTTGCCGATAAACGATGAAATCGCGGGGCGCGACTACCAGGTGCGAGCGATCCGCGCAGTCACCGCGTCCTTCGAGAATGACGCCCGCCGCCAGGCCCTGCTCGTCATGGCTACAGGATCCGGTAAGACACGCACCGTGATTGCGCTCACTGACCTGATGATGCGGGCCAACTGGGCGAAGCGAGTTCTCTTCCTGGCAGACCGTCAGGCACTGGTCACGCAGGCCTCGAACACTTTCAAGAAGCACCTCAAGGGTAGTAATCCGGTCAACCTCCTCGAAGACCGCGGCGGTACCGGACGGGTCTACATCTCCACCTATCCAACTCTGATGAACCTCATCAACGAGACCGACGGCGACGGTCGTCGCCGGTTCGGCCCGGGCTACTTCGACATGATTGTCGTGGACGAAGCCCATCGCTCGATCTACCAGAAGTACGGTGCCATCTTTGACTACTTTGATGCGCTCCTCGTGGGTCTGACCGCGACACCAAAGGATGAGATCGACCGCAACACATATCGTCGCTTCCATCTGCAGGACGGCGTGCCTACCGACGTCTACAGCCTTGAAGAAGCGGTGGCTCAAGGCTGGCTGGTCGCCCCTACCGCTGTTGAGGTTCCCCTTAAATTCCAGCGCGGAGGCATAAAGTACGCAGATCTCTCTCCCGAGGAACGGGAAGAGTGGGACAACCTCGAATGGGACGAGGAAGGAAACGTCCCGGAGGAGATCACGTCTGATGAACTGAACAAGTACTTGTTCAATGCGCATACCGTAGACCTGGCTTTGCAGACGCTGCTTGAGCATGGTCTCAAGGTCGAGGATGGCGATCGGCTCGGTAAGACCATTATTTTCGCCGCGAATCAACGTCATGCCGACTTCATCGCCGAGCGATTCGACGTCAACTACCCAGAATTTCGTGGCGAGTTTGCCCAGGTCATTACACACAGTAAGGAGTATGCACAGAGTCTTATCGAACAGTTCGCCGAGCCGACCAAGGCCCCCCACATCGCTATCTCCGTCGACATGCTGGACACAGGCATCGACGTGCCCGAGGTGGTCAACCTCGTCTTCTTCAAGCTGATCCGGTCCAAGACCAAGTTCTGGCAGATGATTGGCCGCGGCACCCGCCTGGCTCCCGACCTCTTCGGGCCAAATCGGGACAAGACCGGGTTCCTGGTCTTTGACTTGTGCCAGAACATCGAGTTCTTCAATCAGAGCCTGATGCGCTCAGAGGGCAAGATCCAACCCTCTGTTGGACAGCGAATCTTCGAGACCCGAGCCGACCTCCTCCTCGCCCTCGACAATGCGCAGCCCGAGATGCTTGTCGGGGACGGAACCACCAGCGAATCGGGCCTGCGTCGCGACCTTGCAGAGCGGCTTCACCAGGAGGTCGCAGCGATGAATCGTGAGAATTTCCTGGTCCGTCCCCATCTGGAGCAGGTCGATACCTATAGCGACATCGACGCCTGGCTGCAGCTCACTCCTGAGGCACACGCCCAGGTCGTCGACCACCTCGCCGGATTGCCCACTGCATTCCGTGACACTGATACGAGCCTGGAGGCGAAGCGTTTCGATCTGATGGTCTTGCGCCTCCAACTTGCAGTGTTGAATGCCACTCCCGACTTCACGCGCATCCAGGCTCAGGTGCAGGAGATCGCTTCCGCGCTGCTCGACCAGCTAACCATTCCCGCCATCCGTGCCCAGCAGGAACTGCTCGATGAGGTCGCGAATGACCCGTGGTGGCAAGATGCCACCCTGCCTATGCTCGAAACGATGCGCCGTCGTCTGCGAGCCCTAGTCAAACTGATCGAGAAGAACAGGCGAGGTGTGATCTACACAGATTTCGAGGACGAGCGCGGAGAGATCACTGCAGCTCCACTACAAGGAATGGATGCCAGCGCCGTTCTTACGCGCTTTGAGCAAAAGGCCCGGATCTTCCTCAACACCCACAAGGGACAACCTGTTATCCAGAAGATCAGCCGCAACCAGCAAATCACCGCTTCCGACCTGGTCGAGCTGGAGCGGATCTTCGTCGAGGCCGGCATCGGCACCGACGAGGACATCGAGCGCGTCGCCGATTGTTCGGGAGGCCTCGGCCTCTTCCTCCGTTCCCTCACGGGGATCGAGCGCGAGGCGGTAGTTGCGGCCTTCAGCCCCTTGTTGGAAGGCAGCACTCAGACGTCCGCCCAGATCCGCTTCCTGAATCAGCTCATCGACTACCTCGCCCGAAACGGCACGATTGAGGTCGAGGCGTTGTACGAGTCACCATTCAACGCGCTGGCCCCTGGGGGCCCTGAAGACCTATTCCTGGACGCGGAGGTTGATGAAATCGTGTCCCTGATTCGCACTTTCCGTGCGACTGCCATTGCAGCAGACGGGGATACCTGAAAGCTGTCGAGGGGCATCGCTAGATCTGAATGACTGGCGGACCGCCAGTCCTGAAGTCGCGAATGACGCTGTGCTGGCGCGACGTATCGGTGCCTGCAAGGGAAACTGCTCAGGCTACGGGACCGACTCCCTAGTTCATCAGAATTGATGCCGCACGCCGCATGACGTGGCGAGGGCAATTCTGATTATTGCGATTCTCGCAGGTATTTCTTGAACCACCATTCGGATCGCTTCCTCACCCCATGAATCCACATCCTCATATCTTCAGCAATTTCGTCGCTGTCGAGAGAGTGTCCTCGATCTAGGCTCTTCATTCTTACAGTGGAGCCGACGAGTCGATCCGGATAGAAGATTTCAGGAGAAAGGCACGAGGGGCAGCTCTGCAGTACGCAAAATGGACTCAGTTCAACCATTTGAGCGTCCTGGCTCCGCGCATATAGGCGCTCGTCGGGAAGGGGGCGCCCGGAAAGGAACTCAACGCCGAGAAAGTCTGGATGGTCGCCCATGAGAGACAATGCCGACACGCCAAATATCTGCTCGCGTTCCCGCCAGGATATTTTTTCGGTATGCACCCACTGAGACTCGGCCATGAATTCACTTCCTTCCAATCCGCTGCGAAGTATCGGCTCTATTTCGTCCAATCGCTTCTCAAATTCAGCGCGAGTGCGCGGAGCTGCTCCATGGCGGATCTCATTCCTGATCTTTACGATCCTTTCCAGGTCGGCGATGAGACCTCCCCCTCCTCTCCGCTTGGCCACCGCTCCGGCTAGCCCGGATGCCGACTCTCCAGTGCGCCGAGCCTCCTCGCCAACGGTCCTGGCGACGGCAATCCAGTGGCCGAGCGAAGCTCCACCATTCTCGATCGACAAGATCCATGTCCCAATATCTTGCCTTCTTGCCTTGCCGCCATCCTTTTCAATGGAATCCCAAGCCATCTTCTTTGCGAGGGCAAGAGAAAAAATCCCCAAGGATACGATCAGCGACTCTGAACACTGCAGGCTTGCCTCTAGGCGCTCCATGGGATTTACGCTGTTCTTGAACCTTCGGACAGCCCGGGCAATCCCATAGGGGTATGAGTCTTGGATCACCTGATAAGGCTGTTCGATTCTTTGAAGGGCACTCTTGAGAAGCAGGCTTCTCCGGGCAGCGGTTTGAAGGCTATCGGCAATCTGCTTGGGCGACTCGGCGGCAAAGGCCGAAGCGCGGCGTTCGCGAAGGGATGCGAGGCGCTCCTGTAGATACGAAAACCCGTCCCCAAGAGAGCTGGCGTGCCCTGCCAGCGCACCCTGATCTCCCCGCGGAAGCGGAACATCAAGGAGTCCAATGTCGCGACCTACATCACTTGACGCATCCTCATTTGATGCAAATGCACCAGATTCACAGTGGTGTGCCAGGAATTCCGCAACATATTCGGCGGGCGCTACGTCCTGGTTCAAGCGAATTACAACGACGCCCCTGCCTGCTTGCACGCCCCGGTAGTCATCGGGGGCTATTAGCCATCTGCCCGCCGGCGCCATTCCCAAGAGGTCACCTCCGCGAATGCGATTATCGTCGGAGGCCTGAACTATCGATACCGGCAAGGCTTCCACTTCGGGAAGGGGAGCCTTCAGTGCCGATGCAGGCAGGAAGCGCTGCACATCGTCTTCGGGTTGCCTGTCAATGACAGGCATGTCGTCGGCGCGACCAAGGAATATTTGTGCGATTTGATCCAGGCGGCGAATTTCGAGGCGTCCTGGTCCGCCCATTCGGGGATCAGCAACGCTCTCCGCTCGATCGCGATACTGTGAGTCTGCCACCACATCTTTCGGCGGTGCTGCCTGCTTATATCGGTTCAGGCTCAGGTCATACCCGTTGGCAACAATATCGCCCTTGGGTACGCAGAAACTGCGCTCCGTTCGGGCCCGCTCCAGTTCGGCATCATTTCGCTGCCGCCAGCGAGCCACAACATCCGGAAGGTTGTTTTTTTCAAGTTCCTCGCCAGTTAGGGCGCCTTCCAGCGGAGAGGCCCCGAGTTTGCCTGCATCAAGCAGTGGCTGTCGCTTGTT
>NZ_JBGCCR010000069.1:0-8133 GCF_041262485.1 Streptacidiphilus sp. BW17 | reverse complement strand
TGCGGTGAAGCCTAGACACCTCCACCACACCGGAGGTCTTCGTCATGATCAAGCCCCCAGGACCGTCAACAACGCTCGTGGTCAATACACCTAGCGGCGGGAATTCCCCGAACACGACGGCTGAAATGTTCGATGTGGAGCGGCTCGGCCCGGTCCCTTGCATCAGAAGCGGCGCCTTCAGACGTTCAGCTGGCCTGTGCCTCACCCCTCGTCAGGGACATTCAACAGGTCCACAGGTGGGACGGCACCGTTTGTTACCCTTCCCCGAATCGATCACCCGAGCGACTCGATTGGGGAGTCCCGTGTCCATGCGCCGCACGCGCGCGCTGGCGGTCGGGCTGGCAGTGCTGGCTGTCATGACCGGTGTGGCGGGCAAACCGGGGATAGGAAAGCGTCTCCCACGAAGCCGCCCCTGTCGGACGCGGAGCTGCGCACGCACCTGCTGCCTTCGCACACGCCGAACGGTTGGACGGCGCAACCCTACCCGGCGGGCTCAGTCGGCGGGCCCGACTCCTTGCCACAGTGCGACCTCATGGTGGGGCAGGACGTCGTGGACGCCGCCACGACCGGCGCCGTCGGCTCGGCTTCCGCCCAACTCAGCGGTCCCCGCCACTCCCAGGGAGGCCTTTCCGGCGGCGAAGAGGCTCTGTACTCATTCCGAGCAGGCGGCGCGCACCGGGCGATGCAGGACATGCGCACGATCGCCGCACACTGCGGAACGGTGATCCTGTCAGGCTCCGGAAGCCATGCGGACACCGCGGCCTTCAGTTCCGCCGAAGGACCCCATCTCGGTGACGAGAGCCTGGTCATCCGGGTGACGATCCTGTATCCGCGGTTTCCGGGAGTCACCCAGCGCAGCGATGCCACCGTCGTGAGGGTCGGTGACGAGCTGGTCGTGATCAGCCCCATGGTCCCCGTCTACCCAGCAGACAACGCCGCCGTCGCCGCCCTGGTCCCACTGGCCGTCACCCAGCTCAGCTCCCGTCATCCGCAGACGGTCGACCCGACGAACGTGCCCTCATAGGCCTGGCGACGCAGGTTGTCGACAGGATGCCCAGGGAGTTCGGGCATGCATAGCGCCTCGCAACACAACCTCATCGGCGCTGTCGTCGTCCGAGGGCCTACCACCCTGCTGGCGACCATGGTGTAGAGACCTCATCTTTCTCATCACGCAAGCTCTGCGGGGCTCCCCTGATGACACCGATTGTGGCCGGGGCGAGCCGAACACGCGCGTCGCGCCAACCCACCCCGGCACTCAATTACTTCGACTGCGTCGGAGGTTCCACGATCCGGTAAGTGCGGGGCTTCGATGTCACCATCTCGGCCTGCCGCTGGTTGACCAGGGTTACGAGGGCGTTCGCGACCGCGCCGGAGCTGCGGCCCAGCTGGCGTGAGATCCGGGTGGGTGAGTGGGCCGCATCGGGGTGGGCGGCCAAGAAGGCGTGCACCAGTGCCCTGAGGCCGCCCTGGCCCAGTCGCCCGGTCGGGGCCTCCTCTCCCGAAGGGGCTGCGGGCCCCGGGCCCGTATGCGCAGTCGGGTTCTCCGCACGGGTGCTTCCGTTGTGGACGGCCGGTGTCCCGGTTTCACCGGGCTGTCCAGCCTCCTGGGGCGCTGCGGGTGGCGTGGCCGCTTCGTCGTCCGTGTCGGTGAGGTCTCCGGCGTGGCTGCTGTCCGGGTCGTGGCCCGGGGACACGGGCGCCTCCGGCCCGTCCGGGGCAGGGACGGTGGCGAGGTACCAGTGGTCGGGCAGGAGTCGGTTGCCCTGGCTGCCGCCACGGGTGCGGCGGACGAGGCCGTCCCGTTCCATCTGCTTGAGCAGGTTGGCGGTGGTGGAGTTGGCCGTTCCCGCTACGCGGGCCAGCGCGATCACCTTGCTGCCGGGTGCTGCCTGCAGGGCGGCGTAGATCTTGGCGGCGCAGGGTGTGAGGCCATCAGCGGTGTCGGGGGCGGTTGCGTGGGTCATCGGGACCTCCGGTCACAGTGGTGCTGTGGTGGGTGCCCGGCCGGGTGGCCTGGGCGGTGGCCACCGCGCTGATCAGGCCGTGGTCCAATCGATCGCTCTGGACCCCCTGCCAAGTCAAGTCCGTGACGACACCTTGGGAGGGCTTCTCACAACACGTCAGGACGGGCGGCAGATCGGCCGGCCCTCTGGCCGCCCTCCGTCGGAGCAGCCTTCCGCGCTCCTTCGCTGTGTCTTGCCGGGTCTGAACCGCCTCCGCTGAACCTCCGCTGGGGCTGCTTCGCGGCTGCCCGTCCAGTGGAGCTGCACCGGAGATTTGCCCCTGACCTGCGGGAACGCCGATCTGCTGGATGGCAGGGCCTGCGCGCACCGAGGGACAGGGCACCCGACTCAGCCGGGTCGAACCCAGTGGCGGCAATTCGAATTTCTGATCAGGCGTTTGGATCGGCCCGGAAATTGCGTTTCTTACAGTGCCTGCATCTTCGCGGCGCTCCCCGTTCTCCGAGCCCACCGAGGTGACCGCATGACCGAATTCCCTCCGGCCGCGTCTTCGCCCACCTTGACCGATCCGCTCGGTCCCGTGGCCTCCGCGCCCAGTAGTGGTGGGAGGCCCACGCTGGCCGACCTGGGGCAGCTGCCACCCACGCTCGATCTCCCCACCGCCGCACGACTGCTCGGCATCGGCCGCAGTACCGCCTACTCCCTCGTCCGCGACGACCAGTTCCCCTGCCCCACCTTCAAAGCCGGCCACCAGCACCGCGTCGCCACCGCCGTGCTGCTCCGCCTACTCGGACTCCGCCTCCCCGAAGCCGAGGCATCCGAGCCTCCCCACCACGCCGAGTAAGCCATCAGACGGCGGCCGGACCCTCCCGGAGTCCGGCCGCGGTCCGTGCAGCGACTCATCACACCAACCCTGAACAGCCAAGACGACGTTGACAACCGGGCCCATACAGAGCGTGGATCGACCACCGACCAGCTGATTGCACCAGCAACACCGCGGCGCAGCCAGCCCGCACACGCCCACGGCCCCACCCGGCCCGTGGGCGGTGACCGACACGAGAGAGGTCGTGATGGCCGGAAGCATCTACAAGCGCTGCGGCTGCAAAGTCCCCGTGCTCGACGAGGACGGCAACCCGGTCCGCGACGCGGCCGGACGTATCCGCCGCCGGGAGCTGGGCAGCAACTGCCCCCAACTGCGTCGGCCGGGCGGGCGCTGGAACCACCGCCACGGCACCTGGTGCTGGCTGCTCCAGGTCTCTTCCGGCCCCGACCAGCCCCGCCAACACCTGCGCCAGGGCGGCCACCAGACCCTCGACGAGGCCGAAGACGCGCTCCGCCACGTCCAAGAACTCCTCGCCCTGGCCGACCACGCCGACGAACCCCACCACTGCCGCGCCGAGATCGCCACCCTCATCCGCACCGCCCTACGCGCCAAGGAACCGCTCCCCGACCCCGAACAGCTGCGCAGCCGGATCAGCCTGGGACGCCCCGTCAACACCGACACCACCGTCGGCGAATGGCTCACCACCTGGCTGGACACCAAGCGCGACATCGCCCCCAACACCCGCCGCTTATACGAGACCAACATCCGCCTCTACCTCCTCCCCCACCTCGGCCACCGCCGCCTCGACCGCCTTCGTACCGCCCACCTGCACGCCATGTTCACCGCGATCGAAGCCAACAACCAGGTCATCATCGAGGAGAACGCCGCCCGCGAAGCCGTCGAACAGGCCCGCAAGAAGGCGTGGGAGCAGCGGAGCATGAAAGCCTGCCGGGCCGCCCGCCGCAAACTGCGCGGCATGCCGCCCTTCCGTCAGATCGCCGGACCCGCCACCATCCACGGCATCCGCGCCACCCTCCGCGCCGCATTGGCCGACGCCGCCAACGAGCAACTCGTCATCGTCAACGTGGCCAAGCTCGTCAAACTCCCCGCCCGCCGCCGACCCAAGCCCAAGATCTGGACCCGCGAACGCGTCGCCCGCTGGCGCGCCACCGGCGAGCGACCCTCCCCGGTCATGGTCTGGACCGCCGAATACACCGCACGCTTCCTCGCCGCCAGCGCCAACCACCCGCTGCGGGTCCTGTACTGGCTCACCGCACACACCGGCCTACGCCGTGGTGAAGCCTGCGGCGTGCGCTGGGTCGACCTCGACCTCGACGACAGCCACACCCTGTCCGTCAGCCAGCAAATCATCCAACTCGGCTGGCAAACCCAGACCAGCCGCCCCAAGTCCGACGCCGGTGAACGCGTCATCGCCCTCGACCCCACCACCGTCGCCCTGCTCACCGAACACCGCCATCAGCAGCGCAAGCAGCGACTCGCCCACGGCCCAGGCTGGATCGACACCGGCCTGGTCTTCACCCAAGCCGACGGCGGACCACTCCACCCCGCCCACATCGAGCAATTGTCAAAAGTTGTGGATCGTCATGGCTTGCCTGGCTGCTGGTGCACCTTCAGTTGGGCGATGAAGTCGGCTGTGGCGCGCGGGCTGCGGAGAACGTGCAGTGCCGCGTCACCGGCCTGATCCGCGACCGCCTTGAGGAGGAGCGGCCGGCTCCGACGCCGCCATGACCACAGCCAGATCCAGAAGTCGAGCCGCTCCCGGGACCGGCGCATGGCTCGCCAGGCACAGGGCCAGAAGGAGTAGTCGAGCAGGATGACGGTGTCGGCCCGGCGAAGCCGGACTTCGAGGACGTCGTAGGGGCCGAGGTCGCCGTCCATGATCCACTGGTCCGCCTGGGCGAGTTCGCCTTGGACGGCGGTCCACTTCTCCGGCGGAGTCGCTTCAAGGCCCGGTCCCCAGAAGTGCTTGTCGAGCTCGATCACGGGAAGTCCGGTGACTGAGCCGAGGGTGGCCGCCAGGGTGGACTTCCCTGAGCCGCCACGGCCGAGGATCACGACACGCTCCATGGCCGCCATCCTGTCAGACCGGCCGTACCTGACCTCGCGCGAGCGCGTGCGGGGGTCAGGCCGCATCGGCGACATCGCGTTCGACCAGGACGCCGTTCTTGAACTGGGCACCGGAGCGGACCAGGGCGACCAGGTGAGCTCCGGTGATCGCGCGCCAGCGGGCCTGGGCGGACTCGACCAGCTTGAACACCATCGCGAGCGCGGCGGCGGGGCTGCCGGCTCCGCGGGTGACCTTGGTGCGGAGCTTGACCGTGGAAAACGTGGACTCTATGGGGTTCGTAGTGCGCAAATGGATCCAGTGCTCGGCCGGGAAGTCGTAGAACGCCAGCAGTTCCTCTGCGTCTTCGGTGATCTTCGCGACGGCCTTGGGCCACTTGACGCCGTAGGTCTTCGTGAAGGCCTCGATCGCCTTCTCGGCGTGGGCTCGATTTTCGGCGTTGTAGATCTCCTGCATGGCCTTCGTCGCGCTCGGCTGTGCGGACTTCGGCAAGCAGTTCGTGACATTCCGGGCTTTGTGGACCCAGCAGCGCTGGTGGCGGGCGGCGGGGAACACCTCGGCCAGTGCCTTCCACAGGCCCATCGCGCCGTCGCCGACCACCAACTCGGGGTCGCTCATGCCTCTGCGGCGGCAGTCGCGCAGCAGGTCGGCCCACGACTCCGTGGACTCCCGCAGGCCCTCGGCCAGGGCGATCAGCTCCTTGGTGCCGTCGAGCCGGACCCCGAGCAGGACCAGGACGCACGAGTGCGCCTGGCCGAGCCTCACCTTGGGGTGCACGCCGTCGGCCCACACGTATACGAAGTCGCGGTCGGTCAGGTCGCGGTCCTGGAAGGCGGCGTGGTCGTCCTGCCACTGCCTGGTCAGCCGGGTCACGGTCGCCGGCGACAGCCCGGCCGCCGAGCCGAGGAACTGTTCGAGTGCGGGGATGAAGTCTCCGGAGGACAGTCCGTGCAGGTAGAGCAGCGGAAGCACCTCGCTCACCTTCGGGGACTTGCGGCACCACGGGGCCAGGATCTTCGAGGAGAACCGTTTGCGCTCGCCTGTCTCGTTGTCGATGCGGCGGTCGTTCACCCGTGGAGTTTTGACCTCGACCTGGCCGGCGGCGGTGACCACGGTCCGGGGTCGGTGGTGGCCGTTGCGGACCACCAGGCGGTGTCCGTGCTCGTCCCTTTCTGCGGCCAACTCGGCTATGTACTGGTTGACTTCCGCCTCAAGGGCGGCAGCCAGCATGCGCCGGGCGCCCTCTCGGACGATCTCGTCGATCAGGGAGCCGGTCTCGGTGGAACCCTCGGCATTCACTACGCTGAGCAAGGGCGTGCCTTCCCGACCTGCGCTGCAACGCTGGTCTACTCGGTGACTTCTTGATCAATCACCCTGGAAGGTACGCCCTTCGCGTGCTCCCAGGAGCTGATCCACAAGTCCTGAGCATTGCTCGCCCACATCACCGATGAGTTCCAGAAACTGATCGAACAACACAACCTGCCGCCGATCCGCTTCCACGACCTCCGCCACGGAGCCGCCACCCACGCCCTCACCGCCGGAATCGACGCCCGCGTCGTCCAGGAAACCCTCGGCCACTCCTCCAGCACCTTCACCCGCGACACCTACCAGTCAGTCGTCAACGAGGTGAAGCACAGTGCCGCAGCAGCCCTCGCCGAAATCTTCACGCAGGCTGCCAGGAGTCTCAACGGCGCGAGTTGAACAATCAGCGAGTCTGTCGTCGCTGCCAGCGCTCCGGCACGAGTAGCCGATTGCGCTGGCAGCGACTCATCTATCACGCACTCAGCCGTCGAATTGTGGACCTGGTGCATCCCGAATGGCCGGACGGGCTCCGCGTGATGCCGCCTCGGCCGGGCAGCATGGTGTCATGGGAGACGCTGGAGACAAGGATCTAACGCCTGGCCAACGGTGAGCCTACCGTGCCAGCCCCCAGCACGGTCCTGTGCATGAGGTGGAAGTCCTCAAGGTCGGTACGCAGCGGCCCCAACGCGTCAAGATCCGCTTCATCGCCGAGGAAGATGAAGGCCGCGAGGAATGGGCACCGCCGGCGCGGCTTCGAACCCCCTGGGCTCGGAAGGACGCGTGGCTGGAGGAACAGCGCCAGTGGGCCGAACTCACCCAGGACGCGCCGGATCAGGACGACCCCGGGTTCAGAGCCGCCAACCTGGTCTTCGACACCTGCCCCATGGACGGCCAAGCGGAAATCGGCTGGAACCTGCGCGTGCGCGGCCTTCTGTTCGTCTAGAATGTTCTATCATTCTGCCGATTGCTCGCCGTCTCGGAAACCTTCTTCCTCTCCGACTCACGAATACTGCCGCCAGACAGCCTAGGGGCCCCACCGAAAACGCTTCAGTGGGACCCCTAGGCTGTCCTGGAAACAGCAAATCAAAGGATCAGCCAGCAAGACTTCGAGCGATTCCGATCGCCCATTCCATGAGGTCCGCACTTACACCAGCGATGCGTGGGTTCAAGCTCACGATCGCTGCTGGCCAACCGTCGTGAGGGATGACGACGGCAATCAGGGACTCCTGACTTGAACTGTCGGGGTCTCGGAACTCGATCACGCGCTCGTCGGAGGTCACGTCGTCGAAGTCCAAGACCTCGATCCTTTGACCGTTGAACTCACGAAATGACATCTACTCCACCCGTTCCCTAGTCTAGGAACCCCGAGAACTGGCCGGTCAGCGAGAATCTTGCCCCCAGGCCACTCGGAAGTCGAACATCGATCGTATCCTGCCACTGCCCACCGATGCGTCCGTAGCCCTGGGTGAACGTGGAACCCTGGTTCTTCAGAATGTTATCGAGCATTTCCTGCCCCGTAGCATTCCACGCCGCAGGATTCTGCACTCCAGAAGGAATCGGCCAGCCATTGGGGTTTCCATTCCTCCCCGCATGCTTGGCCAAGGCGCGTCCAGCAAAAGAATAGCCGCCGCGGTCGGCCTGTGCACCTGACTGCAAAGCAGCATCAAGGTCCATCGGCGGACAAGAATTGTGAACCAAGATCGGCGTCGTGCCAGCAAATACATAGTACGTGTGAACTTCGGCAACGGTGAGGTTGTACGTGACGATGTGGCTGGTGTAGTTCCGGACCTTGGCTACGGTGGCAACCGCTCCGCTGGGTTCGCGGAGGTGATCGCCGAGGTGCAGGTCTGCTGCGTTGGTCAGCGCGGGAGTGTCCTGATCTTTGTGGGTGGCCGGGTGTCGGTGACTGTCAGTTCGTCGTGACGCGTTCGCCGTAGTAGCCGGCGAGGCTGTTGATGGCC
>NZ_JBGCCR010000068.1:0-9704 GCF_041262485.1 Streptacidiphilus sp. BW17 | reverse complement strand
CCTGGGACTCCGGGGACCCACCCCACCCATGGACGCCATCTCCGTCTTCACACCCGCCCCCGAACATCGAGGCGTCCATAGAACAATTATGACACCGCACCACCCCAGGGCCAAGCCCCGGCCGTCCCCCACACGAGTGAAAACCCCCAGCTCGGGGCAATAGCCAATTCAACTTCGTCATCGAACTGCACGATCATCCGACCGGTCGTCAAGAAATGGAAAAAATTACCTGGGAATCCGATGAGTTCGGCCTGCCGTTGACGTCGTTGCGGCCCACCATGTCGCACATTCGCGCCATGGCCATGTTCTCTTCCCCTGCCCCGCCACGACCGAACGTCCTGCGCGGCCGGCTGACCCTCCTCGGGCTCTGTGCGCTGGCCGCACTGCTCTTTGCCTGGGGAATCAGCCGGAGTCAGTACCACCCCTTCTACGCCGACGCCGTCCGGAGCATGACGCTCAGTTGGAAAGGATTCGTCTTCGGGTCGTTCGACCCGGGGAACACCATCACCCTCGACAAGCTCCCGGGTTTCCTGTGGCCACAGGCCGTGTCGGCCCTGATCCTCGGATTCCATCCGTGGGCGCTGACCCTGCCGCAAGTGATCGAAGGCGTGCTCAGCGTCGCCGTGCTGCATGTGATCGTGAAGCGATGGGCGGGGCTCACAGCAGGGACCCTCGCCGCACTGGCGTTCATGCTGACGCCGGTCGTGACAGGACTGTTCCGGACTGCGGTCGAGGACCCCGCGTTCACGTTGCTGCTGCTCCTCGCCGCCGAGGCGACGCAGCGGGCGGCGCGCGGTGGGCGGACCAGGACGCTGCTGCTGGCGGGGGTCTGGGTCGGGCTGGCGTTCCAGGCGAAGATGCTCGAAGCGTTCGCGGTGCTGCCCGTGCTGGCCGGGGTGTACCTGCTCTCCGCGCCTGCCTCGCTGAAGCGGCGCTGCGCGCAGGTCGGGGTCGCGGCCGTGGTGACGCTCGCCGTGTCGGCATCGTGGATCGCGCTGGTCACGCTCACTCCGCAGGCGGACCGGCCGTACGTCGACGGCACCACTGACAACTCCCCCATCAGCATGGTCGTCGGCTACAACTTCCTGAACCGGTTCTCCTCCGTGGGACTCAGCGCGGCCGACACGGGCAGCGTCTCCGCGGTCCGGGGCGGACCGCAGGGCGCGGCGCAGTCCGACAAGAGTCACCAAAAGGCCGGACGCACCACCACGACCACCACCACGACCGCCGCAGCGACTCCCACCCCGACCCGCCGCGACCAGTCCGAGAACGGCTGGGCCAAGCTGCTGACCGGCGAGCTCGCGGGCGAGGTGGGGTGGCTGTACCCGACCGCGCTGGCCGGATTCGCCGTCGGCGTGCTGACGCGGCGTCGGCAGCCGCGGACCGACCCGGTGCGGGCTGGGTACCTGCTCTGGGGGGCGTGGCTCGCAGTGTTCTTCGTGGTGCTCAGCGCGGGGAGCGTGGCCGGGCACGCGTACTACCTCGGCGTGATCGCGGCACCGGCCGCCGCGCTGACGGGAGCGGGACTGCCGCTGCTCTGGCGCACGTGGCGGGCGGGCGGAGCGGGCGCGTTCGCGCTACCGGTGACCGTGGCGGCCACGGCGAGCTGGGCGGCCGTGCTGTCGCGGCCGTACCCGACGTTCCGGCCGTGGGTGACGCCGACGGCGCTGACGCTGGGCGTGGTGTCGACGGTGCTGCTCCTGCTGCCGCTGGTCGTGCCACTGCTCCGCCGCGAGCAGCAGGTCACCGCCGACGGTCCAGTCACCACCGACGGTCCGGTCACCGCCGATGGTCCGGTCACCGCCGATGGTGCGGTCGCGACCGGACGCCTCGGCCTCGCGGGGACGGTCGGGCTGGCCTGCGGACTGGTCGCGGTGCTGCTGACGCCTGCGGTCTGGACGGCGAGTGTCTTCGACCCGGCGTACGCGAGGTCGATGATGGGCGCGCTCGGCCCTGCCGCACAGGTCGGCCAGTTCGGACAGTTCCAGCGCACGTTGGAGGACGGCGAGTCCGGCGGGCACCCCGGAGCGCACGGGGATCCGAGCCGCTCCGGAACCCAACTCGCTGCCGCCGCACACCCTGTGGGCGCACAGTCGGCTGCCGCCACCGAGGACGGAGCCGCGCTCGCCGCAGCGGCTTCCGTGTGGGGGCGGATGTTCGGGTTCGGCGGCGCGCCTCGGCTGGACAGCGGAGAGCAGGCGGTGCTCGCGTTCACCACGGCGCACCGGAATGGGGCCCGGTACCTGTTCGCGACGACGAGTTGGGCGACGGCGTCGCCGTTCATCCTGGCGACCGGCGCGCCGGTGCTGCCGGTCGGCGGGTTCACGCAGCAGGCGCCCTGGCCGACGGTCGACGGCATCCGTCGCGATGTGACGACGGGTCAACTGCGCTACGTGCTCCTTGCCGAGCACGCCTCATCGCCCTTCGGCGGCGGTGCGCCGCAGTCGCGGAAGCCGACCACGGCGGCCCAGGTGGGGTCGTGGGTGACCGCCAACTGCCATCCGGTCGCGCTGGCTGGATTGCAGACGAACCGTCAGAATCCGCAGCGGCTCTACGACTGCGCCGCGCCCCGGCGTTGAGCTGCGCCCCGGCGTTGAGCCGCGCCCCGGCGTTGAACTGCGGCCAGTCACCGAGCCGACCGCAGGCCACCGTGCGACGGCAGGAGGTCTGGGCAAGCCGACCACAGCGGGACTAGGGTGCTGTCCGAGCGGAAAGCGCTTACCACCGTCGACCGACCCGGGCAGGTCCCCATGCCGCACCACATCCCGAGCCCCCTCCCGCCGTCGCCGCTCGACCTCCCGGAGAACCGGTCCCTCTCGCCGTACACCGGCTGGGACCGCCGTCACTGGGAGGCGCAGGCGGACCGGCTGCTCGCGGCGGTCACCCCGTACGCCACCCCGGCCCGTGCGGGGTACGCGTTGCCCGGGCGGGCGTCGTGGTCCGGGGAGGCGTCGGACGCGCTGGAGGGGTACGCGCGGACCTTCCTGCTCGCCGCGCTTCGGATCGCGGGCGCGGACGGGAAGGGCGACGCGGCGACGGAGCTGCTGGAGCGCTACGCCGCAGGCCTGACCGCCGGGACGGACGCACGCCTCACGCAGGAGGCCTGGCCGCGCATCGACCGCGACCGGGTCCAGCCCATGGTCGAGGCCGCGTCGATCGCGCTCGCGCTGCACGAGACCCGGTCCTGGCTGTGGGACGCGCTGCCCGCCGCGACCCAGGAGCGGACGACGGAGTGGCTCGGCGGCTTCGTCGGGCGGACGCCGGTCGGGAACAACTGGGTGCTGTTCCAGACCGTGGTCGAAGAGTTCCTCTGCTCCGTCGGGGCCGATCACGCCGACGCGGAGATCCGACGCGGGCTGGACGCGCTGGACGGCTGGTACCTCGGGAACGGCTGGTACACGGACGGGCCGGGGCGGCGCGTCGACCACTACAACGGTTGGGCGCTGCACCTGTATCCACTTCTCTGGACGCGGATCGCGGCCGGCGGGCCGAGGGCTGAGCTCGCCGCCGAGCTGGGCGTCCGCTTCCGGGAACGGCTGCGGCGGTTCCTGGACGACTACGTGCACCTGGTCGGCGGCGACGGTGCGCCGCTGCACCAGGGGCGTTCGCTGACCTACCGGTTCGCCGCGGCGGCGCCGCTGTGGATGGGCGAGCTGTTCGACTGCGCACCCGTTCCGGCTGGAACGGTGCGCCGCGCCGCCTCCGGAATGCTGCGGCACTTCGCGGAGCACGGCGCACCGGACGGGGGCAGGGACAAGCACGGGGACGGAGGCGGAGGCGGAAACGGGCTGCTGACGCTCGGTTGGCACGGCGAGTTCCTCGGCATGACGCAGCCGTACTCCGGTCCCGCGTCGCCCTACTGGGCAGCGAAGGGGTTCCTCGGACTCCTGCTGCCCGCCGACCACCCCGCGTGGACGGCGGCCGAGCAGCCGTTGCCGGTCGACGCGGCCGACGGCGTGCGGCTGCTTCGCGGACCGAACTGGCTGGTGCAGGCCACCCGCGCGGACGGGGTCGTGCGCATCCACAACCACGGCAGCGACGGTCTGGACCCAGCCGCCGGTGACCGGAGCGCGCCGAGCGAGCGCACGAGCGATCCGCACTACGCCAAGCTCGCGTACACCACCTGCACCGGGCCCGTGGTGCCGGCGAACCGCGCCGCGGACAACGAGCTCGCGCTCTGCCCGCCGGACGACCAGACGCCGCTCCCCCGCGGCCCGATCACCCCGCTGGACGCCGGGCTGCCCGGCCAGCCCGGCGTCCCCGACCTCCCGTTGGCCGGCTCCTCCCACACGATCGACCGGGCCGCCGGGACTCGCGTCGAGTCGTGGACGCTCGCCGACGGCCGGTTCGAGCTGCGCCTCCACGCCGTCGTGGCCCCAGCGGGCTGGCGGATATCGGCGGGCGGACACGCCCTTGCCGCCACGACGCCGCCGCTCACCCACCGGGGGCGGCACTGGACCGTCGTCGAGCAGCCGGAGAACCGGACAAGCCTGCGCCTTCGCAGCGCACTCGCACCCATCCTCGGCTTCGGGATGCTCCCCGCAGCCACCACAGCCGACAGCACAGCCGACACCACTTCCCGCGCCACCGCCCGTGCCACGGACGCCAACGCCTTCGGCGCGCACGCGGCCTTCCCGCTGGCCACAACGACACAACCGGCCACCGGCGTTCACGTCCTCGCGACCTGCGTCGTCCTGTCCGCCGAACCGCTCGACGCCGACGCACCCCCGCCCTTCTCCGTCAGCGGCACCCTCGCCGACGGCTTCCGGATCCGCACTCCTTCCGGCCACACCCTGATCGCCGAGATCACCGTGAGCCTGAGCGGCAACTCGAGCCCGGACGGCAACCTGCTCCGCTTCCGCTCCGCCGGGGGTTAGGCGGGTTAGGTGGGCTGGGCCCCACCCCACCCCGGGACGCGTGCTTCGATCGACTGTGCGACCGTGAAAGCGGCTCGACGCGCCGCCGGGCGGGGACCACCGCCTAGCGGGCCTCCGCCGGATGTGTCGCAATCCGAGACGCGGGGCGGTACCGGGAAGTCGCCCGGACAAGATATCTTGATGTCGAGACGTTCTGAACGTGATCGTGATCGTGAAGTAGACGCGAAGCGGGAGTACCGGTGACTGACTCGACCATCATCTATACGCACACCGACGAGGCCCCGGCGCTGGCCACGTATTCGCTCCTGCCGGTGATCCAGGCCTACGCCTCGACGGCGGGGGTCACCGTGGAGACGCGCGACATCTCGCTCGCCGGGCGCATCATCGCGAGCTTCCCGGAGCGTCTCACCGAGGCCCAGCGGATCCCGGACGCGCTGCACGAGCTCGGTGAGCTGGCCAAGACCCCGGCCGCCAACATCATCAAGCTGCCGAACATCTCCGCGTCGATCCCGCAGCTCAAGGCGGCCGTCGCCGAGCTCCAGGCGCAGGGCTACGCGCTCCCGGACTACCCGGACGAGCCGAAGACCGACGAGGAGAAGGACGTCAAGGCCCGGTACGACAAGGTCAAGGGCTCCGCCGTCAACCCGGTCCTGCGTGAGGGCAACTCCGACCGCCGCGCGCCGCTGTCGGTCAAGAACTACGCCAAGACCCACCCGCACCGCATGGGCGCGTGGACGGCCGACTCCAAGACCAACGTCGCCACCATGGGCGTCAACGACTTCCGCCACACCGAGAAGTCCACCGTCATCGCCAAGGACGGCGCCCTGCGCATCGAGCTGGTCGGCAACGACGGCACCACCAGCGTGCTGCGCCCGGAGGTCAAGGTCCTGGCCGGCGAGGTCGTCGACGCCTCCGTGATGCGCGTCGCCGCGCTGCGCGAGTTCCTGGCCGCCGAGGTGGCCCGGGCCAAGGCCGAGGGCGTGCTGTTCTCGGTGCACCTGAAGGCCACCATGATGAAGGTCTCCGACCCGATCATCTTCGGCCACGTGGTCCGCGCCTTCTTCCCGAAGACCTTCGCCGCGTACGGCGCCACCCTGGCCGCGGCCGGGCTCAACCCGAACAACGGCCTGGGCTCGATCCTGGCCGGCCTTTCCGCGCTGCCCGAAGGCGAGGCGATCCAGGCCTCCTTCGACGCCGAGCTGGCCGACGGCCCCGCGCTGGCCATGGTCGACTCCGACCGCGGCATCACCAACCTGCACGTGCCGTCCGACGTGATCGTCGACGCCTCGATGCCGGCCATGATCCGCACCTCCGGCCACATGTGGGGCCCGGACGGCAAGGAGGCCGACACCCTGGCCGTGCTGCCGGACAGCAGCTACGCGGGCGTCTACCAGGTCGTCCTCGACGACTGCCGCGCGCACGGCGCGTTCGACCCGGCCACCATGGGCTCGGTGCCGAACGTGGGCCTGATGGCCCAGGCCGCCGAGGAGTACGGCAGCCACGACAAGACCTTCGAGATCCCGGCCTCGGGCACCGTCCGCCTGGTCGACACCGAGGGCAACGTGGTGCTGGAGCAGCCGGTCGAGGCCGGTGACATCTTCCGCGCCTGCCAGACCAAGGACGTGCCGATCCGCGACTGGGTCAAGCTGGCCGTCTCCCGCGCCCGCGCCACCGGCGTCCCGGCCGTGTTCTGGCTGGACGAGACCCGCGCCCACGACGCCAACCTGATCGCCAAGATCAAGCAGTACCTGCCGGAGCACGACACTGCGGGCCTGCAGATCGAGATCATGTCCCCGGAGAAGGCGACCGCCTTCTCGCTGGAGCGCATCCGCCGCGGCGAGGACACCGTCTCGGTCACCGGCAACGTGCTGCGTGACTACCTGACCGACCTGTTCCCGATCCTGGAGCTGGGCACCAGCGCCAAGATGCTCTCGATCGTCCCGCTGATCAACGGCGGCGGCCTGTTCGAGACGGGCGCCGGCGGCTCCGCGCCGAAGCACGTGCAGCAGCTGCTCAAGGAGAACTACCTGCGCTGGGACAGCCTGGGCGAGTTCTTCGCGCTGGCCGCCAGCTTCGAGCACCTGGCGCAGTCCACGGACAACGCCCGCGCCCAGATCCTGGCCGACACGCTGGACCGGGCCACCGGTACCTTCCTCAACGAGGACAAGTCCCCGTCGCGTCGCCTGGGCGGCATCGACAACCGTGGCAGCCACTTCTACCTGGCCCTGTACTGGGCCCAGGAGCTGGCCGCGCAGACCGAGGACGCGGCGCTGGCCGAGGCGTTCGCCGGTCTGGCCAAGACGCTGGCCGAGCAGGAGCAGGCCATCGTCGGCGAACTGATCGCGGTCCAGGGCTCCCCGGTCGAGATCGGCGGCTACTACCAGCCGGACGCGGCCAAGGCCGCCGCCGTGATGCGCCCGTCGCGCACGCTCAACGAGGCGCTCGCCACGCTGAGCTGACCCACCATCAGCCCGCCCGGTCGTCCCGGGCTTCGACGGCGCGCAGGACAGCGACCATGTCCTGCGCGCCGTCGCCGTTCTTCTCCGCCAGCGCGGCCGTCTCGGCGTAGAGGGCGTGGCAGACATCCAGCAGCGGCGCGGCGACTCCGGCCCGCTCAGCGGCCTCGGCGATCAGGCGGTTGTTCTTCAGCACGTCCAGGATGCCTGCCTGGACCGAGAAGTCACGCTGCGTCAGTTTTGCCGCCTTGCCCCGGGAGACGGCGCTCGCCATCGGTCCGGTGTCGACGACGGAGCGGAAGACGTCGAGGTCCAGGCCGTGCCGCTCGGCGAAGTGGAACGCCTCGGCCAGGCCGGTGACCGTGGTGATCAGGAAGATGTTGACCGCGAGCTTGGTGCGCAGCGCCTGCGGCACCGGGCCGCAGACGAAGGCCTCCCGCCAGAGCGGTTCCAGCAGCGCCCTGACGGCCGCCACCGCGTCCGGCTCCCCCGCCAGCATCGCGACGAGCGCGCCCTCCTCGGCGGGGACGCGCGAGCCGGAGACCGGAGCCTCGACGTACCGCCCGCCCGCCGCGCGGACCTCGCGCTCCAGGGCGGCGGAGTACTCCGGCGAGGTCGTGCCCATGTGGACGACGGTGCGGGCGCGCACGCGGGTCGCGAAGTCCGGCGTGCCGCGCCGCAGGACGGCGTCCGAGGCGTCCTCGTCGGCAAGCATCAGCACCACCGTCGCGCAGCGCCGGAAGACCTCGGCGACGTCCGCCGCGACCTGCGCCCCGGCGGTACGCAGCGGCTCGGCGCGAGCGGCCGTCCGGTTCCAGACCACCAGCGGCGTGCCGGACCGGGCCAGGTTGAGCGCCATGGGCAGGCCCATCACGCCCAGGCCCACGAATCCGACCGACGTTCCCTCGTCAATCCGCGCGTTCACGAGCTACTCCCAGAACCTTGCAGACCCTTGCAGGCCCTTGCTTCTATGACGTACGTCATAATAATGGGAACTATGACAGCCGTCATAGAGCTTGTCCGCCCCGACCACCGGAGCGCGTTGCACCTGCTCTTCGCCGCCTGCTCACCGGAGACGGTCCAGCTCCGGTTCCGGGCGCGACTGTCCGCGCTTCCCGCCGCCTACCTGGAGAGCCTGCTGACCGGGCCGCCGGAGCTGCACGACGCCGTGGTCGCCCGCGACTTCGACTCCGGGACGGTCGTCGGGCTCGGCAGCCTCGCCCTGCCGGATCAATCCCGGCCGGAGACTGGCGAGTTGGGGCTACTGCTGGTGGACGCGTGGCAGCGGCGCGGAGTCGGGCGGGCGATGGCCGAGGTCCTGCTCGCCCGCGCGCGGGTCCGGGGAGTCACCCGACTCGTCGCCGAAGTCGCCCACGGCCGGTCCGCGCTGCTGGCGGCGCTGGCGCGTCATGCGGAGCCCGTCGCGCGGCGCAGCGCGCGGGAGGGGGTCACCGGGCTCTATAGGCTGGACCAACCCTCGTCCCTGCTGCTGGAGGTCGGTCACCGTGACGGGAGCATCGGAGCCGGGAGCGCCCAAGCCGTCCAAGCCACCCAAGCCGTCCAAGCACGGACCGCGTGAGCGGATGGTCTACAGCGCCGCCCAGCTGATCCGCCGCGACGGCGTCGGGGCAACGGGGATGCGTGACGTCGCCACACACGCGGAAGCCCCGCGGGGCTCGCTGCAGCACTACTTCCCGGGCGGCAAGGAGCAGTTGGTCAACGAGGCGGTCGGCTGGGCCGGACGTTACGCGGCCCGGCAGGTCGAGCGCTTCCTGGCGGCGCTCAGGTCCGGCAGCCCGCAGCCCCGGCCCAGCGAGCTCTTTGCGGCCATGGTCGGGCAGTGGACCACCGAGTTCGAGACGGCGGGGTTCGCGTCGGGCTGCCCGGTCGCAGCCGTGACGGTCGACTGCGTCGACGCGTCCGAGTCCAACCGCACGGCGGCAGCGGAGGCGTTCGCCGTCTGGATCCGGCCGACCGCTGCCGCATTGAGGGAACTCGGTATCCCGGAGGAGCGGACGACCCCCCTGGCCACGCTGATGATCAGCGCCCTCGAAGGCGCACTGCTGATGGCCCGAGCGGAGCAGGACATCCGCGCCCTCGCCGCCGTCTCCACCGAGCTCGGGCCGCTGCTGGACGGAGCCGTCTCCCCGGGACTGTGACTCATTCATGGCACTCAGTGCCTTGGCATATGGCACTGAGTACCCTTATGGTGCGAGTACGAGCCCTCCGCGGTGGGAGTGTGCCAACCCGGTACGAGCCAGTTCAGCCGCACAAGTCAGTACAGGAGACAGGTCGTGAGCTTGAGGATCGTTGTCTGTGTGAAGTACGTGCCCGACGCGACTGGTGAGCGGCGGTTCGCGGAGGATTTCAC
>NZ_JBGCCR010000067.1:0-12028 GCF_041262485.1 Streptacidiphilus sp. BW17 | reverse complement strand
CACCGCCAACCAGCCGGACCCGAAAGCCCCCTGGCAGAACTCGGTACACCAGACAACTCACGAGGCGACGAACAACCTCAAGACCAGATCACTAGGGTGAGATTCATTGGGAGTCCCAATGGTTGGGTGGGAAGCCCGGGAAACCGGAGGTGCGTGCATGCGTCGCGTTCGCTATGAGGTCAACGGTGGCCCCGAGGTGCTCTTCGTCGAGCAGGCCGAGGTCCCCGAGCCCGGCCCCGCTGAGCTGCTCGTGCGGGCCGAGGCGATCGGGGTCACGCTGCCCGCCGTGCGCAAGGTGCGCGAGGGCGCCGAGCCCGGGCCGCTCGGCGGGGAGGTGGCCGGGGCGGTGGCCGCCGTCGGCGAAGGCGTAGTCGGGTTCGCGGTGGGCGACCGTGTCACGGGCCTGTGCTTCGCGCACGCCTACGCCGAGTTCGCCCTGCTCCACCAGGCGATGGCCTCCCACGTCCCCGACCGGGCGACAGCGGTCGATGCCGTGGCGTTGGTGCGCAGTGGCCTGGTCGCGCGTGGTGCCTACGAGGCGGGGCATCCGGTGACCGGCGACTCCGTCCTGGTCAGGGCGGCGGCGAGCGCCGTCGGAACACTCGCCCTGCAGTACGCGAAGGCGGGTGGGGCCTCCCGAGTGGTCGCGGCCGTCAGCAGCCCGGACAAGGCAGCGTTCGTCCGGGCCCTGGGCGCCGACGAGGTGGTGCTGTACGGGGACGAGTCGTGGGGCGACCCCGTCGACGTTGTGCTCGACGGGGTCGGCGGTGAACTTCTCGGCCCGGCCGTGCGGGCGCTCGGGCAGGACGGTCGTCTGGTCGCCTTCAGCTCAGGTGGCGGCACTGTCGAGGCGTACGAACTGCTGGTCCGGGGCGCGTCCGTGATCGGGTTCCAGATGGCGGCGATCGCGCGCGGCAGGCCGGAGCTGTACGCGCGCTGGCGCGACGAGCTCTGGGAGCGCCACCGGAGCGGGGCGCTGCAGCCCCGCGTGCACGCGGAGATCCCGCTTGCGGAGGCTGGGCGCTCCCACGAGATCATCGAGTCCCGCCGCAACCTCGGCAAGGTCGTCCTGGTCACCGACGCCACCGAAATCACCGACGCCACCGACGCCACTGACGCCACTGACGCCAGCGACATCACCGACGTCATCGACCGGCCTCACGGCTCCTGAGTAGGCACCCCGATCGGGTTCTGGCGCGGTGGGATGCCCTGCGCGCGCAGCAGCTGGACCGGCTCCGCGAGTTGCGCGAGCAGTCGGTCCACAGCCTGTGGATAGACCGGGCGCAGCAGCCGGGCGGCCAGGCGGTCGGTCGCCTCCTCGACGGCGTCGCGCTCGGCGCGACCCTGCGCGGTGGCCCGCGCCTGCTCGTCCACCAGGCCGCGTGAGCGCAGGCGTTCGGCGGCGTCGGCCCACTCGTCCTCGGTCCAGCCGCGGTCCGCGCGCATGGTTTCCGCCGGGACCCGGTCCGTGGCTACAGCCAGGACCAGGGACTCGATCCCGTCCAACCCGTGGTCGGCGAGCGCCGCCAGATGAGCGTCGCCGCGGAACTCCCGGAGTGAGGTGGTCAGTTGCCACAGCCGCTCGACCGGATCGTCGAACCGCCGACTCAGCGGCTGGTTCGCCGCGAAGAGCGGGCGGGCGAGCGTCGGCGCGTCAGCGACCATCGCCGTCAGCGGTGCCGTCGGCGCGGCCAGTTCGTCTGCCAGGCTCTCGATGCCCGGAACCACGCGCCGCAGCGCTGCGGCGCCGGCTCTGGCCCGCACCTCCACGGCACGCTCGGGCGGAACCACCTCCCACGCGGCAGGGAGTGCCCGTTGGACCTGGCGCGGCGCGAAGGCCCCGAGCACCGAGCCGGCGACCGCCGGGCCGACCGGGCCCAACGGTCCGACGCGCATCGCGAAGTAGCCCATCCAGAAGCCCTTGAGGCCCATGGTCCGGCCCAGCGAGCGGCACGCGGGGTCGAAGTAGACGACGGCGTGCAGGGGTTCGGTCCGCAGCCACAGCGTGCGGGCGAGGGACGGCGACATGCTCGTGACGCTACCGTCGGCGGGGGCGTCCGGGCGGCACGAAAGGATTTCTGGCCCGGTGTCACATCCGAGCGGTCGTCACCGCGGTCCGCGCCCACGCCTACGCGCACATCCCGTACCCGCTGGTCTACGCCGTTCCGGTCGCGGCAGCCCTGGTGCTGAGGGCGGCCTGAGGGGTGCGGTCGGTGGGCAATGCGGGACCATCGTCCCCATGGCCGAGCCGCAGACGCAGTCCCAGCCGCAGACGCGGTCCCAGGCGCACTCCCAACGCACGACGTTCCAGGTCCGCCGGGTCACCCCCGGTGAGTGGCGCGAGCTTCGCGCGCTGCGACTGGAGGCGCTCGACGACGCCCCGTCGGCGTTCAGCACCACCCGTGCCGCGAGTTTGGACCTCCCCGATACGGCCTGGCAGGCCCAGACCGTATCGGGGGCTTCCGCCCGGTCCGCGGCGCTCTTCGTCGCTGTCGACCCGGGCGGGGCCTGGTTGGGCATGGCGGGAGCGGCGCCCCTCCCGGACGTCGAGGACCACGCCCAGGTCCACGGCGTCTACGTGACCCCCGCGCACCGTGGCCCGCACGGCCCGGCGGCCGAGCTGGTGGCGGCGGCGATCGACTTCGCCCGCCGCCACATCGCCGTCGGTCACCTGACGTTGGGCGTCCACGAGGCCAACGTCCGTGCCCAGGCCTTCTATCGACGCGTCGGCTTCGAGCCGACGGGTCTGCGCGTCCCGTACGTGCTGAACCCGGAGGAGCAGCTGGTCATCCTCCGCTACCCGAAGTTCCGGGACGGAACGGACTGACGGGGGCGGTCTGACGGCACGGACTGACGGGGCGGTCCGACGCTGCGGTCCGGCACTCAGCCGAACGATGCCGCGCGGTGCACGATCTCGCCCCCCACCGTGGACAGTTCGACGTGGGTGTCGAGGATCTCGCGCGGGTCGGCGATCGCGAAGAGGTCGCGGGAGAGCAGGACCAGGTCCGCGTGCTTGCCCGGGGTGAGGGAGCCGAGACGGTCGTCCAGGTGGTTGGCCCAGGCGCTGCCCATGGTGTAGCCGTGGATGGCCGTGGTCAGGTCGACGGTCTCCTCCGGCATCCAGGCCGGGCCGCCGGTGAGGCCCTGGCGGGTGATCGCGGTGTAGATGCCGACCATCGGGTCCATCTCGGCGACGTTCCAGTCGCTGGAGAAGGCGAGCCGGGTGCCCGCGCGGTGGAGGCTCCGCATCGGCCAGGCCTTGGTCCAGCGCTCCTTGCCCACCGCCTCGGCCCAGTCCTGGCCGGGACCGGCGATGTCGGGCGCGCAGTGACGCGGCTGCATGCAGGCCACGACGCCGAGTTGGGCGAAACGCGGCAGGTCCGCCGGGTCCAGGCACTCGACGTGGACGACCTGGTGGCGGGAGTCGCGCGTGCCGTTGACGGTGCGCGCGTGCTCGAAGGCGTCCAGCACCGTGCGGATGCCGCGGTCGCCGGTGGCGTGCACGAAGAGCTGGAACCCGAGCGCGTCCAACTCGGCGACGGTGTCGGCGAACTCCTGCGGCGGGTAGAAGGTCTCGCCGCGGTGGTGGGCGTGCCCGGCGTAGGGCTCCAGCAGCGCGGCCGTGTGCGGCTCGACGACGTCGTCGATGTAGAGCTTGAGCGCGCGGACCCGCATCCGGTCGTCGGCGTGGTGGTGAGCCGCCGAGAGGAACTCCGCCAGGTCGCCCTGGGTGGTGCCGCGCGGGTGGAAGAGCGCGGCGACGAGGCGGGAGCGCAGCCGGCCCTCGGCGGTGGCCCGCTCGAACAGCGCCAGGTCGTCGAGGGAGTTCTGCGGCTCCACCACCGTGGTGATGCCGAAGCGTGCGGCCATGTCCAGGCTGCCGCACAGCCGTTGGTACTGCCGGTCCGGATGCGCCCAGGGGACGCCCGCGGCCTGGAGCGCCCGGTGGCCGTCGCGGGACAGGCCGCGGACGGCGAAGTCGGTGAGGAATCCGGTGGGTTCGCCGGTCGCCGGATCCTTCTGCACGGTGCCGTAGGGCGTCCGGTCGACCGAGGCGTCGATGCCGAGGTGGCGCAGGGCCGCCGTGTTGAGCCAGGCGGTGTGGACGTCGTAGCTCAGCACCAGGGCCGGACGGTCGCCGGTGAACCGGTCCAGGTCCGCCGCGGTGGGCATGCGGCCGTCGGGGATCGCGGAGTAGTCGAAGGCCTCGGCCTCCACCCAGGCCGCGTCCGGGTGCGCGTCCAGCCAGGCGGTGATCCGCGCGCCGATCTCCTCCAGCGTGCGGGCGCCTGCCAGTTGGACGCAGGCGGAGTCCGAGCCGAGGCGGACGTGGTTGTGCGCGTCGACGAAGCCCGGCAGCAGCAGCCGGCCCGCGGCGTCGACGACCTCGGTCGCCGGTCCGCGCAGGTGGGACCAGTCGGCCTCGTCACCGACCCAGGCGATGACGCCGTCGCGCACGGCCAGGGCCTGGGCACGGGGGAGCGCAGGGTCGACGGTGTGGACGTGGGCGTTGTGGATGATCAGGTCGGCGGGCGCTGCGCTGTCGTTCACTGGTTCTCCGAGCTGAGGGCCGGGGCTTCGGCCGGTGCGGTGTCGGGGGAGGCGTCGGGGTCCGCGGTGGCCTCCGGAGTGGCATCGGTGCGCTGGTCGGCGGGCAGGCTGAGCTGCCAGTGGGTGGCGTGGCGCGGGCGCAGGTAGAGCAGCCAGTAGAGCGCGCCGACCGCGAGGACGATGCCGGTGATCGTGAGGTCGTGGGCGGTCTGCTGCGTCAGCACGTACGCCAGGGCGACCGTGGTGATCAGCGGCGGGATCGGCCACAGCGGCATCCGCCAGGCCTGGGTGGCCCGGTGGCGCCGGGTCCGGGCGGCGAGGGCGGCGACACCGAGCAGCAGGTAGATGACGGCGACGACTACGCCCGTGAAGCCGAGCAGCGAGTTGATGTTGACGGCAAGCGCGAGCACCACACCGGGCAGACCGATCCCGAGGGTGGCGACCCACGGCGAGCCCCAGCGCGGGTGGATCCGGCCGAGCGCGCGGTTGACCGGGTCGGGCCAGGTGCGGTCGCGCGCGGAGGCGAAGAGCACGCGGCCGTTCTGGAGCACCATCACGATGACCGCGTTGAGGATGGCCGCGGCGACGCAGAGGCTGACGAAGGTCCCGACGCCGCTGCCCGCCCAGGAGGTCACGATCGCGATCAGGTCCCCGGAGGCGAGCTGGTCGGGCGAGCTGACGCCCAGGCAGATCGCGGCCACCGGAATGGTGATGACGACCACGCCCGCGAACAGCGACCACAGGACGGTCCGGGACACGGTACGGCGCGGCTCGACCAGGTCCTCGGAGAGGTAGATGGCGGTCCCGAACCCGTTGTACGTGAAGAGGGCGACGGCGAGGCCGGAGACCAGTAGCCCGACGGTCAGCGGCGAGGTGTGGCCGTGGCCGTCGGGGACGACGGCGTGCAGCAGCGACGAGACCGGTTGCCGCGCGTGGGCGAAGCCCAGCACGCTGACGACGGCTGCGGCGAGCATCTCGATGCCGAGGAAGATGCCGGTGATCAGGGCGTTCGACTTGATGTCCAGCACGCCGACCAGCACCGAGATCAGCATCACCGCGCCGCCCGCGTACCGCGGGTCGACATGGACGACGGCGCCGATGTAGTCGGACGTGCCCAGCGCGATGATCGGCGGGATGACGATCAGCGAGACGATCGAGATGACGAAGACCAGCCAGCCCGTCATCCGGCCCAGCAACTGACCGACGATCGAGTACTCACCGCCGGCGCTCGGCACCAGGGTGCCCAACTCGGCGTAGCAGAGGCCGACTCCGAGCGACAGCACGGCCGCGATCAGCAGTGCCTCGACGGTGCCGCTGCCCAGTGAGGTCAGCAGCGGTGGCACGACGATGAAGAGCGAGGACGCCGGGGTGACGCAGGAGAGCGTGAGCATCACCGCGCCGAAGACGCCGAGCGAGCGCGGCAGCTCGGCGGTGCGGACCGGATCGGTGGAGGAGGAGGCGGGAGTGGGTGAGGGCGCGGCCATCGGGCACCGACTTTCAGCGGGCGGACGCAGTGTGGGGGTCCGGCCATTGAAAGCCAGGTGAAAAGATGGCGTCAATATGACTGAGATAACTAATCGCAGTGCATTGCGCCAGCTTCAGGCGATTCATTTGCTGTTTATGGGTTGGGACGTCAATCCGCCGGTCGGAGCGGCGAAACGTGCGTGTAGTCCTCCTTGACGATGTCCAGGTGGACCCAGGACTCGGACCGGTTGACCCCCTCCAGCCCCTGCAGCCGGTCCAGGGTGGCGAGCAGCCGGGCGCGGTCCGGCGCGTCGACCCCGCAGACCAGATCGAACCGCCCGTGGCCGGACATCACGAAGTTGACGCCCGCAAGGGCCGAGGCGGCCTCGGCGACCGGCGCGACCGGTCCGCCGACCCCGAGCCCGATCCCGGCGGCCTCGCGGACGCCGATCGCCGCCGACGCGACCAGGCCGGTCACGTGCACCGCACCCGCGTCCAGCATCCGCAGCACCCGGGCGCGGGTGGCCGCCTGGGAGAGCCCGATCCGCGCCGCCAGGTCGGCGTAGCTGCTGCGACCGTCGCGCTGGAGCAGGGCCAGCAGCATCCGGTCCCGGTCGTCCAGCTCCAGCGGGCCGTGCAGCGACGGCCTCGGCACGGCGGGCGAATAGGCGTCCCTGACCAGCTCCGTGCAGCGGAAGACCTCGATGCCGTGGACGCCGGGAGCCGCACGGAACAGCGCGAGCTCCGTCTCCAGCGCTGCGGTGTCGCGGACGCGCACGTCGGCGACCAGATGGCGGCGGCCCGCCGTCCGGGACAGGAACATCACCGCGCCGCGTCCGGCCAGCGACCGCGCCGCGGCGCTGCTGTCGCCGACGACCTCCACGGAGACGTGGGCCAGCGTGCGCAGGCCGAGCACCTCCGGCGCGACGATGCCGACGACCCGGACCTCACGCCGTTCCAGCAGCCGCTGCACGCGGGCCCGGGCCGCCTCGCGGGAGATGCCGACTGCCGTCGCCAGGTCCTGGAAGGAGGTGCGCCCGTCCCGTTGCAGCACCGCGACCAGGGCGGCATCGGTGGCGTCGAACATCGCGGGCTCCCGGGCAGTCGGTGGACGAGGCGTCGGCTCACCGTAGCCCGGCGGCCCAGGAGCGGAGGCGGTCGAGGTCAGGCTCGCGCAGCCCCACGCCCGGGTCGATGCGCAGCAGCAGCGCCGGGGCCGGATGGTGGACGGCCACCCAGGTCTCGTCGGCCGTGGTCACCTCGTCGTCGATCCAGGCGAACGGGCGACCGGCCGCCGCCGCGACGACCTCCGGGGTCTTCCAGAAGAGGGGGCCGGGCTCGCCGATCAGCGTGCCCTCCCAGGTGATCCAGGGGAGCGGAGGCAGCCCGATCAGGGGCGCGACGAAGCCGTTGGCGTCCTCCTCCCAGGTGGATGCCCAGACCAACTCGTAGGGTAGGGCGGACAGTTGTGCGCCATGGGTGGGGTCGAGCCAGACCGGGAGCGGTCGTGGCTGTGCCCCGGGGCGGTCCCACGTTTCGAGCCGGGCCCGTTCCATCGCCTCCCAGCGCGGGGGCATCAGGTGATGTTCCTGATACCCCGTCGGGAGGTGGTCCGGCATGGCCGCGTAGGGGTTCAACGGGCCGTCGATGTCCAGGTAGAGGAGCGGCTTCCGCCGCTCATCGGCCCGGCGAGCGGCCCGGGTCACGAGCCCGAGCTCGAGCTCGCGTCGTCGTCCTCGCCCGTGACGACGGGCAGGTCGGACGGCAGGCCCCACTCGCTCCACGACCCGTCGTAGACGGTCAGTTCGGACGCTCGGCCCAGCCCGGCGACGGTGGCCCCGAGCGCGAGCACGCAGGCGGTGACCCCGGAGCCGCAGCTGAAGAGCAGCCGCGACGGCACCGCGCCGAACCGGGACCGGAGCTCGTCCGGCGGGAGAAGGCGGCCGGTGGCGTCCTGGAGGGTGGTGAACGGCAGGTTCCGCGCACCGGGCATATGGCCGCCGCGCAGGCCCGGCCGGGGTTCCGGCGCCTCGCCGGTGTAGCGCTCGTGCGCCCGCGCATCCAGTACCGCCGCCGACGGGTCGGTCAGGGCGGCCAGCACCGCCCGGCTGTCGACGAACATCCCGGGGCGCGGGTCGGCGGTGAACGTGCCGGGCAGGGCGGGCGGCTGAGGTTCCGTCTGCTGCGTCTGCTCGGGCAGGCCCGCCGCGGACCAGGCGGGCAGGCCGCCGTCGAGGACCGCGACACGGTCGAAGCCGACCGCGCGCAGCATCCACCAGGCGCGGGCGGACGAGTAGATGCCCGCGTTGTCGTGGACGACGACCGTGCTCGACGCGTTCAGCCCCAAGGCGCGCAGCTCCCGCGCCAACTCCTCGGCACCGGGCATGGTGTGCGGCAGCGGACTGCTCCGGTCGGACATCGGCCCGTCCAGGTCGAAGAGCCGCGCGCCCGGAATCGCGGGCAGCTCGCGCCGGTGCCCGCCCACGCTCGCGTCGAGCACCAGCAGGCCGGCGCTGCCGAGCCGCTCCGCCAGCCACTCGACGCTGACCAGCGGTCCCGGAGGTTCCAGGGGCAAGGACATACGCTTCGCCTCTCGGTTCGTCGCGTGCGCGTGCGGTACGGGAGCCGTCGGGACCCTACGGCTCGGAAATAACCGCCAGGGCGTCGACCTCGACCCGGAACCCAGGGTGCACCAGCGCGCATGTCCTGACGTCCTATCGCTCCGGGTCCCACTCCACAAGCCGACCGATGACGCCCTGGTCGTCGTCGATCTTCACGGAGTCGAACGGAATGCGGTCGTAGAAGGCCAGGAGCAGCTCGTTGGCTGCCCCCTCGATGGAGCCGACGACCGCCTCCGCCGTGGCGTCGGCGGTGCCTGCGGCGTCGAGGCGGGCGAGCCGGGAGCCGTCGGCGTCGAGCCAGTGGCGCCAGGAGCGGCCCTCGGTGGCGTGGTAGCCGACGACGGCCGGCTCGTGCGGCCAGGCCTCCGTCGTGGTGCAGAAGGTGAGGAGGAACTCCTCGACGCCGTCGAGCGCGATCTGCTCCGGCACCGGCTGCGCGGCGCCCACGGTGAGCTGGGCGTCGTAGGTGTGGACGGCGATCTCGTGGAGCTGGCGTCGGGCGGCGCCGGCGCAGGTCAGCGGCAGCTGTGACTTGCCCCACGAGCCCCAGCAACCGCGATCCGGGCCGGCCTCGCGCAGTGCGTCGAGCAGCAGCTGCGTCGACTCGGCCAGCCAGGCCTGCAGCGCCTCGGGCTCGCGGGGCGCGGTCGCGTCGCCCAGCGGATCGGCCTTGTCGGTGGCGTCAGGCCCGGCCTGGACGGTGGCGGCCCAGGCACGGCGTCCCTCGCCCACGTGCTGCACCAGATCGAACAGCGTCCACTCGGGGCAGGTCGGCACCTGCACGTCGAGGCTGGGCGCGGCGGCGATCGCGGCGCGGAAGGCGGCCGACCGGTCGTCGATCAGCTGCAGCAGGACGGGGAACTCCAGAGTCTCTTCCACGGCGGATGTTTACCACTCTGCTCCGACAGTCCGACATCGGTTTTCCCAGCTGCCGCGGTTCGGCCGGGACAGGGGTGAACCTCTGGTGAACGGGTGTCTCTTACCCCTTCCTCATTCTGTCGTGGACAATCGGTGTCGTGACGTCGACTGTTCTGCTGGCCGAGGACGACCGGGCCATCCGTGATTCGCTGGACCGCCTGCTGACGCTGGAGGGGTACCAGGTGACTCCGGTGTCCGACGGCATCGAGGCGTTGGCCTCGGTGCACAAGCAACGCCCGGACGTGGTGGTGCTGGACGTCATGATGCCCGGAATCGACGGACTCGCCGTCTGCCGGGTCCTCCGTGCGGAGGGCGACAACGTGCCGATCCTGATGCTGACGGCGCGCGTGGAGACCTCCGACCGGGTCGCCGGTCTGGACGCGGGCGCGGACGACTACATGGTCAAGCCCTTCGAGGCGGAGGAGCTGCTGGCCCGGCTCCGCGCGCTGCTCCGGCGCGCCGCCGCGCCCGCGGTGACCTCGGAGGACAACGGGTCCGAGGCCGAGGGGATCCTGGCCGGGCACGACCTGATCGAGGTGGACGACCTCAAGATCGACTCGACCGCCCGCCGGGTGTGGCGCGGCGGCGAGGAGATCCAGCTCTCGCGCACCGAGTACGACCTGCTGGAGCTGCTGGCCCGCAACGCCGGCATCGTGCTGGACCACAGCACGGTCTACGACCGGATCTGGGGTTACGACTTCGGTCCGGGCTCGAAGAACCTGGCCGTCTACATCGGCTACCTGCGCCGCAAGCTGGACACGCCCGAGCGCACGCCGCTGATCCACACCGTCCGCGGGGTGGGCTACACGCTGCGCGAGCCGTAAGGCTCAGGGATGAACTGCCGTAAGGTCCAGGGATGAACTGGGTGCGGGCCGACGTCGGCCTGAGGGTCCGCTTCGCCGTCGCCTTCGCGGCGCTGGCGGCGCTCGTCGCGGTGCTGGTCGGGGCGCTCGGCTACAGCTCCGCCGCGGCGCTGATCCGCAACGACCGGGCGAAGGAGTTCTCGCAGTCGCTCGCCACGCTCAAGAGCGACGTCGGATCGATGACGCTCAACGCGAACGACTTCCTCGCCAAGGAGGAGAGCAAGGACCAGCTCTCCGACCAGGTGACCCAGTCCGGTGACATCGGCATCCAGGTCCTGGGCAACGGTGGCGAGGTGCTGCAGTGGGGCAAGCCGGACCCGCTCCCGGTCAACAAGGAGGACAAGGAGCTCGCCGGCGCCCACCAGCCCGGCCGGAGCCGTGACATCACCGAGTTCACCGGCGGCGACCGCTACCGGGTGGTCACTGTCTCGCTGGGCGGCGGACGCGGCGCGGTGATGATCTCCGAGCGGCTCAGCGCCACGGACGCGCTGCTCGACTCCCTGATGCTGCGCATCGCGCTGCTGGCCGGTGCGGTGATCGTGGCGGCCGGTGCCGCGGGCTGGTGGGTGGCCGGCCGGATCACGCGGCGCCTGGTGCGCCTGACCGCGACCGCCGAGCAGGTCGCGATCACCGGGGAGTTGTCGCTCGACGTGCCGCAGCGGGGCCGGGACGAGATCGGACGACTGGCCCGCGCCTTCGAGGACATGCTCGGCAGACTGGCCCGCTCCAAGGACGACCAGCGGCGGCTCGTCCAGGACGCGGGCCACGAGCTGCGCACCCCGCTGACCTCGCTGCGTACCAACATCGCCGCGCTGCGCCGGATGGACCGGCTCTCCCCGGCGTCGAGGGCCGCGCTGCTGGACGATCTGGAGACCGAGACGCGGGAGCTGACGGTCCTGGTCAACGAGTTGGTGGAGCTGGCCAACGACCGCCGCAGCACCGAGCAGCCCACCGGGACCGAGCTCGACGAACTGGCCGAGCGGGTCGCCGACCTGACGCGCCGTCGGACCGGGCGCGAGATCGTGGTGGACGCGCTTCCGGTGGTGCGCACGGTTCGTCCGCAGGCGCTGCAGCGCGCGCTGACCAACCTGGTGGAGAACGCGGCCAAGTTCTCCGGCGGACCCGAGGAGATCCTGGTCGTGGTCCGCGCCGACCGAATCAGCGTCCTGGACCGCGGTCCGGGCATCGCCCAGGAGGATCTGGACCGGATCTTCGACCGGTTCTACCGGGCCACCGCCGCACGGAGTCTGCCCGGCTCGGGTCTGGGGCTCTCCATCGTCCGCGAGGTGGTCGAGGAGCACGGCGGCGAGGTCTTCGCCCGCAACCGGGTCGGCGGCGGCGCGGAGATCGGCTTCACCCTGCGCGAGCCCCAGCCCGCCCCTGTGGTGCTCGGTCGCCCGGATCTGCCGACCCTCGGGCTGCGGGCCCGACACGCGGAGAACAAATCGGACAAATCAGGAGTAGCTCGGTAGATTCCCTGGAGGCACCAACGCCTGGACGCTGGGAAGGAACCTCTGTGAGTTTCCTGAGTCAACCCCTATACCGCCAGAGTGGTCTCGGGACGTGTGCTGACCTTGCTGCTGGCCTGGTGGATGACGGGGTCGTAGCAGG
>NZ_JBGCCR010000066.1:0-12086 GCF_041262485.1 Streptacidiphilus sp. BW17 | reverse complement strand
CCTCCACCGCTACAACTACCATCGCTGTCACACCGCACTCGGAGGCCAAACCCCCATCAGCCGAGTCAACAACGCTGCGGATCAATACAGCTAGATGGATCCGGTCTGAGGAGTTCGACCGTTCTGGTCGGGGTCCATCTGGGCAAGTCACCTGATCGGGCCAGCCAGCTTCGCTTGACCAAGCGTCAGGGGAAAGCCGACCGGAAACTTGATCTCGTGGGTGGTCAACCAGCTCCGAGGCCAATGCGGCTGCCGTCCGGCGAGGCGGTCGTGGTGCGGCGTCTCACCAGGGGCGACTCCCTTGAGGAACTTACGACGGTGCTTCACCGTGCCTACTTCGACCATGCTGCTGCCGGGCGGGTCTTCTTTGCCTCCTATCAGACTGTCCAGGACACTGCCCATCGCCTGGCGAGGGGCGAGTGCTGGGTTGCGGTGGCTGGCTCCCAGTTGGTGGGGACTGTGACGGTGTCGGCTACCTACGAGGTGCCGGAGGGGTACCCCGCCCCGCTGGGTGCAGGGTCGTTCTGGCAGCTCGCAGTAGCACCCTCCCAGCGGGGAACGGGGCTCGGGCAGCGCATGCTGGCTGTGGCGGAGTCGCGGGTGGCGGATCTCGGCTCTTCCCAGGTCGTGATCGACACTTCGTCCTCGGCGACCGACCTCTTGCGTTGGTATCGCCGCCGGGGATACATCCCG
Source organism: Streptacidiphilus sp. BW17 (assembly GCF_041262485.1). Classification (NCBI taxonomy): domain Bacteria; kingdom Bacillati; phylum Actinomycetota; class Actinomycetes; order Kitasatosporales; family Streptomycetaceae; genus Streptacidiphilus; species Streptacidiphilus sp. BW17. The sequence continues at coordinate 11,393 of NZ_JBGCCR010000066.1, read as the reverse complement.
GTCGGGACGTGGCGGTGGGATGTGACCAACTACGAGAGCGTTGTGCTCCTGAAGAAGCTGGCCGCGGTCTGAGTGAACCGGATGCCGGAACGGGCTGCTGCGTGCACGCCAGTGTGCATGTGCGGCAGCCCGTTGACAGGAGCAGCTGCGCTCTACCGGCCGAGGAGCTGGACAGCGTCCCTCGCGGCGACTTCGAGTGCCTCGTCGACTGCCTCGAAGTGGCGTCCCCCAGCACTGGCAACGGGGCCCTTCCCGCCAGCTCCTCCGCCGACGGCTCGGGCGGCGGAGAGGAGGATCTGGCTGGCCTCGACGCCGGTGCCGTGGAGCCCCGGGGTGATGGCGGCGGTGAGCAGGGCCTTGCCGTCGTGCGCTGCGCCGAGGACGACGACGGCGTGCTCGGTCTTGATCAGGCCGGCCGTGTGGGTGGCCAGCGTGCGGAGCTCCTCCGAGCCGAGGCCGCTCTGCCGCTCCGTGATGACCAGGCCGCCTTCGACACGGCGGGCGGAATCGGCGAGCTGCTTGGCGCGGGCGCGGAGCTCGGCGTCCCGGAGGCGGTCGAGTTCGTGTTGCGCGGTGGCGAGGGCGGTGAGGCGGTTCCGGAGCGTGTCGGGGGCGTCCTTGGGACGGGTGCCGAGGAGCCTTGAGAGTTCTTCGAGGAGGCGGCGCTCGGTGTCGTAGTAGGTGAGGGCGTCGCGGCCTGTAAGGGCCTCGATGCGGCGGATGTTGACGCCGATGGAGGCCTCGCCGAGGATCCGGACCGGGCCGGCGTTGGAACCGTGGCCGACGTGGGTTCCCCCGCACAGTTCGCGGGAGAAGTCACCGATATCGACGATGCGGACGTGGTCGCCGTATTTCTCGCCGAACAGAGCCGTGGCTCCGGCGGCCTCGGCTTCCGAGCGGGTGGCGTGCCAGACGCGGACCTCGGGGTCGTCGAGGAGGTGGTCGTTGACCAGGGTCTCGATGGCGGCCATCTGGGGACCGTCGACGGCGGAGAAGTGGGCGAAGTCGAAACGGAGGCGGCCGGCGTCGACGAGGGAGCCGTGCTGGCGCGCATGGTCGCCGAGGGTGCGGCGGAGCATGGCGTGGAGGACATGGGTGGCGGAGTGGGAACGGGCGACGGCCTCGCGTCGGGCGCCGTCGACGAGAGCTTCGGCCTGTTCGCCGCTGCGGATCTCGCCTTCGACGACCCGGGCGGTGTGGACATGGAACCCTTCCAGACCGAGCTTGGTGTCCAGCACCTCCAGCCGGGCGCCGCCGACGGTGCGGATGGTGCCGGTGTCACCGACCTGGCCGCCGGACTCGGCGTAGAACGGGCTGCGATCGAGGACGAGTTCAACCGTGCTGCCCTGGTCAGCGCCGGCGACCGCGGTGCCGTCGGCGATCAGGCCGAGAACGGTGGTCCCCGTGACGAGCCGGTCGTAGCCGACGAAGTCGGTCCGGCCGTGGCGAGCGGACAGCTCGCGGTAGGCGTCTTGGCGGCGCATGGCTTCGGCGGCCTTGGCCTTGCCACCGGCCTTGGCGCGCTTCTGCTGGTCGGCGAGCAGGTCGGCGAAGCGGTCCTCGTCGACGTTCAGCCCGGCGTCGCGGGCCGCCTCGACCGTCATCTCGACGGGGAAGCCGTAGGTGTCGTGGAGTTCGAAGGCGGTGTCTCCGGTGACAGTGGTGGACCGGGTTTCGCGGCTCCGCGCGATGGCTGCGTTCAGCAGCCGGGTTCCCTGGACGAGGGTACGGGTGAAGGACTCTTCCTCAGCGGTGACGACCTGTTCGATGAGGGCGGCCTGGTCAGTCAGCTCGGGCCAGGTGTCGCCGAGATTGGAGACGACGCTGGCGGTCACCGGGGCCAGGACGGGTTGGCCGATGCCGAGCAATCGGGCGTGGCGGATCGCGCGCCGCATCAGGCGCCGCAGGATGTAGCCTCGGCCGTCCTTCGCGGGCAGGACGCCGTCGGCGATCAGGTAGGCGATGGAGCGGGCGTGCTCCGTGACGACCTGGAAGGAGAACTTCTGTTCGCGGCTGCCGGGGTAGTCGCGGCTGGCGAGTTCCTGGACGGTCCTGAGGGTCGGCATCAGGAGGTCGGTGCTGCATACGTTCTCGACGTCCTGGAGGACGGCGGCGAGGCGGTCAAGGCCGAGGCCGGTGTCGATGCTTTGCCGGGTGAGCTCTCCGAGGACCGGGAAGTCGCCCTTCTTGTCACCCTCGCCGCGCTGGTACTGCATGAAGACGAGGTTCCAGATCTCCATGTAGCGTTCGCCGTCCACGGCGGGGCCGCCTTCACGGCCGAAGGCCGGGCCGCGGTCGTAATTGACCTCGGAGCAAGGCCCGCAGGGCCCGGGGACGCCCATGGACCAGTAATTGTCCTCCATACCGAGGCGCTGGATCCGCTGGGCGGGCACCCCGATTTTGCGCCAGAGCTGTTCGGCCTCGTCGTCGTCCTCGTAGACGGTGATCCAGAGCCGGTCTTTCTCCAGGTTGTAGCCCTCGGTGAGCAGCTCCCACGCGTACGCGATGGCGTCGGCCTTGAAGTAGTCGCCGAAGGAGAAGTTGCCCATCATCTCGAAGAACGTGGCGTGCCGGTTGGTGCGGCCGACGTTGTCGATGTCGGAGGTGCGGGCGCACTTCTGAATGGTGGTGGCGCGCGGGTACTCAGGGGTGACCTCGCCCAGGAAGTAGGGCTTGAACTGGTTCATGCCGGAGTTGGCCAGCAGCAGGGTCGGATCGGCGGGGATCAGGCTGCTAGACGGCACGTGGCGGTGGCCGCGGGAGGTGAAGAAGTCCAGGAAGGTGGAGCGGATCTGCGTCGAGCGCATGGCGGTATGGCCCTCACGGAAGAGTCGTGGAGAGGTGGGGGGGCTGATCACACGCCGAGCCGGGCCGAGAACGAGGACTGAGTGGCTCTCAGTTCTCCAGCTCGGCGCAGATAGCTCGCGCCCCCACGGTGTAGACCATGACTCCAGATCCGTCGCTCTGAGATGGCGCAGCCGAGACAGGACGCAACGGTCCGCTGCGACTGCGCCACCAACAGTAGCGGCTCTGGGGTCAAGATCGCTTGGAGATTCAGTCCGGCTTTCCGGTGCCCACCAGAAGGAGCAACGCCTGGGCGAGACCGTCAGCCCGGGGGAGTACGAGGTCGGCACCCGCTTCGATCAGGGCCTGGGGGTCGGCGAAGCCCCACCCGGCACCGATTACCCGGACGCCTGCGGCCCGGGCTGCGTGGACGTCGGTGTCCATGTCGCCGACGAACACCGCATCCCGCGGGGCGACGCCGAGGCGGCCGAGTGCGAGGAGCAGTCCGTCCGGGGCGGGCTTGGGTGCGGCGTCCTCGTAGCAAACGATGGTGTCGATCAGGTCGAGAACATCCGCCGGAAGCAGCCAGCCGACCCTTCGGCGGCTCCGCAGCGTCACGATGCCGGTGGCGACCCCCGACTCCTGAAGTGCAGCCAGAGTGCCGGTGACGAAGGGGAAGAGCGAGGTGCCGAGGCTTGCGGTGGCGGTGGCCGCATCCCAACCGACCTCGTTGATCGCTCCGGTGAATCCGAGCGATGCGAGCACATGCTCGCGCGGGGTGGTGGCCGCTACGGCTGGAAGGTCCGCGACGGCGATCCGGCGGTCGAGTGCGGAGGTCGCGTACCCGGCCAGTGTGGCGAGTTGTGCGGCCCGGCTGTCGACAAGGACGCCGTCAAGGTCGAAGAGTACGGCCTGCCTCATGCGGCGTCACCGGCCCGCTGGGCGGGGAGGTCTTCCTCGGTGAGCAAAGCGTGGAGAGTGATGTGCTGCTCCGCCAGGAGCTTGCGACCTCCAAGAGGGCGTTCCAGGACACACACGGCAGCGCTGACGGGTGCTCCAGCCACCCGCAGCATGCGGGCCATGGCGAGCAGTTGACCACCGGAGCGAACGACGTCGTCGACCAGGACGGTGCGCTGACCGGTGATGTCGGCGCCCTCGATCTGCCGTCGGGAGCCGTACCGCTTCGGGAGACGGCGCAGGAAGCTGGCAGGCAGGCCAGTTGCGGCCGACAGGGCGACGACGAGCGGGACGCCGCCGAGTTCGATGCCGGCCAAAGCCTCGGTCTCATCCGGGATGAGGCTGACCATGGCGCGCGCTGTGTCGCGCAGGAGTGAGGGGTTGGCGGCGAGACGGTACTCGTCGAAGTAGGCGCTCAGCCGGGTGCCGTCGGTGAGCGTGAACGGGTGGTTCACGCAGGCGGTTTCAGCGAGCCGGGCGGCAATGCCCCCGGGAGTCGGGCTGGCGGTCATGCTCCTCCGATCGGGCTGGTATCGAGCGTTGTGAGGTGGGCCCGGAACTCCTCGGCGGTGCCCGCGGTCCGGAGAAAGCCGAGAGACCGGGTGGGTGTCTCGAACAGCCACTTCTCTTCCAGGAGGAAGGCAAGGAGCCGGTGGGCGGTCGGTCCGGCCAGACACACCGGCACAGGCCGGACGGTGGTCGCGTAGTACAGCGCGGCGGTCAACTCGTGGAGGGTGCCTACTCCGCCGCCCATCGCGACGATCAGGTCGGCGTGCTCCAGGTAGTGGTTGAGGCGGGCGCCAAGGTCGGGCAGGTGGACCGACATGGCTGTGTGCCGGTTGAACGCGCCCCACTCGTCGTGCTTGCCGGTCAAGGTGACGGCAATGACGGTGGCGCCCTGCGAGGCTGCTCCCCGGGCAGCAGCCTCCATCAGGCCGTTGTAGCCGCCGTGGAGCAGTTGGTACCCGGCCTGGGCGAGGCACCGGCCGATCTCCTCGGCCAGGATCTCCTCCTCGGCGGATACCGGGACGACTCCACCGAAGAAGGCGGCGGTCAGGCCCTCGCAGGGCGGGATGACAGCCGGGCCCGCGAGGTGCAGTGCGTTCACGCCTGCTCCTGGTAGGTGCGGTAGGCCGTGACGGCATCCCGCATGCCGTCAAGTGCTTGCGGGCAGGCACGCTCCGCCAGTCCGAGCGCCCGCTCGATCGCGGCGGTGACGTCGGCCGCCTGCGGGATCGCCGGGCCGCTGATCGCCGTGTCCAGGTCGCTCAGGCAGGACCGGCCGATCGGGGTGACTGCGATCTCCTCGCGCAGCTGGTACCAGCCCCAGTACAGCGAGGCAGGCGCGAGAGCGGTCTTGATGAGGTCCTTCGTGGCGGTGTGCAGGCGGTGCCACTCCGAGTACGCCACGAAGCTCTGGCCGCGCTTGATCCGCTTGTGCAGGAGCACGCCCAGGACCAGGTGCTCGATCAGCAACTCGGTGCAGGTGCGCGGCGTGGCCAGGTAGGGGGCGACGAAGCTGTCCGTTGCTGCGATGTCCTGTTCGGCCTGTGGCTTGGGCTGCCGGTCGAGGATGACGGCGGTGCTGACGGTCTCCCGGAGGCGTGAAATGCGGGAGGCTGGGGCGAGGTACAGGTCGATCTGGTGCAGGCGGCCCTCGTCCGGGATGAGGTAGACCTTTCCGATGCCGCCGAGGTCGGCGACGATCGAGTCGCGCCAGCCGGGCAGCAGTGCTCCGGCCTCAACGGACATCAGGGTGTCCACGGCTTCGACGACGGCGGGAAGCCAGGCGTCGTGTACGCCGACGACGAAGTCGACGTCGGAGAGCCGGTCCGCGGTGCCGTGTGCCAGCGACCCGCGGACCATCAGGTGGGTCACGGCGGGTGAGACGGCCAGGATGTCGGCGAGCTTTGACAGCAGCGGAAGCTGGGCGGGCCGGTTTGCCTGGGTGATCTCGGTCAGTTGCAGGGTGGGCATGCGCTTCTCCCTTCGGGATGTGGTGCTGGCGGGCGGCGGGGGTGCCGGAGGCTGATCTGTCAGGCGACCAGGGCGAGGAGGCGGCGCTTGGCCGTCTCCCAGCGCGTCGCGGCCTCCATGTCACCCAGAGAGGCGTGCAGTTGGGTGATCAGGTCGTAGGCCGTGCCCTCGGGCAGGGCGAAGGTGTAGAAGATCCGCAGCAGCATCCGCTCGGCCGCGTCGACATAGCCCAAGGTCGCCAAGTTGCGGGCGGTACCGAACCGTTCGGCCAGGACGGTCTGGTCGGCGGTGGGCAACCGTTCGGCGAGCGCGGGGTGCAGCGTCGGCCGGTTGGCCAGCTGGTGGTAGGCGTCGTCGGCGTACACGTCGGCGATCAGGTGGATGCGGTCGGGGCCCAGCAGGTTGCACACCCCGTGCGCGCAGGTCGGGGTGAGACGCCAGATCCGGCCGCCTGCCATGTGCACTTTCGCACCGCCCGTGACGATGAAGGCCGAGCTGTTGGTATGGAGCGGAATGTGCAGGCGGTGCCGCTCGACCTGGTCGAGCTCGTCGTAGTCACGGTGCTCCCAGAGGAAGGCGTTGCTCTCCAGCCTGGCCAGCCGCACCCACATGAAGTTGAGCCCCAGGCTGGCCAGAAGCGCAGAGGTGGCGGGCAGTTGCCGGAGCAGTCCGGTGGGCTGCGCGGTGCAGTCGCCGATCGTCACGTCGGCGGCGTCGCCGGAGGCGTTCATCAGCGAGGTCGTCCACCAGCCACCGGACTGGTACGCGCCGTAATCCGCCTTCCATGGCGCCTGCGCGGTCAAGGCCTCGTGGCGCATGCGCTCCAGTTGGGCGGAGTTCACGACGTCCAACTGGGCGATCTGCCCGGCCAGAGCGGTCAATGTGCTGTCCATCGGTTCCCTCCCGTTGCCTGCCTCCGAAGCCGCGAGCCGGTGCGTACACGGCCGTCGGCTCGGCGACCTTCTGTCGCCATGTCCAGCACACCGGCTGCGGTGCGGGGCGCGGCAGCCGGTCAAGCGGTCAACTGGGTCAACTTCCTGGCCTCGTGTCCCCTCGGCGCTTTGGCGGTGCCAGGATGGGATGGGCCAGGACGCACAGCGAAGCGGGGGTACCGCTGCATGAGTCGGCAGCCGCAGTCACCGAACGAGCAGCTTCGCTCATGCCTGGACGAACTGGGCTGGAGCCCGAAGACCCTCGCCCGGAAGATCAACAAGACGTTCGGAGACGGCTCGGTCGCCGAGTCCGCTCCCTACCACTGGCGCGATCAGGGCGGACTACCGCGTGCCCCGCTCCCGACAGTCGTGGCCCATGTGCTGTCGCAGGCACTTGGCCGCGTGGTCTCCGTTGAGTTTCTCTGGCAGGGCCGTACCTCGGCCTCATCCGCATTCGTCCCCGCTGAGACGGATCTTGCGCGTCCTTGGACGGCGTCCGACCTGGGAGGAATCTTGGAAGGCTGGGTGAGCAGCGGGTTGATCGACCGCCGTCACTTCCTCGCTGCAAGCGGTGCGTCTCTGACCGCCATCGTCACCCATTTCCTCGAAGGCACCGAGGGGCGAGGGGCGTTCACCGCCCGGCTCGCCGGCCAGCGTCACGCCGACCCGCTGGTCACCCAGGTCGAGCAGAACCTTCCGCTGCTCCAGCAGTTGGACGACGAGCACGGTGGCGCTCGGCACCTGTCCTATGTCGGCGCACAGTTCCGCGCTGTCGCCCTCCTGCTCCACGAGGGCGGCCACGCAACCCAGACGCAGATCCGGCTACTCCAGGCACTCGGCGAGGTCGGGCAACTGGCGGGCTGGATGGCCTTCGACGCCGGGGAACACGGACTCGCCCAGCGCTACTTCGCCACCGCCTTACGCGCTGCTCACCAGGTCAACGACGACGCACTCGCCGCACACATCCTCGCGGACCTCTCATTCCAGGCCGCGAGCCGTCACCACCCCACGGACGCCGTAGCCCTCGGACAGGCCGCCGCCCGAACCAGCCGCTCCGCCACACCGGGAGTACGCGGCACCGTCCTCTCCCGCCTGGCCTTCGCCTATGCCAACGCGGGCCAGGCAGCCGACTTCGAGCGCACGCGCGACCAAGCCCGGCAACTCGTCGACTCCGCCGGGGACGGATCCGCCGAGCCCCGCTGGATGTACTTCCTGACCGCCAACCACCTCGACTGCCAGGCCGGTTACGGCCTCGTTCAGCTCGGCCGGGCGGCCGACACACCAACCGCGCGAGTGAAGCGCCACCTGAGCGCTGGAAACCAACTGCTGGAGACCGGCGCTCACGCTGTACCGAAACACGACCCGAGTCAGCGCCGTGCCCTCTTCGAGGGGGCCTGGCTCGCTCTCGGCTACACCGCTGTCGGCGAGATCGAGCAGGCCTGCTCCGTGGCAGACCGGGCCGTCACCCGACTCGAAAGCGTCGCCTCCCCACGCAGCGTCGCACTCCTCCACGAACTGACCGGCGACCTCCGCCGACGCCAACGCAACCCCCATGTCCGCGACTTCCTCCCGCGTCTGGAGGCTGCTCTCGCCGAACGGTCCAAGCCGAGGACAACATCGGGTTAGAGTCCGCTCATGAGCCGAGCTGAACAAGTCACCGTCGTCGGGGCCGGCGTCATCGGCCTCACCACCGCCGTCGTCCTGGCGGAGAGCGGGCTGGCAACCACCGTGGTCGCGGCGGAGATCCCTGGCCGGACTTCCCTTGCAGCGGGGGCCATGTGGGGCCCGTACCTCGTCGAACCGAAGGACAAGGTCGAGCGGTGGAGCCAGCGTTCTCTGGAGACTTTCACCGAGCTCGCCAAGGATCCCGGCACGGGAGTCCGGATCACGAGCGGCATCGAAGCATCCCGCCACGAAGATGAGGCACCGGACTGGGCCAGGACGCTCCCCGGTTTCCGTGCCTGCAAGACCGATGAACTCCCCAGCGGCTTCATCTCCGGCTTCAGCTACGCCGTCCCGCTCATCGACATGCCCGTCTACCTCGACTATCTCCTCGGCCGAGCGGCGGGCGCGGGCGTCACCATCGAGACCCGCCACCTGACCACGCTGGCGGCACTGGAACTGGGCCCGCTGGTCGTGAACTGCACGGGACTTGGAGCTGCACGCCTCGCCAACGACGCCGAGCTGAAGCCGATCCGCGGCCAGCATGTTGTCGTCAGCAACCCTGGGATCACCGAGTTCTTCTCCGAGGACACCGGCCCGTCCGAGGACTTGCTGTGCATCTACCCCCATGGAGAAACGGTCGTCCTCGGTGGGACCGCGATCACCGATCGCGGCGATGTGACCCCTGACGAAGATGCCGCAGCCGCCATCCTGCGCCGATGCCAGGCCATCGACTCGCGACTCGGCGATGCCCAGGTCCTGGAACACCGCATCGGGACTCGTCCTACCCGGCCGAGCGTGCGCGTAGAGAGGGAGCAGCAGGGCAACCGCGTCATCCTCCACAACTACGGTCACGGAGGCGCAGGAGTCACTCTCTCCTGGGGCTGCGCCGATGAGATCGCCGCGCTGGCTGCCCAGACCGGCACGTGACAAGCAGCCAGCGGCATCACTTCGACCGCGTGACGGACTGAATGGGCTTCAGTAGTCTCGGCCGCAGTGCCGTCATGGACGGTGCTCGTCCACAGTCCTTCCTATTCCCTAGTCTCCTGTACATGAGTACAACGCCGCAGCACTCCGTGTCCGTTGCCGGAGCCGTCGTTCGCGAGGACGGGCGGGCCCTTGCCATCAGGCGGGCCGACAACGGCACCTGGGAACCACCAGGCGGTGTGCTGGAGTTGACCGAGACCGTGGAGGACGGCGTCTGCCGCGAGGTCTTCGAGGAGACCGGTGTCAAGGTTGCGGTGGATCGGCTGACGGGTGTCTACAAGAACATGACCCGTGGCGTCGCCCTGGTCTTCCGTTGCTCCGTCGAGGAGAGCGAGCCGCAACCCTCGGACGAGGCCACCGCAGTTGCCTGGCTGACCAGGGAGGAGGTCGTGGACCGCATGAGCGAGGTCTACGCGGTGCGCGTCCTCGATGCCCTGAAGTCCGGTGCGACGCGCGTTCGGAGCCACGACGGCCGGGTGCTTCTCGAACCGCCGACCGCCGGTTGACTGTACTCCGTGAACGAGCGACTGCGCTTAGCGATGACCAGGCGCGGCATCAGCCCCGAGCCTTGGCGGCCGCATGCGAGGTAGACCCCAAGACGGTCGGCCGATGGCTCGCCGGCCGCGTGCCGCACCCGCGCCACCGGTGGACCACCTCCGAGCTGCTCCGCGCCGACGCGACCGACATCTGGCCACAGTCGACGACCGCTCCAGCGATCAGCGCCGGTCGGGACGCACTGGTGGCCGCGACCTATGCGAACCGAGCGAGCGTTCCAAGGGATCTGTGGCTCCACCTTCTTGAACACGCTGAGCGACACGTCGACGTCCTCGTCTACTCGGGCACGTTCTTCGCCCAGAGCAATCCACACGTCGCCGAGATGCTGGCGACGCGTGCTCGACAAGGAACGCGCGTCCGCCTGTGCTTCGCCGACCCGACGGGACGGGCCGTCGCTCGCCGCGACGAGGAGGAAGATCTCGACGGCACCATGGCGGCCAAGATCCGCGCCTCGCTCACCTACTACCGACCGCTTCTGGGACAGGACCGTTGCGAGGTCCGCCTCCACGACGCCACGGTCTACGCCTCGCTGTTCCGATACGACGACGACCTGCTCGCTAACCCGCACATCTGGGGGCAGCCCGCCAGTGCCAACCCCCTCCTGCATCTGCGCCGGGGGCCGGCACGGGGGTGGTTCGACCACTACGCCGCCAGCTTCGACGCTGTCTGGACCGCCGCCCGGCCCTGGGACGGCACGACCGCACGTACCAGCAAGGAGTAGCCGCCCATGGGCAGGACCGAGTACTACTACGACCCCGAGGCCCCCAAGGCCAACACCCTCATCCCGGCCAGCAACCTCCTCGTCGTCAACGACGCCGGCGAGATCCTGCTCCAGCGCCGCCGCGACACTGGCCAGTGGGCCCTCCCAGGCGGTGCTCAGGACATCGGCGAGACCGCGGCAGGTTGCGCCGTCCGCGAGTGCCAGGAGGAGACCGGCATCCTCGCGGAGATCACCGGCTTCCTTGGCGTCTACGCCAACCCGCACGACATCGTCGCCTACAGCGACGGTGAGATCCGCCAGCAGTACGAGAGCACCTACATCGGTCGGCCCGTCGGGGGAGAGCCCACCATCAATGACGAAGCAGACGGTGTGCGGTGGATTGCTCCTGGCCAGATTGGTGAGCTCAACATCCATCCGAGCATGCACCAGCAGATCGGAGACTTTATCAGCGGGAATTACCCCCACTTGGGGTGAGGAGTGACGCTGGCGGACAGTGCGCAGAGCGGTGCTCCGGGGACAGAGGCAGCTCTCTGGTCCGCTCGGCCTGGGGCAACGCATCACGTCCAATCGTTTACCGCGGGCAGAATGTGTCGACTGCCAGCACCGGACTGAGCAACGAACGACGGGGTGCACACCTGACCCGATCCGTCATCCGGGAGGCACTGCAGAGGCTTCAGCCTCCCCCGTGTCGGCGGGTCCGATACCCTCTGCAACGTGATTACAGGTGAGCTGAAGAGCAAGATCGACCGCGTGTGGGACGCCTTCTGGTCGGGCGGTATCTCGAACCCACTGGAGGTCATCGAACAGATCACTTACCT
>NZ_JBGCCR010000065.1:0-15747 GCF_041262485.1 Streptacidiphilus sp. BW17 | reverse complement strand
CGAGACGATCGCGTAGCCCTGCTTCTGCGACTTCACCATCGTGCCGAAGGTGCGGCACAGCGCGAACGAGATCACCAGCAGGAGGTAGATCTCCAGCAGGTTGGTGAACGGGTTCGGGTTCTCGAACGGGTGCGCCGAGTTGGCGTTGTAGAAGCCGCCGCCGTTGGTGCCCAGCTCCTTGATGACCTCCTGCGAGGCCACCGGACCACCCGGGATCGACTGCGCGGTACCGCTCAGCGTGTGGATGATCGTCGGCAGGTGCAGGTTCTCGACCACACCGCCCGCGACCAGGACAAGAGCGAAGACGACCGAGATCGGCAGCAGCACCCGCACCGTCAGCCGGCTGAGGTCGACCCAGAAGTTGCCCAACAGGTCGGTCTTCTGACGGATGAAGCCGCGGATCAGCGCGGTGACGACGGCGATGCCGACGGCGGCCGAGAGGAAGTTCTGGACCGTCAGTCCCGCCATCTGTACCAGGTGGCCCATCGTCGACTCACCCGAGTACGACTGCCAGTTGGTGTTGGTGACGAACGACGCAGCGGTGTTCCACGCCACCGCCGGCGAGACCGCCGGAAAGCCGAGCGAGAGCCACAGGTGCTCCTGCAGCCGCTGGAACGCGTAGAGGAAGAGGACCGAGACGAACGAGAAGGCCAATACCGAGCGCAGATAGGCGGCCCAGGTCTGCTCCGCGTCACCGTCGACGCCGATCAGTCTGTAGATGCCGCGCTCCACGCGCAGGTGCTTACGGGTCGTCAGCACGTAGGCCATGTAGTCGCCCAGCGGCCGGTAGGAGAGCGCCAGCGCTCCTACCAGGGCGAGGGCCTGCAGAAAGCCCGCGAGGGTAGGGTTCACTAGAACTTCTCCGGACGGATCAGGGCCGCGATGAGGTAGGCGACAAGGCCGATCGACACGATCAGGCCGATGATGTTGTCGGCGTTCACAGCCGCTCAACCCCCTTGACAATCAAGGCGAGGACCGCGAACACCACGATCGTCACCCCGACGAAGAACAGGTCCTGCATGGGAAGGCCACCCCAGAAGAACGAAGGCGTGATCCGGCCGGGAGAGTTCCCGGGCGGCGCCGCCCTATGGGCGGCAACCGAAAGGAAAGCGCACGTGCAGATGCCGTCAGCACATCCTTGACGCCCTCCTTGCGCGGCCCCCAGGAACCGATACGCGCTCTTATCGGTCCTTTATCCGGCTGAGACCGGAGGGTCGCCCGGGCGTTGCGAAACAAGCGGGGTTTCGGTCAACCCGGGTCAGGACAAGGGGAAGCAGAGACAAAAGGAAAAGGGGCGCGCGGCTCTCCCTCGGGCCGCACGCCCCTCGCTGTTGCTCTCCCACCTTTACCGGTCGCCGCCCTGCAAGGCTTGACCGGCGGAAAGCAAACCCCCGGCCCGTTGCTCCCCCACGGAACTGCGGGCCTGGTTCCCCCTGACCAGAGAACCTAGCCGGGTTCTGCACCTCGACCTGACCGCCCTGACGCCTCCTTCACGCCCCTGGCCGATCTCCTGACGAACCCTTGACGCGGGCGTCCGAACGCACCCCCGCTGCCGCCTGTCCGGCCGCCTTTCCGCAGCTCAGCCCGGCCCGACCAGCAGCGCCAGCGCCGCCAGCACCGCCACCACCCCGAGCGCGACGAAGACCCGTTCGCGCCCGCTGCCCTCACGGCCCTCCACCACCACCTCGCGCGGATCGGCCGGGTCGTAGCGGAGCCAGACCTCACTGCCGTCCCGCAGCCCGGAGGGGCCGTAGACCTCCATCACCAGCTCGCGGTCGTCATCCGTGGTGAACTGCAGCAACGGCCGGGTGGCACCGGGCCGGAGCCGGACCAGGGCACGCACCCGACGGCCGTCGTGACGGATCCGGCGCGTCTGCCCCATGCCGACGATCCCCGCCAGATAGGCGACGACCCCGCCGACACCCAGGAAGACGCCGGTGACGATCCCGCCGGCATCGCTCATCGCACCCTCTCCTCGCCCGCCACCGTCCGCCACCCTCGCGTCCGCTCCCTGCCCAGTTTGCGCGTCACTCGAACACCGGGCCCAGGGACGGGTCAGGGAGGCGTCAAGGAGCGGGCCGCAGGCGTATGGAGCGCGTCAATGGCCCTGGTGGCACACCTTTTCACGCCGTCCAATGGAGTCGGGCGGTCCGGGTGGACCGCCGTAGCGCTGTTCTGCCGTTCGGAACATCCGTACGCCAGAACGCCGGAACGCCAGGAAGCCCGAGGGCCAGAAAGAAGCGTGTGCCATGACTGAGACCTCACGAGTGATCGTCGGCGTGAGCGACGAGGTCGGAGACGTCGCGCTGCTGCGTCGCGCGGCGGAGGAGGCGCGGCGGCAGCATGCCGCGCTGGTCCCCGTGCTGGCCTGGTACCCGGTCGGCGGCGAGCAGCTCTACCGGGCGCACCCGTGCCCGGAACTGGCACGCGACTGGGAGCGCCGCGCGTGCGACCAGCTCGACGAGCTGGTCTCGGACGCGATCGGTCCCGAGGAGCCGGTGCGGGTCCAGCCGACCGTGGTCCGGTCGGAGACCCTGCGGCAGGCCGTCGAGTCCGTGGCGGTGCGGCCCGGCGACGTCACCTTCCTGCCCACTCCACGCGCGGGCCTGCTGGCCCGGCTGGGCCTGCGCCACCACCACAACCACGGCCACGGCGTGGCCCTGGCCAGCTGAGCTCGAAACCGCTGAGCCGCTGAGCCTGAACCGGAAATCGGAGGAGACCACCCCGTGGGCCTGATCGAACTCGCCGCCCTGCCCTGCATCATCACCTTCACCCTGCTCGCCGTCGGCGGCACCCTGCTGCTGGCCCCGACCCGGGCGATGCGCACCCTCGGCGACGGCTTCGGCTTCGACGGCGCGGCAGCCACCCGGACGGCGGCGCGCCGCCTGCCCGCCCGGGTGGCCGGTCTGCTGCTGTGCGTCTACGCGGTGTTCCTGATGGCCAACACCCTCGGCCTCTTCCGCGCTTTGCACCTGTAGCAGTAGCAGTTGCACCTACCTGAGTGCAGAACTGTCTACGTCGCCGAGGAAATCGCCGGACCCGCAGCCAACGGGAGGGTCACCGTCTGCGCCGCGTGGGCGGGCCTCGGTCCCGGGTAGAAGAGCGTCACCTTGGTGTACCGGGTCTGGCCCGCGTGGCCCTGCCACGGGACCGGGTCGGTGAGGGTGACGTCGACCGGGAAACTGTGGAAGTGCCCCGCCGCGCAGTACGGCTGGCAGTCGTTGGCCACGTCCGTCGCCGTCGCGTACGCCGACACGCCGTCCCAGCGGGTCCAGTGCGCGGAGGTCAGGTAGTTGTTGCCGTCCCCGCAGGCCAGCACGTACTGGCTCGGCTGCGACTGGGGCTTGCCGGAGCAGTCCAGGACCACCGGCGGGCTCGTCTGACCGGTACTCCCGGACGCCGTTGTCGACGGTGCCGACTGCGCCGACGATTTCGAAATCGTCGACGTCGCCGCATGCCCGGGCGAGGCCGCCGCAGGAAGAAGTGCACCGGCGCCCAGCACCAGTACCGCCGCCAGTTTGAGGACTGCCACCATGAGCTGCTCCCGAGTCCGCTCGCCCGTCCGCCGCTCCCCCGGCCCCCCACGCTACGTGCTGAAAGCCGACGATGCCACGGTTAAATGGGAGAAAATTGGGACACACGGGATGGACCGGGCGATCCCCCACCCCCCACCCACACCAACGACAAACCCTGACGTCACGTCACCATCCGTTCTGCGATGAACATTCACTCAGTTCAGGAACAGCAGGCGGTCCGCCAGCTCCACCGCGAGTTCGTCCGGAAGATTGGCGAAGACCTCCAGCTCCTGGATGCAGGTGAAGCTGCCGCGCGACTCCCGGGTCTCGACTATCTGCCGGGCCAGGTCCGGCGTCATGCCGGGCAGGGACGCCAGGACCGGCGCGGGGACGTGGTTGACGTCGGCGAGACCGCCGTCGTCGTAGGCGCGGGGCAGGTCCGGGCGGCCGATCCGGAGTTCGCGGGCGAGCCCGGGGTCGTCGGCCAGCAACTCGCGCGCGTGGACCCGGAGCTCACGACGCGCCCTCGCGTCCGCCAGGACCGCCTCGTTCGCGGCCTCCTCCGGGGACGGCAGCGCCTCCCGCGCGAGCGGCGCCCCGACCAGGCGTCGACGCACCGAGAAGGTTGCGCCCAACCCACCGCCGACCAGCACCACGGAGACCAGTCCGCCGGCCGTCGTGCTCTCGACCGAGTCGGTCGGCGCGTCGGCCATGACCAGCGCGACGACCGTGACTGCCAGCGCGATCCCGGACAGCACGGCCAGCGCCCGCTGCTGCAACCACCAGGCGGCCCAGCCCAGCACCGCGAAGGTGCCGAGTCCGATCGTGAACAGGGGCAGCAACGCCCACAGGACGCTCCCCGCCGGGCTCATCGGCCCTGCGGGGCGCCCTCCGTCACCCTTGTCCGCCTTGGTCACGTTCTACACGGTAGGGCTGATCTTGGTCCCGAGCACCCGCAGACCGAACGCAGACCCCTGGCCTGCGGCGGACCAGCGTAACCGTCTCTGCCCGCAGTGCGACGCCGCCCCGGACGACCCGAGGGCCGCCACCTGCCGGCGCTGCGGCGCCGAGCTCCACCCGCGCGACTGACGTCGCATGCGCGGCGCCCAGGGCGACCCTAGGCTGAGCCCATGGCCCGGCTCAACGACGAGGTCGCCGCGCTCCTGGACGAGTACGCCGACCTGTTGACCCTCACCGGCGGGGACGCTTTCCGGGCCCGCGCCTACACCAAGGCGGCGCGGGCGATCGCCGGTCACGGCGCCGACCTGGCCGGACTGGACGCCAAGGGGCTGCGCGAGATCCCCGGCGTGGGCAAGTCCGTGGCGGAGAAGGTCGACGAGTTCCGCAGCACCGGCGCGATCCAGGCGTTGGAGGCGCTGCGCGCCCAGATCCCGCCGGGCGTGCGGGAGATGACCGCGATCCCGGGCCTCGGTCCGCGCAAGGCGCTCACCCTCCACCGCGAGCTGGGCGTCTCCACCCCCGCCGAACTGCGCAAGGCCGCCGAGGCCGGACGGCTGCACGACCTGCCGGGCTTCGGCGGCCGCACCGAGCAGAACATCCTGCACGGCCTGGACCTGCTCCAGCAGTCCTCGGAGCGGACCACGCTGGACGTGGCCTTCGACGTCGCGGACGAGATCGTCGCCGCGCTGTCCACGGTGCGCGGCTGCCACGACTGCACCTACGCGGGCTCGCTGCGCCGGTTCCGGGAGACGGTCGGCGACCTCGACATCCTCGCCTCGGCCGAGGACTCGGGCCCGCTGATGGACGCCTTCGTCGCGCTCCCGCTGGTCACGGACGGCGGCGAGGTCATCGTCCACGGCCCGACCAAGACCTCGATCCGAACCGCGCGCGGGCTCCAGGTCGACCTACGGGTGGTCCCGCCGGACGCGCGGGGCGCGGCGCTGGTGTACTTCACCGGCTCCAAGGCCCACAACATCCGGCTCCGGACCATGGCGGTCAAAGCGGGGCTCAAGCTCTCCGAGTACGGCCTCTTCGACACGTCGACGGAGGAGCGGATCGCGTCCGCCACCGAGGACGAGGTCTACGCCGCGCTCGGCCTGCCGTGGATCCCGCCGCCCCTGCGGGAGGACCGGGGCGAGATCGAGGCGGCACTCGACGACCGGCTGCCCACCCTGGTCACCGTCCGCGACCTGCGCGGCGACCTGCACCTGCACACCGACCTGACCGACGGCATCGCCACGCTCGACGAGATGCTCGCCACCTGCGCCGCGCGCCGCTACACCTACGCCGCGGTCACCGACCACGCGCCCGACCTGGTCATGCAGCGGATGACCGACGAGAAGATGCTCGCCCAGCGGGAGCGGCTGCGCGAACTGGCCGGACAGTACGGCCGGATGCGGCTGTTGCACGGCACCGAACTCAACATCGGCCCGGACGGCGGCGTCGACTGGCCCGCGGAGTTCCTGGCCGGCTTCGACCTCTGCGTCGCCTCGATCCACTCCCACTTCGGAGCCAGCCGCGACGCGCAGACCCGCCGCCTGATCCGGGCCTGCGAGAACCCCTACATCCACATCATCGGGCACCTCACCACGCGCCGTCTCGGCCGTCGCGGCGGCATCGACGCGGACCTGGACGCGGTCTTCGCGGCCTGCGCGCGCACGGGGACGGCGCTGGAGATCAACGCCTCCCCGCAGCGGCTCGACCTCAACGACGAACTGATCCGACGGGCCCACCAGGCGGGCGTCCACTTCTCGATCGACAGCGACGCCCACTCGACGGTCCAGCTGGACAACCCCCGCTACGGCGTGGGCCAGGCACAACGCGCCTGGCTGACACCGGACGCGGTGATCAACACCTGGCCGTGGCAACGGCTCAAGCACTTCCTTGACAAGCGCAGCCTCGACCGGGCGGACAAGAAGTCCGCGCGGGCGGCGGCAAACTGAGTCGTCGCGTCACCGAAGATGCCGGGCCGGCCGACCCGCGCTCGCAGCCCGGGCGGTGAGCGCGGCACGAGCAGCGAGGGCGGCATGGGTCGCGGCGGCGGCCCGAGCCCTGTGGACCGCACGGGCCTGCTCATGAGTCTGCCCGTAGGCGTGCCCGTGGGCGTGCCCGTGCCAGCAGCGGCGGGTCGCCGCGTCAGTGAGCAGACCGAGGCCGATGGCGAACATCCACGAGTCCTTGGCCAGCGCGATGCCCTGGTGCGTCGGCCAGATGCTGCCCGGCTCGCGCATGCCTGGCGTGCGGAAGTAGACGCCCAACAACGCTCCGGAGAAGCCGGTCAGCGCTGCGCCCGCGACGGCCGTCGGCACGAACGGCGCCAACAACGCGCCGCCTACCGCCATCTCGGCGACGGAGAGCGCCTTGGTGAACTTGTCCGCGGGCAGCGGGTCGAGTGGCGGGTAGGCGCCGGCGGCCACGCTGTGCAGCGCGTCGGCGGTCTGCTGGTCGGCGTTCCACTTGCTCCACCCGGAGTGGAACACGAACGCGCCGACCACCGTGCGGGTCGGCACTTCCCGTAGCCGCATGACGCCCTCCTCCGAGACCGGTGCGAACCCCTCCCTCCGGGGTACACCAGCTCACCGCCCGGCGCGCGCCGAGCCGGTCGGCGACCGGTCGACAGCCTTGGCGGAGCCCGCGGACGAATCCGGGTCGGAATCCGGATCGGAACGCGAGCCCCCAGGACTCCTGTGAGCGAACGGTGACGCCGACGACACACACGGATCGCTCACGTGTGAACCGGACGACAGCGAGCCGAACACAGGTGCGTTTGCCCGAAACCTGCGTGATCATGGGGTAAGTTCTGTCGGCCGGGTCCGAGCCCGGCGCTGAGGAGGGAGCGGTGGGCGCGGAGGTCCCCCCACGGGACGCCGTCGGCGCATCAATGGACGCTGCGGCCCTCGCCATGGGCGTGAACCGGGATGCGCTGCTCTCCGCCCTTGTCACGGACCTGCCGTTCGGCGTCGCCCTGCTCGACGGGCAACTCGCCTGCCAGTACGTCAACGAGACCTTCGTCCGCCTGACCGGCACGGACGACCCGCGCACGATCGCCGCCGTCGCCGACGCGGCGCATGACGTGCTGCAGGACGGGATCGCCAGGGTCGGCGACTACGGCGCGGCCCGACTGCGGGTGCAGCGCCTCGACCTGGAGCCGGACTCCGCAGCCTCCACCGAGGGCGCAGCCTCCGCCGAAGCCGAAGGTGCCGAAGCCACCGCCCGAGCCGGCGTGCTGGTCCTGGCGAACGTCGACGACGAGGAGGCCGTCCGGACCCGCGCCCGGCTGTCGCTGCTGACCTCGGCCGGCGCACGCATCGGCACCACGCTGGACATAGACACCACCTGCACCGAGCTCGCCCGCTTCACCGTGCCCACCCTGGCCGACCTCGCGGCCGTGGACATCCTGCCGCCCGGCGCTCCGGACCACCGGCTCGGCGCTCCGCTCGGCTCCGCCCGGCTGCTGCGCGCCGCCGTCGCGGGCACCCCGGAGCTGCATCCGCAGCTGGCGACGCTGGCGCACCCCGGCGAAACCGTCCGCCACCGGGACGGCTCGGCCGTGGCCCGCAGCCTGGCGGCGGCCAAACCGGTCGCGGTCACGCTGGGCACGGAGGAGGACCTCGCCGTCGCGCTCTCCGACGAGCACAGCCGCAGCGTCTTCCGCGCCGCCGGGATCGCCGCGATGCTCGCGCTCCCGCTGAGCGCGCGCGGACATCTGCTGGGCGCTCTGGTGCTGGCCCGCGCCGGCGAACGGGAGTTCTCGGACGCCGAGATCGCGATGATCGAGGATCTCGCCGACCGCGCCGCCCTCAGCATCGACAACGCCCGCCGCTACATGCGCTCCCAGGGCATCGCCCTGGAACTCCAGCGGGCCCTGCTGGCCGAGCCGGCCAACCCGCACCCGAACCTGGAGATCGCCTGCCGCTACCTGCCGTCCGGCACCAGCTCGGTGGTCGGCGGCGACTGGTACGAGACGGTGCGGCTTCCCTTCGGTCGGACGCTGCTGGTCATCGGCGACGTCATGGGCCACGGCGTCGAGGCTGCCGTGGACATGTCGACGTATCGCTCGATGCTGCGCTACGTCGCAGGCGCCGACCTGCCCCCGCACCGGATCCTGCGCCAGCTCGACTCGCTGATCTCCGAGAACGAGGCCGCCCGCCCGGCCACCTGCCTGCTCGCCCTGCTGGAGCCGAGCCGCAACCGCGTCACCTTCTCCAGCGCGGGACACCTGCCCCCGGCGCTCGTCACCCCGGGCCGGCCCACCGAACTGCTGGCCCTCCCGAGCGGCCCGCCCCTGGGCACGGGCGTCGGCGGCTACGAGCACCTGGTCCGCGAGCTGCTGCCCGGCCAGGTGCTGCTCCTCTACACAGACGGCCTGGTGGAGCGGCGCCACGAGGACATCGACGTCTCCCTGGAGCGCCTCGCCGCCCTCCCGCTCCCCGCTGCGGGCGAGCTCGACGACCTCCTCGACGCCGTGCTGCACAGCTCCGACCCGGCCCAGGCGGAGGACGACATCGCCCTGCTCGCCGCGCGCGTCGTCCAGCGCTGAAGATTTTTCCGGGATTTCCGACCAGGAGTGTCGATCGGGCGCGGTCCCGTTCGTAGTGGTTGTATCGGGCCAGCAGGACGCCGGTCCCGGGGATCGCCAACCAGCGAGACCACCAACCAGCGGAACGAGGAGAACGTCATGAAGCAGTACCTGCTGTCGGTGCACATGGTCGAGGGCCAGGAGCCGCCTGCTCCGGAGGCCATGCAGAAGATGTTCGCCGACGTCGACGTGTTCAACCAGCGGCTGCAGAAGAGCGGCGCGTGGGTCTTCGCGGGCGGGCTGTACCCGGCAGACGTCGCCACCGTGGTGCGGATCCAGGAGGACGGCAAGGCGCTGACCACCGACGGCCCGTTCGCCGAGACCAAGGAGCACCTGGGCGGCTTCTGGATCGTCCAGGCCCCCGACCTGGACGCGGCGCTGGCCCTCGCCGAGGAGGGCAGCCGGGCCTGCCAGGGCCCCGTCGAGGTCCGCCCCTTCCAGGAAGTGCCGGAGCAGTAGGCAGAGCGACGGGACGCTGACGGTGGATCAGCCCGCAGCGGGCGGCGGCACGGCCACGGAAGAGGTCTTCCGCACCGAGTACGGCCGGTGCGTGGCCACCCTGATCCGCTTCCTCGGCGACATCGACCTCGCCGAGGAAGCGGTGCAGGACGCCTTCACGGTGGCCCTGGAGCGCTGGCCGGAGGCCGGCGTGCCGCCCAACCCGGGCGCCTGGATCACCACCACCGCCCGCAACCGCGCCATCGACCGGCTGCGGCGGGACTCCTCGCGGCACGCCCGGCACGTCGAGGCGCAGCAACTGTTGGAACTCCGGACCACCGGCGACGGCGGCGACGGCGGCGACGGCGACGGCGGCGGCGGCGACGGCGACGACGACGGGGAGGAGGTGGGTCCGGTGCGCGACGACCGGCTGCGTCTGATCTTCACCTGCTGTCACCCGGCCCTGGCCCGCAACGCGCAAGTCGCCCTGACCCTGCGGCTGCTGGGCGGGCTGGAGACCGGCGAGATCGCCCACGCCTTCCTCGTACCCGAGGCCACCATGGCGCAGCGGCTGGTGCGCGCCAAGCGCAAGATCAGGGATGCGGGCATCCCGTACCGGGTCCCGGCGGAGGCCGAACTCCCGGACCGGCTACGGGCCGTACTCGACACGGTCTACCTGGTCTTCAACGAGGGCTACGCCGCCTCGGGCGGCGAGGCGCTGCTCCGCGAGGACCTGTGCGCGGAGGCGCTCCGACTCGCGGGCCTCCTGGTCGAGTTGATGCCGGACGAGCCCGAAGCCGTCGGCCTGCTGGCGCTGTTGCTGCTCACCCACGCCCGCCGCGCGGCGCGAACCGACGCGGAGGGGATGCTGGTCCTGCTCGACGACCAGGACCGGTCGCGTTGGGACCGCGAGATGGTGACGGAGGGTCAGAATCTCGTCCGCGCCTGCCTGCGGCGCGGCAGCCCGGGTCCGTACCAGATCCAGGCCGCCGTCAACGCCGTGCACAGCGACGACTCACTGACGCCACAGGCCCGTTGGCAACAGGTGCTGGCCCTCTACGACCTCCAGCTGCGACTCGCGCCCACGCCTGTCGTGGCGCTGAACCGCGCCGTCGCCCTGGCCGAGGTGGCGGGCCCGCAGGCCGCGCTCGACGCGGTGGACGCCCTCCCGGCGGACGCGCTGGCGGGCTACCACCTCTTCCACGCCACCCGCGCCGACCTGCTCCGACGACTCGGCCGCCGCGCCGAGGCGGCCGCCGCCTACGACGCGGCGCTGGCAGTCGCGACCAACGCCACGGAGCGCGACTTCCTCTCCAGGCGCCGCGCAGAACTCAAACCGTAGCCACGAAACCAGAAGTGACTTCCCGTCAGCCACGCTTCGCCGCAATGCCGAGAGCGTCCAGCGCCGTCGTCCAGTCCGACGCGATCGCCTGCTGTGCGGCCTGGAGCGTGACCTGACCCGAGCAGACCGCGTCGTGCACCGCCGACTCGACGTCGTCCTTGGGGTTCGCCGTGCCGGAACCGGACACGTGGCCCGGGGACGGCGGCTCGACCCACAGATTGCGCGGGTCGTTCGGGTCGCCGCCGACCCCGAGCGGGACCAGGTGGTCGTACTCGGCATCGGACAGCCGCCCGGTGTAGCCGTAGGACCGAGCGTTGAGCCGCTTCTCCGCGTCGGTCACCTGACGCGGCGGTCGGACCCCGGCGGTGTAGCCGCCGTGACGACAGAGGGTCTGGCGCAGATTCGCCTGCGTGACGGCCGGGTTGATCGCGCCCGGAGTGCAGCGCGGGTCCGGCAGCGGTTGCCCGTCGCCGCTGCGGTAGTGGCAACTCCCCGCCGGCGGCTGGGCGGCCACCCGGTACTCTTGCTGCGGCCCGGGCCCGACGGCCGGCGTCGCACCTCCGGAAGCCGCGGATGCGGCCGGAGCCGCCGGGGCGACCGAGCCGCCACTGCCGCACGCGGCGCAGAAAAGCAACGGCACCGTCAGCAGCACCGCCCGGAGGCGGACGGGGTCGGTCCTACGGCGGTCGGCTGTCGGCACGTTCACGTTCCTCCGGCTCGGGGCCCCCTTCGGGCGCAGACTTCCCTCGGGCGGCCCTCAGCGTAGGCGGAGGCGCCGCACCGGGGCGCGGGACACGCGGCGCAACTTCACTCTGACGGGTAACGCGACACAGCCCTGACCTGCGGTCGCATCTGGAAAGCTGGTGCGTCACCAACCGTGACCAGCAGTCACGGAGTGTGCATATCGCCCGGAGGGAGCGGCAGATGACCCGCGTCGCAGGAAAGCTCGGCAAGCTCGCACCGCAGTTCCCGGTCGTGCTCAAGGAGTTGAACGCCTACACGACCGCCCCGCTGCCCAAGCCGCCCGCGTCGGTGGACTGGGGCGCGTCGGTCACCAGCTGGCCGATGGACGGCAACGACCGCTACGGCGACTGCACCGTCGCCGCCGCGGCCCACCTGATGCAGTCCTGGAACGCCCAGACCGGACAGAAGGACGCCGTCCCCACCGAGCAGCAGGTCGTCGACGAGTACCTGCAGCTCTCCGGCGGCCAGGACACCGGGCTGGTGGAGTCGCAGGTGCTGCACACCTGGCAGACCAGCGGACTGTGGGGCAACCAGATCCTCGCCTACGCCCCCGTCAACGTCCACGCGCTGGTGGCGATCCGGCAGGGCATCGCGCTGTTCGGCGGCGTCTTCGCCGGGATCCAGGTGCCCGCCAACGCCGAGCAGCAGTTCCAGGCGGGCAAGCCGTGGATGCTGGAGCCCGGCTGGCAGGAGCAGGCGATCGTGGGCGGCCACGCCGTCCCGCTGCTGGGCTACGACGCCCAGGGACTCCACTGCGTGACCTGGGGCGCGGTGCAACAGATCTCCTGGGACTGGTGGTCCACCTACGCGGACGAGGCCTGGGCGGTGCTCGCCCACCAGTACGAGGAGGCGGGCGCGGTCAACGGCGTCGACCTCGCGACGCTGACGCGCGACCTCAAGCTGGTCTGAGGCGTCCGTGTTCCCCGCGCCTGCGCGGGCACACTTCCGACCGTGGAAACCACGGTGAGACAGCACCTGCGCCGCAGTTGGCCCGGTTACGCCGCGTGCGTGTGGGGCGTGCTCTTCGGCGCGATCAGCCTGTACTGGGGCTCCGGTGGCCGGACCGGCCTGGGCACCCTCGGCGGGAGTCTGGAGCGTCAGGCTCTCGCCGGCGACCCGGCCCTGCTGGCGGCGGCCTGGGTCACCGGCGCGCTCAAGCTCGTCGGCGCGGCCCTCGCGCTCGCCCTGGTGCGACCGTGGGGGCACCGCCTCCCCCGCACGCCGCGCTGACCCCACGCCGGCCCCGTTCCGCCCCTGCCCTGCCCTGCCCTGCCGGGAGCAGCCCCCGGGTCGCACGCGCGATCGACCCGCGTTCACCCTTCGGGGCTAATCAGCCCCGAGCCCGCAGGCCGCCCGTGCCCAGCGCCGTAACGTTTCTTCTCGGCCGGTGACAGCCCCCTGGATCCCGGCCGGAGCGGCTGCGCGGTTTGGTCGATCGACGGCAGTCCGCCCGGGGAGCGAAGCCGCCTGACACGCCTGCTTCGCTCCCCACCCTTCATTCCGGGGTGCCCATGCCGGGCCCATGTCACACGGCCGTCCCGCTGGTGCGCTGTGTTATACCGAGAAGCGGTTGCCGGAAGCGGTTGTACCCAGCAGCGGCGGACGCACGCGGACGACGAACCGGGACGACGAACCCGGACGACGGGAGACCACGATGACCACGGACCAGCCTCCGCAGGGCCCACGACCGAGCTCGGTCGTGCTTTTCGTCCACCAGCTGGACGAATCCATCGCCTTCTACCGCGAGTTGCTCAAGCTGGAGCCCCGGATCCGCACGGACACCGCCGCCCTGCTGTCCCGCGAGGACGGACTCCAGGTCTACCTGCGGGCCACCGGCGCGGGCGGAGCCCGTCAGGCCGGCACGGTCGGGCTGCAGTACGTGTTCTGGACCGCGGTGGACCGCGACGACCTGGACCGCTGCGAGCAGTTGCTCAAGGACCGCAAGGTCCTCGTCTCCGCCTGGGAGGCGGACGGATTCCGCGTCGTCGAGGGCCGCGACCCGAGCGACTCGCCGGTCATGATTTCCTTTCCGGGACCGGAGTCGGTGCCGCGTCACGACATCATGGACCGGATCTACGCCTGGTAGGTCCCGGCTCACCCCGCGCGGCGCCGCCCATCAACCCCGAGGGACAGGCGGAACAGGATGCGTCATCAGGTGACCGATGCGGACACGGCCATCGCGCTGGGCAGCGGCGACGTCCCCGTGCTCGGCACGCCCCGGCTGATCGCGTGGCTGGAGGCGGCCACCGTCGAGGCGGCGGCGCCCTTCCTTGCGGAGGGACAGACCACCGTCGGCACCGCGATCCGCGTCTCACACGTCCGTGCCACCCGCGTGGGCGACCACGTCGAGGTCTCCGCCTTCGCACCGCTCGAAGCGGAGGGCCGTCGGCTCACCTTCCTGGTCAAGGCCGTCGACAGCACGGACACGCTGGTGGCCTCGGGGGAGATCGACCGGGTGCTCGTCGACCGTGAACGGTTCCTGGCCTAGCACCGAGGCTCCGACCCCTCAGCCGGCCGGTCAGCGGCCCCTCAGCGGCCCGTCAGTGGTGGTAGCTCGACCGGGGGGCGTCCGGCAGCGGCTCGGTGAGCTTGTCGAAGTACCGCACGCTCTCCTCGATGTCGTCGAGCAGACTGCGGGCCATGTCCCGGCTGAGGCCGTTGCGCACCACGATGCGCTGCACCGTCAGATCCGCGAGGTCGTCCGGCATCGGGTAGGCGGGCACCAGCCAACCCTTCTGCCGCAGCCGGTCGGAGAGGTCGTAGAGCGTCCAGTTATGGCTGTGTCCGGGGGCCTGCCGCCACGCGAAGACGGGGATGTCCGAGGCGTCGTTCCACAGTTCGAACGCGTCCAGCCTGCCGATCCCGGCGGCCAGGAACTTCGCCACGTCCTGCGAGGCCTGCTGGACCTCGCGGTAGCCTTCCCGGCCGAGCCGCAGGAACTGGAAGTACTGCAGCAGTACCTGCGCGCCCGGGCGGGAGAAGTTGAGCGCGAAGGTCGGCATGTCACCGCCGAGATAGGTGACCGTGAACACCAGGCTCTCCGGCAGCAGGCTCCGGTCGCGCCAGACCACCCAGCCCAGGCCGGGGTAGACCAGCCCGTACTTGTGGCCGGAGGTGTTGATCGACACCACTCGCGGCACCCGGAAGTCCCAGGCCAACTCCGGTTGCAGGAACGGCGCGACCATCGCGCCTGACGCACCGTCGACATGGATCCGGACGTCGAGCCCGGTCTCCTTCTGGATCTCGTCAAGCGCCGCGCTCACCTTGGCCACCGGCTCGTACATTCCGGTGTAGGTGACGCCGAGGATGGAGACCACGCCGATGGTGTTCTCGTCCACGTGCTCGCGCAGCCCGTGCCCGTCGAGCGTCCGGTGCTCCTCGCTGATCGGGACGTAGCGCGGTTCGACGTCCCAGTAGTTGCAGAACTTCTCCCAGACGACCTGGACCGCCGAGCGCATCACCAGGTTGGGCCGGTCGACGGGCTTGCCCTGCGCACGACGGGACTCCTGCCAACGCCGCTTGAGCGCCAGGCCGCCCAGCATGCAGGCCTCGGAGGAGCCGATCGTGGAGCAGCCGATGGCGGTCGCGGGATCGGGCGCGTGCCAGAGGTCGGCAACCATCCGCCAGCAGCGCTCCTCGATCGCCGCGGTCTGCGGGTACTCGTCCTTGTCGATCATGTTCTTGTCGAAGGCCTCGGCGTAGACGCGCCGGGCCTCGTCGTCCATCCAGGTACCGACAAAGGTCGCCAGGTTGAGCCGTGCGTTGCCGTCGAGCATCGCCTCGTCGTGGACGATCTGGTACGCGGTCTCGGGCAGCATCGGCTGCTCGCCGAGCCGGTAGCGCGGCAGGCTGCGCGCCTCCCCGGGCCGCGCGAACAGCGGGTTGAGGGTGACGTCGGCGGGATCCCTCGGGTCGGGACGGTGCGCCATGGTGCTCACCTCGCAGGCCGGGACAGGTGTCGGGCAGTGAAGGCAACTCCCCGACCAGTCA
The DNA here is from genome assembly GCF_041262485.1 of Streptacidiphilus sp. BW17. NCBI lineage: Bacteria > Bacillati > Actinomycetota > Actinomycetes > Kitasatosporales > Streptomycetaceae > Streptacidiphilus > Streptacidiphilus sp. BW17. The sequence goes on along the minus strand of NZ_JBGCCR010000065.1, from coordinate 179 downwards.
ATCCCATCCGGTCCCCGAGTGCTCGCCGACCAGGCGCTGACCAGGCGCTGACCAGGCGGCCCGGCTCACAGCGCCCTGGTGACCGTGACCTTGAGGTGCTTCATGATCGGCTGGTCGCTCTGCGTGCTGTAGTCGCCGATCGCGCAGAGCACGTTCATCTCCGGCATGTACCCGGCCGC
>NZ_JBGCCR010000064.1:0-16411 GCF_041262485.1 Streptacidiphilus sp. BW17 | reverse complement strand
GGTGCACGCCCCCGGAGGGGCAGTGCGCGATACTGGGATTGAACCAGTGACCTCTTCCGTGTCAGGGAAGCGCTCTCCCGCTGAGCTAATCGCGCATGGAGGTGGAGACGGGATTTGAACCCGTGTACACGGCTTTGCAGGCCGTTGCCTCGCCTCTCGGCCACTCCACCAGGAAAAGACCGACAAGCGATCTTCCTTCCGAGCGGACGACGGGATTCGAACCCGCGACCCTCACCTTGGCAAGGTGATGCTCTACCAACTGAGCCACGTCCGCGTGATCTCCGGTCTGCTTTCCGCTTACTTTCTGCGGTCCGCGTCCCGGCGACGTGTTGAACTCTAGCGGATTCCGGGCCCAGCTCAAATTCCGTATCCACCTGCGTGCCGTAGTCGGCAGTCGCCCCCACAGGCGCTCCTGCCTGCGGAGACCTAGACTTCCGCCTGCCGTACGTCCCGCAGAAGGCAGAGAGCACCCGTGATCCATCCGATTCCGTCGTCCGTCCCGATGGCCCGGTTCGCCGGCCGGGTCGCCACCGGATTGTGCGAGGTCAGCAATGATCCGGCGGTGCTGGACGGGGCCGGGTTCTGGGCCGTCGTCGCCGATTTCGAGGGCCGGATCACCTGCGCCCGCTTCGCGGACGTCCGCCTGGACATCCCGGAGACGGACATCCCGGAGACGGGATCGGACGGCTGGCTCGGCCCGGCTCCCCAGGACTGGCAGAGCTCGCTCGACCGCGACGCCTACACGGCGGGCGTCCGCCGGATCCGCGAGTACATCGCCGTGGGCGAGGTCTACCAGGCCAACCTCTGCCGGGTGCTGACCGCGCCGCTGCCCGATCCGTCGCGCGCCGACGTGGACGCGTTGACCGCGCGCCTGGCCCGGGGCAACCCGGCCCCCTTCGCGGGCACCGTGCGCCTGCCCGACCACGGCGTCGAGGTGGCGACCGCCTCGCCCGAGCTCTTCCTGCACCGGGACGGGGCCGTCGTCCGCTCCGGCCCGATCAAGGGCACCGGCCGCACCGAGGCCGATCTGCTGGAGAAGGACTTCGCCGAGAACGTGATGATCGTCGATCTGGTCCGCAACGACCTGGGCCGGGTCTGCGTCACCGGCAGCGTCACCGTGCCCGAGCTGTGCGCGGTCGAGAAGCATCCGGGCCTGGTGCATCTGGTGTCGCTGGTCGAGGGCCGGTTGCGGCCCGGCGTGGGCTGGCCGGAGCTGCTGGCGGCCGCCTTCCCGCCGGGCTCGGTCACCGGAGCGCCCAAGAGCAGCGCGCTGCGGATCATCGACGCGCTGGAGACGGCGCCCCGCGGCCCCTACTGCGGCGCGGTCGGCTGGGTCGACGCGGACCGCGGCATCGGCGAACTCGCGGTCGGCATCCGCACGTTCTGGGTCGACCGGGCCGACCCGGCCGGGCCCTGCGTCCGCTTCGGCACCGGGGCCGGGATCACCTGGGGCTCCGATCCGGACCGCGAGTGGGCCGAGACCGAACTCAAGGCGTCCCGACTGGTCGCGATAGCGTCGGAAAGCGAGTCGGCACACGTGCCGAGCTGAGAGCATGCAGTGAGCTCAGCGCCTGCAGTGAGGTCAGCGCATTCAGTGACGGCGCGCATGCGGTGAGTTGAGCGTATGCGGCAGTAACGAGTTGAGCGTGAGGGGTGCCACCGTGCAGATCTGGGTTAACGGCCGACTCCACGACGCCGAGGAGGCGACGGTCTCGGTCCTCGACCACGGCATGACCGTCGGCGACGGCGTCTTCGAGACGGTGAAGACGACCGACGGCCGCCCCTTCGCGCTGCGCCGCCACATCGACCGGCTGGAGCGTTCCGCGCGCGGCCTCGGGTTGCCCACCCCCGACCGGGCCGAGGTCGAACGCGCCTGCGCGGCGGTGCTGGAGGCCAACCCGACGGCGCTGGGACGGCTCCGGATCACCTACACCGGCGGCGTCGCGCCGCTCGGCTCGGAACGCGGCGAGATTACGCCCACGCTCGTCGTCGCGCTCGGCCCGACCGTCCGACGGACCGGTGCCACCCCCGTGGTCACCGTCCCGTGGCGGCGCAACGAGCACGCTGCGACGGCCGGGCTGAAGACGACCTCCTACGCCGAGAACGTCGTCGCCCTGGCCCGCGCCCACCAGCACGACGCCGGTGAGGCCCTGCTCGCCAACACCGCGGGCATGCTGTGCGAGGGCACGGCCTCGAACGTCTTCGTGGTCGTCGGCGGTCGACTGCTCACCCCACCGCTCTCCTCCGGCTGCCTGGCCGGGATCACCCGCGCGCTCGTGCTGGAGTGGACCGACGCGGAGGAGGCCGACCTGCCCTACTCGGTGCTGCAGGAGGCGGAGGAGGTCTTCCTGACCGGAACCCTCCGCGACGTCCAGGGCGTCTCCCGGGTCGACCAACGCGAACTCGCTGGCGCGCCGGGCCACGTGACCGTCAAGGTCGGCGAGATCTTCGCCGCGCGCGCCGCCGCCGACCTGGAGCCGTAGTGACGACGACCCTGCGCCCGACCGGTCCCGAGACCCGGACGCCGCTCGGCGGGCGCGGGCGTGACTACGCGATCTGCGTCAACGGACGGCCGGTCGGCGGCGTCCGCCTGCGCGTCGCGCCGGGCGACGTGGGCGTGCTGATCGACCTGGCGGTGGACGAGCCGGATCGCGGTCGGGGACGCGGCACCGTCGCCGTCCTCGCCGCCGAGGAGATCCTGCGCTCCTGGGGCTGCCGCCGCGCCGAGCTGTCGGTGCTGCCGGAGCGCTCGCCCGAGCCCGACCGCGCCATCCGCTGGGTGGCGGGCCTCGGCTACGCCCCGGCCGCCCGCAACATGGTCAAGCAACTCCCGGACACCGCACCGGTGTTGCCCGCCGGAACGGTCGGCCGACCGATGACCTGGGCGGAGTACCCGGTGTGGCTGGCGCAGGAGACGGCGGGCTATCTCGAGCTGCTGGTCGGCATGGGGATGACGCCCGACCAGGCGCGGATCAAGAGCGACGCGGACCACGCGGCCATGCTCGGCGGGGGCCTCGACACCCCGGACACCGTGATCAGTCGCCTGACCGTCGACGGCGTCCCGGTCGGGACGGTCTGGATCAACACCTCCGAGTCGGGCCGCCGACCGGCCTGGGTCTACGACGTGTTGGTGGACGAGGCGCAGCGGGGTCGCGGCCACGGGCGGTCGCTGATGCTGCTCGCCGAGGGCCTCACCCTCGACGCCGGTCGACGCCGTCTCGGCCTGAACGTCCACGCCGGGAACACCCCGGCCGAGCGGCTCTACGAGTCGCTGGGCTACCGCACCGTCCGCTGGGTCTTCGGCAAGTCGCTGCTCTGAGCAACGGCCGTGGGCCGGACCGGGACTTCCCCGGTCCGGCCCACGGCCGAAAACGTCAGCAGGCCGGCGGTGTCACTCGCCCAGCAGGGCGAGGAGTCGCTCGCGCAGACCGTCCTGGCTCTTGCTGCCGTCGAGGCGCTCGCGGCCGACGACCCAGTTCGGGGTGCCCTTGACGCCGATGGCCTTGCCCTCGGCGTGGTCGGCCTCGACCGTGAAGCTGTGGCGGCCGTCGATCAGCGCCGTGTCCATCTCCTCGGCGTCCAGGCCGAGCTCCTCCGCGACCTTCAGCAGCAGCTTGAGCCCGCTGCGGTCCAGCTCCTCGGTGCGGGCCAGCACCGCCTCCACGAACGGCCAGCCCTTGCCCTGGGCGAAGGCCTCCTCGGCGGCCTCGGCCGCCTGGAAGGAGAACGTGTGCTTCTCCAGCGGGAAGTGGCGCAGCACGATCTCCACGCGGTCGCCGTGCGCGGCGCGCAGCGCGTGTACGTCGTCGAGCGCGGTGGCGCAGTCGGGACACTGCAGCTCGCACCAGAGCTCGACGGTCTTGACGGGGGACGCGGACGCGCCCGAGGAACTTTCGGTCATGCTCGCAAGTCTCCCATTTATGGGCACGATGGTTATGACGCCCGCTGGCCCAGCAGCCCGGCGGCATCCCGGCAGCAGAAGGAGAGCCCGATCATGACCGGCATCATCTGCATGGCACTCTCGGCCGTGGGCGTGGTGCTCGCGGTGCTCACCGCCTCGCGCGGACGGTTTCGGGCGGGGATCCGGTGGCTCGCGGTCGCTCTGGTCCCGACCGGGCTCTGGCTGACCGGCCTGATCACGGTCTTCCGGCAGATCGGCCACAGCCTGGCGAGCTGGGCCACTCACCTGGTCTTCGACCCCCGGGTGTGGATCGGGGTCGTGATGCTGGGCGTGGCGGTCGTAGTGCTGTTCAGCACCGGCGTGCGGCTGCGTCGGGGCAGGGGGAAGGGCACGTCGCAGGGCAACGGCACGTCGGTCGCCGCCAAGCAGCCCGCCCCGGCGGCCACCACCGGACGCCCGGCGGGAGCCGGCCAGGCACTTCCCGCCTCGTCGTCCGGCAAGTCCGGCAAGCCCGGCACGTCCGGTGGGAGCGGCGGTACGGACCTGGGCGACTTCTCCGACATCGAGGAGATCCTCAAGCGCCGCGGCATCTGACCGGCTCTCCGGGCGGCTGGCCGGGCGACTGCCCGCGCGCTCGGCGGCCGTCGGATCACGCCCGCTTCAGGCGCGTCCGTTCCCACAGAATCAGGCCGATCAGCAGGCCGGCCGTCGCGGCCAGGGCCGCACAGCCCCCGGACCAGAGCAGTGCGGGCACGCCCGCGGCGAGCACGGCGGCTGCGGCCACCAGGCGCGGCACGGGCCACCGCCCGGCCAAGGTCCAGTGGAAGTAGGCCAGTCCAACGAGGTACAGGGCGGTCCCGAGCGGCAGCATGGCGGCGGGCAGTCCGTGCAACGGCTCGGTGAACGCGTCGATCGCCTCCTGCATCCCGACCGCCGAAAGGGCGATGCCGAAGATGACGAACAGGTACGCGTAGCCGAAGGAGAGGACCGCGACGCGGGTGCGACGTTGCGCCGGGACCCGCTCCAGCAGGGTCAGACTGTCGTGCTCCTCGCGGTCGAAGTAGAGCCACCACATCGCCGCGCTGACGGCCAGCGCCAGCAGAGCGCCCACCAGCACCGCCGTCAGCCGGTCCTCGTGCGTCGCCGCCGCGCCGACCTCGGTGATCGACTCGCCGAGCACGATGATCACCGCCAGCCCGTGCCGCTCCACGAAGTGCCCGACGCCCACGCTGAACCCGCCGACGCCGCCGTGGAACGGAGTCACCCACTCGATCAGCACGGCGACCGCCCACACCCAGGCGCGCTCGTGCGCGGGAACCGCCCCGGCGGCGAGCACCACCAGCGCGCTGATCACGTTGATCGGGCCGATCCTGGTGATCCCGAGGTGGCCGGAGGTGCCCAGGAATCCGAAGGCGTGCACCAGCACCACGAGGAGGTACGCCGCACCGAAGACCAGCCCCCACGGGCCCGGTTCCGCCGCGCGCGGCACCGCCATCGACATCACGAAGAACCCCGCCGTTCCGAGCAGGAGCAGCAGGCGGGGGCCGATCTGCTCCAGGTCGAGCGCGTTGGTCAACCAGGCATAGCCCCCGTACATCCACCAGACCAGCGCCAGCAGCAGCGCCGACTGGGCCAGGCGGAGCAGGTCGGGGTGGGCTGCGAGCAGCCCGGCGATCTGGGTGATGGTGAAGACGAAGACCAGGTCGAAGAAGAGCTCCAGCGGACGCACCGAATCCGCGGGCGCCGTGGTTCCGGCCGTCGCCGCGTCGGTCGGGCCGCCGCTCCCGTTGTTCCCGTCAGTCACGTCCCCACGCCGACACCGGGCGTCTCCGGCGTCGTCTCGCCCACGGCCGCGCTCCGCGTGGAGCCGAGCTCGGCCTCCGGCGGGGGAGCGACGCGCTGCCGCGCGCGGTAGGCGGCCACGTGCAGGCGGTTGCCGCAGGTACGGCTGTCGCAGTAGCGGCGCGAGCGGTTGCGGGAGAGGTCGACGAAGACCCGGACGCAGTCGGGGGCCTCGCAGCGGCGCAGCCGCTCGCGTTCGCCCGCGACCAGGACCATCGACAGGGCGATCCCGGACTCGGCGGCCATCCGGTCGGCCAGCGCCGCGCCGGGCGCGAAGTAGTGGATGTGCCAGTCGTGACCGTCGTGGTCGGTCAGTCTGGGCGTGGTGCCGGCCCGGGCGATCAGGCTGTTGAGCAGCTCGGCCGCCTCAGGGATGGTCGGCGCACCCAGCACCTCCCAGAAGCGTGCCCGCAGCAGGCGGATCGCGTCGAGGTCGGTGGCGGTCAGCCGTCCCACCTCGCTCAGTTCGCGGTGTGCCACGAAGCCGCGCAGGGCGGGCAGGTCCGGAAGAGCCTCCTGGCCGCAGGCTTCGGGGGACGTGTTCAGCAGCTCGACCAGAGCGTCGAGAGCGCATTCGGTGTCGTGGGTGATCAGCACGGCGGGGCTCCTGGCTCTCCGTGGCCCGACGGTTCGGCCGCGTGGTTGGGGCCGACTGGTTGGCGAGGACTCTACCCTTCGTGACGGGTCAAGGTCATGACGACACCATCGCCCGTGCTGACAGGCCCGAACGGGGGAGTGACGCGCGTCGACTGACGTGTCGACGGATGCGGCGACCCACGTGGCGGCGACGTGGCGACCGACGAGGCGACCGACGTGTGAGGGGCCTGGAAAAGCCGCTGCGGCCCGGCGATGGGGTCTCCATCACCGGGCCGCAACGGCCTTGCCGTGCTGCGCCGCGTGCCCCCGAGTAGCACGCCCGCGCATGTAGGTGCTGCGCTGTGCGAGGTCAGCGCATGGTGCTAGCTCTCCGCCAGGATGTGGCTCAGCTCCCTGTCGAGGTCGAAGTGCCGGTGCTCGGTCCCCGGGGGGACCGCGGCGTCGGTTCGCTTGAGGAAGGACTCCAGCGCGCGGGCCGGGGCTTCCAGCAGGGCTTCTCCCTCGGGAGAGCTCAACGCGATGCAGACGACTCCTTGTCCGTGGCTGCGTGAGGGCCAGACACGGACATCGCCGGTCCCGGTCGGCCGGTGCAGCCCCTCCGCGAGGAGGTCGCGGGCGAACACCCAGTCGACGGTCTCGTCGGCGCCCGTGTGGAAGGTGGCGTGCACGGCATAGGGGTCGGCCGTGTCGTAGCGCAGCCCCGCCGGAACGGGGAGGGAAGACTCGCTCGACACGATGAGGCGCAGGTGCAGCTCGCAGCTGACCGTGGTGTTCATAAGCGCCAAGGCCTTTCGCTCAGTGTGCGCTCGGGGATCGCACGTCGGCGAACGGACCATCCCACCGTTGGGCCCGGTGTAAACCCCTCTGTCCGGATTAGTGCGCTCCGGATACCCCATCTGGCGCAGTCGTCACAGACGTCACAGGAGTCACACGAAGCGGCAGGTGAGAGCCGTTTCGCGGTTCGTCCAGGGACGGTTTTCAGCCAGTGTCCGGCCAGTGGGCGCAGCTCTGCCAGCGCCCCGGCGCAACGGGCCGGAGCGGTGCCGGAGCAGGGGTCGGCATGCGGTAGTGTTTTCCCTGCGCCCGGGCGATTAGCTCAGTGGGAGAGCGCTTCGTTCACACCGAAGAGGTCACTGGTTCGAACCCAGTATCGCCCACCCCGGACCGAAGGCTCGCAGGTCGTCGACCTGCGGGCCTTCGGCGTGTCCCGATCGGAGCAGCGCGGCTTCAGCCGGATCAGCGGGGCGTCAGCTGAAGGGGACCGCGTCCGCGTCGGCGATCACCGCGCCGACCGCCGCCAGCTCGTCCTCCACCCGTCGCGCCGCCTCCATGGTGAACCCCTCGTGCGCGCCGGAGGCCAGCACCACGCGGTAGCCGCGTCCGAGCGCCGCCGTCACCGTGGCCGAGACGGCGTGCTCGCTCCAGACTCCGGCCACCACCAGTCGGCTCCCCGCCGGGAGCGCCTCGGTGAGGGCGCTGCCGAGGAAGGCGTTCTCGTCGGTGCGGTCGACCACTGTTTCCCCGTGCCAGGAGCCGAAGAGCAGTGGCTGGCCGTCGCTGCGGACGTGGACGACGGGCGCACCCGCGTTTCTGGCCCGACTGAGCAGTGTGCGCAGGGACGAGGCGACGGAGGGGGTGAGCAGCATGTCGCGCTGGACGTCGAGGAGCAGCAGTGCGGTGGCCATACGACCAGGTTAGCACTGGTGTTCGAATCGTTCGGATCGTTCGAGTCGAACGACGAGGGCTCGGGATAGGCATTTCTGGCATCGGCCCAGGCAGTGCTAATGTTCTCTGCGTGCCCGGGCGATTAGCTCAGTGGGAGAGCGCTTCGTTCACACCGAAGAGGTCACTGGTTCGAACCCAGTATCGCCCACCCGTGCAGGACATGAAGGCCCCTCAGTTGAGGGGCCTTCAGCTGTTCTTCCCCTTCTTTCGGTCCTTCGCAGGGCCTTCGCCAGACCTTCCTCCGCCACTCAGGCGGCCTGCTCCAGGGGGAGCCGCAGCGGCCAGGCCCGATCCACCGGGGTGGGTGTACCGCTGCGCGAGAACCACTGTTCGAGTCCGCGCGCCTGCGCCGCGTGCCACACCGCCTGACGCAGATGCAGCTCCGCCGTGGTCAACCCCTCCAGGCGGCCGTGGTGACGACGCCCTATGGCCCTGGTCAGCTCCATCGCCGCCGTGGCGTCGGCGCCGGCGTCGTGCGCGTCCGCCAGTGGGACGTCGTAGCTCGCGCACAGTGCGGCGAGGGTCCGCCGGCCCTTGCGGTAGCGGTCGAGATGCTTGTCCAGCACCCAGGGGTCCAGAACCAACAGCGGTGTGCCGGAAAAGTAGTGACTGAGCATCAGATTACGGTGGCGGCGCAGTTCGCGGTCGAGGAGGGTGAGGTCGTAGGGGGCGTTCATCACCACCAACGGCCGTCCGGCGCGCGCGCTTTCGGCCAGCGCGTGCGCGATCTCCTCCACCACGACTCCCGGTGCCCGGCCGTGCTCGCGCGCCCAGGAGTCGGTCAGTCCGTGCACCGCCGTGGCCTGCGCGGGAATCGGCAGGCCCGGGTCGACGGCCCAGTCCAGCCGCCGCAGTTCGCCGCCCGGCGCGTCCTGCAGCACCAGAGCGGCCGTCACGATCCGGTCGCGTTCGACGTCGACGCCGGTGGTCTCGGTGTCGAAGGACGCGAGCGGCCCTTCGTGCCAGAGCGTCATCACCGTCCCCCTGTCCTTTCTGCTGTCCTTTCTCGCCCCGTCGCTGTGATCTCGACGGATGGCAGAAACGGTTCACACCTGGGTAATACCCGGTCACTTTCCGCATTCAATCCTCCTGTCGGAGATACACAGCTGTTGCGTTGTTTCACGCCATCCAGTCGTGGAAAGACCGAAGTTGACGGGGTGTCCGAAACGGGGCGGATCCGCCCGTCGTCTGGACCGGAGCGGTACCGATGGCAACTACCTGGCCCGAACCGGCCGCGCCGGACGGGCGTTCTCTTCGCGGTCAACTCGCCGTCACCTCCTGCATGGAGACGCTGCAGGTGGGGTATCTCCATGCCGTGGCGGCCGCCGCGGGCTGCGCCCTCGCCTCACCCTTCCCGGACAACGGGATCGACTGGCATCTCAGCCACGGCAACTCCGCCCACCTGGTCGACGACGAGGCCACCATCAAGGTCCAGCTCAAATGCACCGCGCAGATCCCGCCGAACCCGGCCGGACCGCACTTCAGCTTCACCCTCGACAACGACCACCTGCGCAAACTCGCCCACCCCCGGGTCGCCGTGCACAAGATCCTGGTGGTGATGCTGGCGCCCCGTCAGGTCGACCAGTGGCTGCTCGCCCGGCCCGACCGGCTGGAGCTGCGGCACTGCTGCTACTGGGTCAACCTGGCCGGACATCCGATCACCGGCAGGCGGCGGACGAATGTCCGGATACCGACGGAGCAGGTCTTCGACGACCGCGCCCTGTGCGCCATCATGGCGCGTGTGGGGGCGGGCGACCGGCCGTGATCATCCCGATTCACGGGCATCCCACCGGCTCGGGAGGGCACGCGTGACAGCCAGGCGGCAGGACACCCCGGCAGATTCCGTGATCCCCGTGGCCCGCGCCGCCGTGCGAGCCCGGGGCGGACGCACCCTGCTGCCCCCCGCCGAACCCGATCTGCCCGACCCCGGACGGGTCGACCCCGCCGTGCTCACCACCCTGCTCGCCCGGCACGGCTGGATCCGCAAGGGCGGTGCGCAGGGCCGCTACAGCCGCTGGGCCCCGCCCGACGACCTGGAGCCGGACACCAGCCTGTTGGTCCCGGGTGACCGTCACTTCGACGACAGCCTCGACCTGATCGAGGAGGCCGTCCTCACCCTCTCCCGCTCCGGCGTCCCCTCGGCCCGCGCCATCCTGGCCGCGCTGCTCGTCCCCGGCGACGAGATCCACTGGCGACGCGAGGTGCCCGGTGTCGGTGGAGCGGTGGCCTGGGGCGCGGAGGCGGAGCTGCGTTCGGCCGCCGCCGCCATGCTCGCGGCGGCGGCCAAGGCCGGGCAGGCCCGGGCGGCGTACTTCGGTGCGCGGCTGGACGCCTACGCCGCCGAGTACGTCGAGCGGGTCCTGGTCGTCGCGCCCGGCACCGGCGCCGGGTTGCTCACCGCCTACAGCCCCGCGCCCGCCGACCGGCTCGCCACGACCACCCTGGTCCGCGCGCTGGAGACGCTGCGGGACGCGATCGACCTGCAGCGGGCCACCGGCCAGACCGACGCGTTCGACAACGGCGTCCGGCTCGGGCTGAGCCGCGAACTGGTCGGCTCGGTCGCCCACCTGGTCCGCGGCAGCGAGGGCGCGCAGGTCGGCTTGCACTGGTCGGCGCAGGTCGGCGTCCCGCATGGGTTCGGCAACCGGCGCCTGGTCGTCGACTTCTCGCCCGGCGACCTTCCGGCCCTGGAAGCGGCGGCGGCCCGGCTCGAACGCAGCGAACCCGCCGTCGAGGTCGCCCTCACCGGCGCGGTGGTCCGCCTCAAGCGGGCCGTCCCGGGAGCGGAGGGCGTGGTCCGGTTGCGGGTGCTGAGCGGCGCGGATGTCGAGGAGGTCCGGGTCCGCCTCGGCGACCGCGACTACCGCACCGCGGTGACCGCCCATCTGGAGGGGGCACCGGTCCGGTTGCGTGGCCTGTTGGAGCGCAAGGGCGGCTTCCGCAAGATCACCGGCGCCCGTGACGTCGCCGTGGTCGAGCTCGACGAGGCCGAACGCGACCGCCTGGCCAAGACGCTGCGCCTGAGCGGCCCCGGCGGGGGTGAGTCGGACGGCGTCGAGGGCGAGGACGACACCGATACCGACACGGACCCCGACAGCGACCCCGGCCCTGGCCCCGGCCCCGACCGCGGTGCAGCGGGGTGAGCCTGCGCGAGGGCGCCCGCCGGGTCGGTACCATCGTGATCGCAGCGCACTGCTGCCCTTCCACGAGGAACCGAGAGTCAGGAGAGTCCGGTGTCGGACGTCCGTGTGATCATCAATCGCGAACCCGACCGGGAAGACCGCGTGGTGACGACGGGCACGACGGCCGCCGAGCTCTTCCCGGGTGAGCGCGCTGTCATCGCCGCCAAGGTCGGCGGCGAGCTCAAGGACCTCACCTACACGCTGGTTGACGGCGACGAGGTCGAGCCGGTGGAGATCACCAGCGAGGACGGCCTCAACATCCTGCGCCACTCCACCGCGCACGTCATGGCCCAGGCCGTCCAGGAGGTCTTCCCGGAGGCCAAGCTCGGCATCGGCCCGCCCATCAAGGACGGCTTCTACTACGACTTCGACGTCGAGAAGCCGTTCACCCCCGAGGACCTCAAGGTCATCGAGAAGAAGATGCAGGAGATCCAGAAGCGCGGCCAGCGCTTCCAGCGCCGCGTGGTCACCGAGGAGTCGGCCCGCGAGGAGCTGGCGAACGAGCCGTACAAGCTGGAGTTGATCGGCCTCAAGGGCTCCGCCTCCTCCGACGACGGCGCGGACGTCGAGGTGGGCGGCGGCGAGCTGACCATCTACGACAACCTGGACGCCAAGACCGGCGACCTGTGCTGGAAGGACCTCTGCCGCGGTCCGCACCTGCCCAGCACCCGGCTGATCCCGGCCTTCAAGCTGATGCGCAACGCCGCCGCGTACTGGCGCGGCAGCGAGAAGAACCCGATGCTGCAGCGCATCTACGGCACCGCCTGGCCGTCCAAGGACGAGCTGAAGGCGTACCTCGACTTCCTGGAGGAGGCCGAGAAGCGCGACCACCGCAAGCTCGGCAGCGAGCTGGACCTCTTCTCCATCCCGGAGCAGATCGGCTCCGGCCTCGCGGTCTTCCACCCCAAGGGCGGCATCATCCGCCGCGCGATGGAGGACTACTCGCGCAAGCGGCACGAGCAGGCGGGCTACGAGTTCGTCTACACCCCGCACGCCACCAAGGGCACCCTCTTCGAGCAGTCGGGCCACCTGGACTGGTACGCGGACGGCATGTACCCGCCCATGCAGCTCGACGAGGGCGTGGACTACTACCTCAAGCCCATGAACTGCCCGATGCACAACCTGATCTTCGACGCCCGTGGGCGCTCCTACCGTGAGCTCCCGCTGCGCCTGTTCGAGTTCGGCACGGTGTACCGGTACGAGAAGTCCGGCGTGGTCCACGGCCTGACCCGCGCCCGCGGCTTCACCCAGGACGACGCGCACATCTACTGCACCAAGGAGCAGATGGCGGACGAGCTCGACTCGCTGCTGACCTTCGTGCTGGACCTGCTGCGCGACTACGGCCTGAACGACTTCTACCTGGAGCTCTCCACCAAGGACCCGGAGAAGTACATCGGGTCGGACGAGGTTTGGGAGGAGGCGACCGAGACGCTGCGCAAGGCCGCCGAGAAGCAGGGCCTGCCGCTCGTCCCGGACCCGGGCGGCGCGGCCTTCTACGGCCCGAAGATCTCCGTCCAGGCCAAGGACGCCATCGGCCGCACCTGGCAGATGTCGACCATCCAGGTCGACTTCAACCTGCCGGAGCGGTTCGACCTCGAGTACACCTCGGCAGACGGCACCCGTCAGCGTCCGGTCATGATCCACCGTGCGCTGTTCGGCTCGATCGAGCGCTTCTTCGCGGTGCTGCTGGAGCACTACGCGGGCGCCATGCCGCCGTGGCTGGCCCCGGTCCAGGCGGTCGGGATCCCGATCGGCGACGGCCACGTCGAGTACCTCCAGGAGTTCGCCCGCGAGGCCAAGGCCAAGGGCCTGCGCTTCGAGGTGGACGCCTCCGGGGACCGGATGCAGAAGAAGATCCGCAACCACCAGAAGCAGAAGGTCCCGTTCATGGTCATCGTCGGCGACGAGGACATGGCCGCGGGCACCGTCTCCTTCCGCTACCGCGACGGCTCGCAGAAGAACGGCATCTCCCGCGAGGAGGCGCTGGCCGAACTGCTCGACGTGGTGGAGCGCCGCGTCCAGGTCTGAGTCCGAGGTCCGCTGTCCCGCCGGAGCAGCGGGTATGGGTGTGGTGAGGGCGGTCCCAGCCGGGGCCGCCCTCCGCCTATGCTGATCAGCATGACCACGGAGCCGTACGAACAGTACGAGGAGCAGAGCATCCCTGACGGGTTCGGCCGCCTCTGGACCCCGCACCGGATGGCCTACATCCAGGGCGAGGACAAGCCGACCGGCCCCGAGCCGGACGACGGCTGTCCCTTCTGCGCCATTCCGTCGATGAGCGACGAGGACGGTCTGATCGTCCGGCGTGGGGTGCACGCCTACGCCGTCCTCAACAAGTACCCCTACAACGGTGGCCACTTGATGGCCGTCCCGTACCGCCACGTCGCCGACTACACCGAGCTGACGGCGGAGGAGACGGTCGAGATCGCCGACCTGACCAAGCAGGCGATGACGGCGCTGCGCACGGCGTCCGGCGCGCACGGCTTCAACATCGGCATCAACCAGGGCTCGGCGGGCGGCGCGGGTATCGCGGCCCACCTGCACCAGCACATCGTGCCGCGCTGGGGCGGGGACACGAACTTCATGCCGGTCGTCGGCCGGGTCAAGGTGCTGCCGCAGATGCTGAGCGAGACCCGCAAGTTGGTCGCCGAGGCCTGGCCGCAGGACTGAGCGGGGATGCAGGAGTGAGCGGGCATGCAGGACTGAGCGAGCATGCAGAGCGAGGGGCCCCGGACATCGCGTCCGGGGCCCCTCGTCGTACGGTCGCTCTCACGCGTCGTACACGTCGGCCTTGAACGGCCGGATGCCCTGGGCCTCCGAGCCCAGCATCTGCGAGCGGTTCTGGAAGCGCTCGACGTCGATGTCGTGGTCCCGCAGCACGTCCAACGTCGCCTCGTGGACCGCGCGCAGCACCGGGACGGCGATGTTGATCGCGTCGTCGGCCATGAAACGGTTGCTCCACGGGCGCGCCGCCCAGGCGGAGCGGATGCCGAACGGTTCCGGGAGCTTGACCGAACCGCCCAGCCAGTTCAACAGCCCCTGGTTCCAGGTGAACGGCGCCCGGGTGGCCAGTCGCACCACCTCGGCGTTGGTGACGACGGGCAGGGTGACCGTCCGCTCCTCCCAGAACTTGCCGGTCTTCTGCACCTGCTTCTCCGGCGCCTTCGGCTTGTCGCCGAACCAGCCCGGCAGCGGGCCGAGCGCGTGACCGGAGACCTCGATCCGCAGCGTCTCCGAGAGCACGCTCACCCTGGTCATCATGGTGATGACCAACTGGCCGTTCCAGAGCACGAACTGGGTGCCCAGGTAGTGCCGGGGGCTGCTCCCGAAGGACTGCTTGTTCGCGACGTCGGCCACCGCGGACGGCCGCATCAGGAAGCCGTCCATCTCCGGCCCCGACGGCCGGCCGAACTCGTCCGCGCCCTCGCCCAGCGGCAGCACCACCCAGTGCTTCACGTCGACGCCGGGGACGCCGCCGTCCGCCAGCGGCGAGCGCTTGAGCCGGCCCAGGCGCTCGTCCATCTTCCGCACCAGGTCGAAGGCGTGGAACGGGCGAATCTCCTCGAACCCCGGTGCGGGCTTGAGCTGTTCGGCGAGCTGCCAGGACGCCCAGCGGGGGCCGAGGCCGAGTATTCCCTTGGAACCGGCGTAGTGGACGATGTTGGTGTCCTGCTCGGCGGAGAGCTTGGACAGCTGCTTGCGCTGGTTCTCGGCCTTGTGGTCGTCCGGCCCCTTGGGCACCGCGCCCGGCACGGTCGGCCCGAGGGCGCCGCCCTCGAGCAGCGAGCGCCAGCGCGACCGCAACTGCTCGGAGGTGCGCACGCAGATCTGCCGCGCCACGAACCAGCCGGCCACCGGCACGATGCACATGACGCGCAGGTAGTCGCCCCAGAACCCGGTGACGGTGCCCGGTCGCCACGCCAGCAGGCCCGCGATCAGCACGGCCACGAGCACGCCGAAGTTCTGCACCACCTCGCGCCGCTTCGCACCGGACCGCCGGGCGGCCTCGAAGACCAGCAGCCAGAGCAACGCCCCGGGCAGGAACAGCAGTCCGAAGACGACGGCCACCAAGGTCAGCCGCTTGTCCCGCTGGTGGCGGACGTCCTCCGCCTCCAGGCAGTGCTCGACGACGAGGCGCGACGCCGCGCCGTACGACGGCACCATCGGCTTGCGCGTCGCGCCGAGGGTGCGGGCCAGCACGGCCTCGCAGAAGGCCTCGCCGAGGTTGGGGGAGAGCAGCCGGATCCGGCCCGACTTGTGCTTGACGCCCTCGGAGAGGTCGAGCAGCCGCTCGAAGTCGCCGTCGCGGTAGGCGAGGGAGGAGAGGGAGGTGGTGGCCCCCGAGCTCGGTGACGGATCGGTCCGCAGCACCTGCGGCCCGATGTCGCTCATCGTCACGGCGAATCCTCTCTGAGCGTGTGTCAACGGGCCTGCGGAGTCAGGGTATCGCCGCCGATCACCCGGTGTCAGGGGTTCCCGTCGGACCTGCGAGAATGGCTGTAT
Organism: Streptacidiphilus sp. BW17; assembly: GCF_041262485.1. Taxonomy (NCBI): domain Bacteria; kingdom Bacillati; phylum Actinomycetota; class Actinomycetes; order Kitasatosporales; family Streptomycetaceae; genus Streptacidiphilus; species Streptacidiphilus sp. BW17. Next base: position 661 of record NZ_JBGCCR010000064.1, on the reverse strand, counting down.
GGAGCTCACTGCGGGCACCCCGGTCCTGCTCTACGACGGCGACTGCGCCTTCTGTACGACGTCCGTGCGGACGGCGGAGCGCGTCCTCGGTACGTCGGGCTGGACGGCGATCCCGTACCAACGCGCGGACCTGGACGCGCTGGCGTCCTTCACCGACGGCGCGGTCTCCGAGGCCCGCGCGGAGCGCGAGGTCCTCTGGATCACCCCCACGGGCACGGTCGTCGGCGGCGCCGACGCGGCAGCGAAGCTGTTGCTACGCAGCAGGCGGTTCCCCTGGACGGTGCTGGGCGCTCTGGCGTTCCTGCCGGGCCTCCGCTTCCTCCTCTCGGAGCTGTACATCTGGATCGCCACCAACCGCCACCGCCTCCCCGGCGGCACGCCGGCCTGCTCGATCTCTGACAGGTAGCTATGCGCTGAGGGACGTTGCACTATCCAGGGGCGCGGGGCTCTGCTGATCCGCGGCTTCGCCGCGTGGGCGCGACCAGGCGGGGGCTTTGTTGCCGCAGGTAGTTGCAACACCCAGGGGCGCGGGGCTCTGCTGATCTGCGGCTTCGCCGCGTGGGCGGGACCAGGCGGGGGCTTTGTTGCCGCAGGTAGTTGCAACACCCAGGGGCGCGGGGCTCTGCTGATCTGCGGCTTCGCCGCGTGGGCGGGACCAGGC
>NZ_JBGCCR010000063.1:0-16967 GCF_041262485.1 Streptacidiphilus sp. BW17 | reverse complement strand
GAAGCTAAGCCTCACAGCGCCGATGGTACTGCAGGGGGGACCCTGTGGGAGAGTAGGACGCCGCCGAACAATCTTTCCAGTGAAGCCCCCTGACCTCACGTCAGGGGGCTTCACTGCGTTATGGGTATGGGGACGGCAGGGATACAAGGTGTTGGGACACAGAGACGGCAGCATGTTCGCGTCGTCTCTTCCGCTCTCCCGCCTCTCCCGTGGCCCCGCGGATCAGCGCTCGTGCGCGACCCAGCGGTCGAGGCACCAGAGCGTGATGCCGGTGATGCAGCCGCTGGCGACCACGTCCCAGAGCCAGTGGTAGTTACGCCAGATCAGGCAGAAGCCGACGCCCACGCAGACGAACGTCGTCGCCACATAGATCAACCTCCGCAGTCGCGGCAGGACGCAGGCGGCGAGAAGGGCGGCTGTGCCGAGGCAGATCGCGGCCGTGGCCGTGTGGCCCGACGGGAACCAGCCCCAGTCGCCGGAGGCGACCGGCGCGCCGGCGGGACCGGGGCGGGCGATGAGGATCTTGCCCGGGATCACCGTCCCGAAGAGTACGACTGCCGCCAGAACGCCCGTCGCCAACGGCCGCCAGGAACGCTTCCAGGCGGTCGCCACCACGGTCACGAGCGTCAGCACCGTGCCCGAGATCTCCGGCAGGCCGATGTCCGTCCAACGTTCTGCGGTGCCGTCGACCCACGGCCAGTGCCGGAGTGACGCCGCCCATCCCTGGACCGTCGAGCGTGTCCAGCGGTCGACCGCCAACAGCGGGCCGTTGGTGAGGACCTGCTCCGTGAGCACGAGGAGGATGAGACCCAGCACGATCGGGAACCACACCGACGTCAGGGCAACACGTAGCCGCCCCGGAGCAGGGGGGAGAGCTCCGGGGCGGCTGATGTGATCGACGTTCCGCTTGGCCCGGGGGGTTTGAGCTCGGCGTTCTGTCGATCGGCTGAAGGGACTCAACGACGAGTCCAATGTGGTGTCCTCGGCGATGTCGTGCTTCTCCATCTGCCAATGACAGTACGTCACCTCAGGACGCCGATCGATCCGCCTCACCCACCCGCCATCAGGTCCGCACACGTTCTTCACGCTACGCCAGGAGGCTGTGAAGCGGCGGGTTCGGGGCGCACGGTCGCGACCAGCCGAGGACCCCAGGTGGGGTCGTCGAAGACATCGCGGAGCACGGCGACATTGGTACCGGTGTGCTCGGCGTGGATCATCGCGCCATTACCCAGGTAAAGACCGACGTGGTGGATCGGGCCCCCGGGGTCGGCGAAGAAGAGCAGGTCACCGGGGAGCAGATCGGAACGATTGGGGACGGCGCGGCCGAGCTGGGCCTGGGCGGCACTGTAGTGGGGGAGGACGACCGTGCCGCCGCTGGCCTCGAACCAGGCGTACCGGACCAGGCCGCTGCAGTCGAAGCCGACGGTGTGGTCAGCCATGCACCGCCCGTTCAGGTAGCCGTTGGTGCCGTCGCAGAAGCCGAGGGTGGGTCCGAGCAGGCTGCCGCCGCCCCACGAGTAGGGGACGCCGAATTCGGCCAGCGCCACCTGCGCAGCCTGGAAACCGCGCATCCGCTCGGTGATGGTGCCGACCGGGGAGGAGCCGTCGTCGGCACGGGCGGAGACGGGGACCGCCATCACGGCGGTCAGCGCGAGCGCGAACGCGCAGAACAGGGTGGTCAGCTGTGAGCCGATCCGGAAGGCGATCATGCGACGGAGCGTCATGGCCCGCATCACTACCCGGAACTGCCGCCCCTGGCCCACTCGGAGCAGCACTGTGCCCCCATCGGACGAAGCCGCGGACGAATCGCGGACGAATCCGATGGGGGCACAGGTGAGTCGAACGAGGGGAGCCCTGGAGCTCCGGTTTCCCGGATCTCCAGGAGAACCGCGGATCAGAGCGCGGCGAACGCGTTCTCGATGATGTCCAGGCCCTCGACCAGCAGGTGCTGCGGCATGACCAGCGGCGGCAGGAAGCGCAGCACGTTGCCGTAGGTGCCGGCGGTCAGGACCAGCAGACCCTCGTTGTGGCAGAACTTCGCCAGGGCGGCGGTCGCCTCCGGGTTCGGGTCCTTGCTGCCCGGCTTGACCAGCTCGACAGCGATCATCGCGCCGCGGCCACGCACGTCGCCGATGATGTCGAACTTCTCCTGCATCGCACGCAGGCGGGTCAGCATGGTCTCGCCGACGGCCTGGGCCTTGGCGTTGAGGTCCAGCTGCTTCATGGTCTCGATCGAGCCCAGCGCGGCGGCGCAGGCGACCGGGTTGCCGCCGTAGGTGCCACCGAGGCCACCGGCGTGGGCGGCGTCCATGATCTCGGCGCGGCCGGTCACGGCGGCCAGCGGCAGACCGCCGGCGATGCCCTTGGCGGTGGTGATCAGGTCCGGGACGATGCCCTCGTCGTTGCAGGCGAACCACTGGCCGGTGCGGCAGAAGCCGGTCTGGATCTCGTCGGCGACGAAGACGATGCCGTTGGCCTTGGCGTACTCGACGATCGCCGGGAGGAAGCCCTTGGCCGGCTCGATGAAGCCGCCCTCGCCCTGGATGGGCTCGATCACGATGGCGGCGACGTTCTCCGCGCCGATCTGCTTGTTGATGATGTCGATCGCCTGGGCGGCGGCCTCGGCGGCGCAGTTGTCCGGGCCGGTCAGCCAGCGGTAGGGGTACGCCAGCGGGACGCGGTGGACGTCGGGGGCGAACGGACCGAAGCCCTGCTTGTAGGGCATGTTCTTCGCGGTCATGCCCATGGTGAGGTTGGTGCGGCCGTGGTAGCCGTGGTCGAAGACCACGACGGCGGTGCGCTTGGTGTAGGCACGCGCGATCTTGACGGCGTTCTCGACGGCCTCGGCGCCGGAGTTGAACAGCGCGGTGCGCTTGTCGTGGTCACCCGGGGTCAGCTCGTTGAGCTGCTCGGCGACGGCGACGTAGCCCTCGTAGGGGGTGACCATGAAACAGGTGTGCGTGAAGGCGGCCAGCTGCTGCGAAGCGCGCTCGACGACCAGCTCGGCGGCGTTGCCCACGTTGGTCACGGCGATGCCGGAACCGAAGTCGATGAGGGAGTTGCCGTCCACGTCCTCGACCACGCCGCCACCGGCGCGGGTGATGTAGACGGGAAGGGTGGTGCCGACACCGGCGGCCACCGCGTTGAGCTTGCGTGCGTGCAGCTCCTGCGACTTCGGACCGGGGATCGCGGTGACGAGGCGGCGCTCCTGCGGAAGCGAGGGGCCGCCGGGAAGCTGGGCAGCGCTCATGAGGTGGTCTCCCATGCGTGAGATCGGCGGGTGATCGAGTCGGCGGGTGATCGAAGTCGATCGGGCGCCTGGACGTTCAAGGGGATCGTCCCTTTCAGCAGGCTACGGCGGGACCCCGACTCCGGCATACGCCGAAGGGGAGTGAACCGGAACCGGAGTTGTCCTTGTCGGACACTGATCTTGAACCGTGTGCTTTCGCCCATGGTCCGGTTCCGCTCCACTAGATTGGGAGCTTCGACAGCGGTGCTTTGTGTGCGGGGCAAGGGAGCGGGACTGCGATGTCACTCGACGGACACACTGCCCTTCCCTCCGAACCGTCGCCTGACCGGTCGCCTGACCGGTCGCCCGATCCGTCTGTGATCCCGCCGATGCCCAGCGCCCCGCCCCGGGTTCCCACAGGTACGGGGATCCCTCCGCAGCACGGCGAGTCCGGTGGCGGCGCGGGGTTCGACCTCGTCGGCTGGGCGACCACGGCGCGGCACCCGGGCCCTGTCGGCGTCTTCGGCCTCGGCCCCGCGCCCATCGACCGGGACGAGCAGGCGCTCGCCGACGAGGCCGTCCCCGGCGGGAAGCTGCTGCTGCGGGCAGGCCTCAACCTGGTCGTCGCGTACGTGCTGTTCGACCTGGTCCAGGGCCCGTTCGTCTGGCTGGTCTCCATACTGCTCCCGGGCTTCACCCGCGCGGCAGGGCAGAAGGACTGGTGGGCGATCACGCTCTCCTATCTCCTCTATGTACCGCTGCTGGCGCTGTTCGTCTGGGTTTTCGGCCGGATGGGCCGGTGGAAGGTGGTGTGGCGACGGTACGGACGTCCGCTGCTGCGGCAGCTCTCCACGGCCGGTGAGCCGATGCCACAGGCAAAGGCACCGGCACGGCCGCAGCCGCAGCGTGGTGCGGCGGGGGCGTCCGCGCCGCCGACCGGCGCCGCCGATCAGGAACCGGCGGACGTGTGGGAGCCGCTTCGGAATGTCGCGCATCCCGGGACGCTCGCGCTGCTGGACGCCGAGACCGCGCAGCGGCACGTCGGGGATGTCGACCACCAGCGGTTGCTGCAGGCGCTGTCCTGCGTCCGGCACGATCCGGACCGGCTCGGCGCGCTGCTCGGCGCGGTGCGGGACCACGGGGCCGCGGCCTGCGCGCATCCGTCGGGGGCGCGGGACCTGGCCGGGAGGAGTCCGGCGCAGGACCTGTTGCTGCGTCAGGTCCGGCTCGGCGCAGTCGAAAGCGTGCCGAAGAACCCGACCGAGTACCGGGGCGCGGACCTCGCGTTGGACCCGCCGCTGCTCGGCACCTCCCTCCTTGCCGTCGGGCCGCCCGGTACCGGGAAGACCACCCGGCTGGCCCGGCCGGTCGCCGAGGCGCTCTGCCTCCAGGCGCTGACCGGCTCGGCGGTCGTCGTCGCGGTCGGGGCCACCGACGCCGACCTGGGGCCGGACGACTGGTACGACGTGGTCGTCTCGCCCGGTGACCCGAACTCCGGTTACGGGCTCGATCTCTTCGGCGGCGCACGACAGTTGGACGAGGCCGCGGCCCGGCTCGCGGACGCGCTGCTGCCGGACGAGCTGGCGCTGCGCGCCGAGGGCGCCCGCCTCGCGCTGCAGCAGATCGCCGGGCCGTTCCACACCGCGTACGGGCGGCTGCCCGGTGTCCGGGAGCTGGTGCTGCTGCTGCGCGGTGAGCAGACCGCGTGGGCGGCGCTGCTCGACGCGGTCGAGGAGTCCGGGGCGCTCCCCGCCTACCAGCACGAACTCGCCCAGCGCGAGCGGATGCACGGGACCGTCGACGACCCGGGCACGCTGCTGGCGGACCGTCTGGCGCTGTTGGACCGACCGGTCTTCGCGGGTTTCTTCAACCCCTCGGAGGGCGACCCGGAGCCGCTTCCGCTCTTCGCGCTGCGAGCCCTGGACCACCCCCTGCGGGTGCGGGTCGCGCTGCCGGACCACAGCCACCCGGAGGCGTCCCGGATCCTGGCGCGTCTGGCGGTGGGCCAGTTCCTGCACGCGGCGGCCAACCGGCAGGACCGCTCGCTCTTCGCCGGCCTGGTTGTGGACGACGCCTCGGCCGCGGTGGACTCGCACGCGATCCGGACGATCCAGCGCCTGCGCGGCGCGAACGCGGGCGCGCTGCTGATGCTGCGCACCCTGATCGACCTGCCCGAACAGCTGCGCGCCCCGCTCTTCGGGGCGGTCGGCGGCAGGATGGCCTTCCCGGGCATCGCGCCCTGGGACGGCAAGCTCTTCGCGGAGTCGTGGGGCACCGTCTGGGTCGACGAGAAGGACGTGACCCGCGCGCCGGACATGTCCGGCGGCATGATCCGCAAGCTGTTCCGCGGCGCGCGGACCGTGCTGGCGGGGGAGCGGGCGCACACGGAGAGCGTCACCACCCGTAAGGTCGAGCGGCGCCGCTGGTCCGCGTCCGACCTGGCCCAGGTGCTGCCGCGCGGGCACGCCGTGGTCTCGCTCACTTCGGTGGACGGGACGCAGGTGCCGCCGCTGATGATCAAGCTTCCCTGACCCGGCTTCGACCGGCTCTGGTTTCCGGGTCAGGTTTCCCGACGCGCGAGTAGCTTCTCCACTCAGGCAGAATCAGTCGAAAGGGCTTGGACGTGTCGTCCAAGCTCGCTCATCCGTACGCAACCAGCTCCGCGCAACCAGCTCCTCCGGAGCGCCGCAACGACGCGGTGCGCCGACTCTGCCGGTCGAAGGTGTCATGTCTCAAGAGAAGCCCCCTCGCCCCGACGACGACGTTCGGGCAACCGGCGTGACCATCGAGTCGCTCGTGGCCATGCCCGGCCTCGGCCTGCTGGTACGGGCCGGTGACACCGCGCTGGAGCGGCCGGTTAGGTGGGTGCACACCAGCGAGCTGGACGACCCCGTGCCGTACCTCGAGGGCGGGGAGCTGCTGCTCACCACCGGGCTCAAGCTCGGCAAGGGCAAGGAGAAGCTGCGCCAGTACGTGCACCGGCTGGCCGACGCCGGAGTGGCCGGACTGGGCATCGGGGTGGGCCTGACCTATGCCGAGGTCCCCGCCGCGCTGATCGAGGCCGCCACCGAGCGTGAGCTGCCCCTGCTCGAAGTGCCGCAGCTGACGCCGTTCATCGCCATCAGCAAGGCGGTGACGGCGGCGCTGGCCGCGGAGCAGTACCGGGCGGTGGCCACCAGCTTCGAGGCGCAGGAGGAGCTCACCCGGGCGGCGCTCGGCAAGGACGGGACGGCGGCGGTCGTCGGTCGGCTTGCCTCCCGGCTCGGCGGTTGGGCCGCCCTCTACGACGCCTCCGGCACCGTCGTCGTGTCCGCTCCGGACTGGGCCGCGCGCCGCGCCGGACGCCTCCGCCCGGAGGTGGACCGGCTGCGCAGCCGCCCCGCGCCCGCGAGCGCATCGCTGCAGGGCGACACCCAGGACACCCAGGACTACGTGGTGCTCCAGTCCCTCGGCGCGGACCGCCGCGCCCGGGGCTTCCTCGCGGTCGGCACCGAGGACCGGCTGACCTCGGGCGAGCGCTACGTCGTCAACGCCGCCGTCGCGCTGCTGACGCTGACCCTGGAGCGCTCGCGCGACCTGCGCCGCGCCGAGGACCGGATGCGGACGGCGCTGCTGCGCCTGGTCCTGGCCGGGGAGACGGTGATCGCCAAGGAGGTCGCCGACGCGCTGCTCGGCGGTCTGCCGCAGGGTCCCGTGCGGGTGCTGGTCGCCGAGGGGGACGGCCTGGCCGAGCTGGGCGACCGCGCCGAGCAGGCCGCGTCCCGGACCGGAGAGTCGCTGCTGCTGGCACCCGAGGGCGACCGGTTGGTGTTGATCGCCGTCGACGGCGGGATGGTGCACCAGGTCTGCACGGACCTGGCGGCCGACCTGGAGTCGGTCACCGTCGGTGTCTCCTCTCCGACGATGCTGGAGTCCGCGGGTCCCGCCGCGGCGGAGGCGGAGCGCGCGCTCGCCGTCGCGCTGCGCAGCGGCAGGCGCAGCGTCGACCACTCCGAGGTCGGTGCGGGGTCGCTGCTACCGCTGCTCGGAGACGAGGCGGTCCAGGCCTTCGCGGACGGCCTGCTGCGGCCGCTGCGCGAGCACGACCGCACCTCGCGCGGTGACCTGGAGGCCAGCCTGCGGGCCTGGCTCTCCCGCCACGGCCAGTGGGACGCGGCGGCGGCGGATCTCGGCGTCCACCGGCACACGCTCCGCTACCGCATGCGGCGGGTGGAGGAACTGCTGGGGCGCTCGCTGGACGACACGGACGTCCGCATGGAGCTCTGGCTGGCGCTCCGCGCCTCCGGTGAGTGAAGAACTTCCGATCAGAGGGCTCGCAACTACCTCGCCGTTCCGGAGCACAGGGCCGTGGCAACTCATACAGTCCGGACAAGCTTCATCACGTCCTCCGCGCCCTACCGTTGAAGGCGTAGATCCCTCAGGACCATGGACGGAAGGACCGGTGACCGCGGTGACCACCACCTACGCATTCTGGCTGGCGGGACGGCAGGAGACCGGCCCCGAGACGCTTGATGTGCACCACCCGTACGACGGCAGGGTCGTGGCGAAGGTGGGCATCGCGAGCGACGCGCAGGTCGAGGAGGCCGTCGCCGCCGCCTACGCCGTCAAGGACGAGTTCGCCGCGACCCCCGCGTACGTACGGGCCGCCGCGCTGGACCACGTGTCCAAGCGCCTCGCCGAGCGGACCGAGGAGATCGCGCAGCTGATCACCGCCGAGAACGGCAAGCCGATCAAGTGGGCCCGTGGCGAGGTCGGCCGTGCCGTCTCCGTCTTCCGCTGGGCCGCCGAGGAGGCGCGCCGGTTCAACAGCGGTGAGGGTCAGCGGCTCGACACCGACGCCGGCGGCACCGGCCGTCTCGGCTACGTGCGCCGCTTCAACCGCGGCGTCGTGCTCGGCATCGCGCCGTTCAACTTCCCGCTGAACCTGGTCGCGCACAAGGTCGCCCCGGCCATCGCCGTCGGTGCCCCGATCATCCTCAAGCCGGCCCCGGCCACTCCGCTCTCGGCGCTCGTGCTCGGCGAGATCCTGGCCGAGACCGACCTGCCGGCCGGTTCCTGGTCTGTGCTGACCGTGCCGAACGACCGGATGCCGGCGCTGGTCCAGGACCCGCGTCTGCCCGTCATCTCCTTCACCGGCTCCGACAAGGTCGGCTACGCGATCCTCGACTCGGTGCCGCGCAAGCACGTCACCCTGGAGCTGGGCGGCAACGCCGCCGCTGTCGTGCTCGGCGACTGGAACTCCGAGGCGGACCTGGACTGGGCCGCGTCCCGTATCGCGACCTTCGCCAACTACCAGGGCGGCCAGTCCTGCATCTCGGTGCAGCGCGTGATCGCCGACGCGTCGGTCTACGACCGTCTGGTGGAGAAGGTCGTCGCCAAGGTCGGCGTGCAGGTCACCGGTGACCCGACCGACGACGCCGTCGACGTCGGCCCGCTGGTCAGCGAGGACGCCGCCAAGCGCGTCGAGTCCTGGGTGGACGAGGCCGTCAACGCGGGCGCCAAGCTGCTCGCCGGTGGCAAGCGGGACGGCGCCAGCTACGCGCCGACCGTGGTCGCCGAGCTGCCGGGCGGCGTGACGCTGGCGACCGAGGAGGTCTTCGGCCCGGTCCTGTCGCTGCAGAAGGTCGAGGGCGTCGACGAGGCCTTCGCCGCGGTCAACGACTCGAAGTTCGGTCTGCAGGTGGGTGTCTTCACGCACGACGTGCAGGTGGCCTTCCGGGCCCACCGCGAGCTGGAGGTCGGCGGCGTGATCGTCGGCGACGCCCCGTCCTACCGCGCCGACCAGATGCCCTACGGCGGCGTCAAGGACTCCGGCATCGGCCGCGAGGGTGTCGCCTACGCGATGACCGACTACACCTACGAGCGCGTCCTCGTGCTCACCGGTCTGGCCCTCTGACGGAGCACAGCACCGTCTCACCCCTGGTGACCATGGAGGCACTCAGCGTACGGTCGGGTCATACTGGCAGGTATCCCACCGTCGAGGTGATGCCCCGTGTCCGGCTCCGTCCCCCATGCTGCCCCCAAGGTCACCGAGCGTGAAGCCCGCCGTGTCGCGGAGGAGGCCCGGGAACAGGACTGGCGAAAGCCCAGCTTCGCCAAGGAACTGTTCCTGGGCCGTTTCCGGCTGGACCTGATCCACCCGCACCCGCTGCCGGACGAGGCGGCGGAGCGGGAGGGCGGGGAGTTCCTCGCCCGTCTGCGCGACTTCTGTGCGACGAAGATCGACGGCGCGGTGATCGAGCGGGACGCGCAGATCCCCGACGAGGTGGTCAAGGGCCTGCAGCAACTGGGCGTCTTCGGGATGAAGATCGACCGCGAGTACGGCGGGCTCGGCCTCACCCAGGTGCACTACAACCGGGCGCTCACCCTGCTCGGCAGCGTCAGCCCGGCGATCGCGGCGCTGGTCTCCGCGCACCAGTCGATCGGCGTACCGCAGCCGCTCAAGATCTTCGGTACGCCCGAGCAGAAGCAGGCCTTCCTGCCGCGCTGCGCGACCACCGACATCACCGCCTTCCTGCTGACCGAGCCGGACGTCGGCAGCGACCCGGCCCGTCTGGCGACCACGGCCACGCCCACCGAGGACGGCAGCGGCTACGTGCTCGACGGGGTCAAGCTCTGGACCACCAACGGCGTCGTCGCCAGCCTGCTGGTGGTGATGGCCCGGGTGCCGAAGTCCGAGGGGCACCGTGGCGGGATCACCGCCTTCGTCGTGGAGACCGAGTCGGCCGGTGTCACCGTGGAGAACCGCAACGCCTTCATGGGGCTGCGCGGGATCGAGAACGGGGTGACCCGCTTCGACGGTGTCCTGGTGCCGGCCGGGAACCGGATCGGCCGTGAGGGGGAGGGTCTGAAGATCGCGCTGACCACCCTCAACACCGGCCGCCTCTCGCTGCCCGCGATGTGCGTCGGCGCGGGCAAGTGGTGTCTGAAGATCGCCCGTGAGTGGTCGGCCGCCCGCGAACAGTGGGGTCGGCCGATCGCCGAGCACGAGGCGGTCGCGTCCAAGATCTCCTTCATCGCCGCGACCACCTTCGCGCTGGAGGCGGTACTCGAACTGTCCGGCCAGATGGCCGACGAGCAGCGCAACGACATCCGGATCGAGGCGGCGCTGGCCAAGCTCTACGGCTCGGAGATGGGCTGGCTGATCGCCGACGAACTGGTGCAGATCCGCGGCGGACGCGGCTACGAGACGGCGGCCTCGCTGGCGGCGCGCGGCGAACGTGCGGTCCCCACCGAGCAGGTGCTGCGGGACATGCGGATCAACCGGATCTTCGAGGGCTCGACCGAGATCATGCACCTGCTGATCGCCCGCGAGGCGGTCGACGCGCACCTGAAGGTCGCCGGCGACCTGATCGAACCGGAGGCGGACCTGCGCCGTAAGGGTCGCGCGGCGGCCAAGGCCGGTGCGTTCTACGCCGGTTGGCTGCCCAAGCTGGTCGCGGGACCGGGCCAGGTGCCGACCTCCTACCGCGAGTTCCACCCGTCGGGCTGCCGGGACCTCTCGCCGCACCTGCGGTATGTCGAGCGCAGCGCACGGAAGTTGGCGCGATCGACGTTCTACGCGATGTCGCGTTGGCAGGGCCGGATGGAGACCAAACAGGGTTTCCTGGCGCGGATCGTCGACATCGGCGCGGAACTGTTCGCGATGAGCGCCGTCTGCGTCCGGGCCGAACTGCTGCGCACCCGCGACGGCGCGGAGGCGGGCCGGGGCGCGTACGAACTGGCGGATGTCTTCTGCGCACAGGCGCGGATCCGGACCGAGGAACTCTTCGATCGACTGTGGACCAACACCGATCGGGACGATCGAACGCTCAGTCGGAATGTGCTGGCGGGTCGTTATCTCTGGCTGGAGGAGGGCGTGTTGGACCCCTCCGGCGAGGGCCCTTGGATCGCTGACGCCACACCGGGCCCGGCCCGGCGGGAGAACGTGCACCGGACGATCGAGTGATCGTCTGGGATTGAGCGCTTCTGGTCGATCGGTCGATCGGTCGCTGGATCGATCGACCGGAAGGCCGTTGGTGACCGCAACGCGGGGGGTGGTGCCCTCGTTTGTGAACATGTTACGTGAATCCGGGCCACCCCCTGGTCGGCTGACAGGCGGTCACCACTACGATGCGCTCTGGCGTGCGATGAATGAGGTCGCCGGGGGACCGCGCGCCGCGATGCATTCTTGTGAGGCCGCTGTGTGGCCGCTCCCGGCGTGACCGATGACGAGGAGCAGGTCCCAAGGTGAGCTACCCACCGTACGGGCAGAACCCGCAGCAGCCGCCCAGGCCGCCGTACGGCGGCCCACCCCAGCCCTATCCGCAGCAACCGCCGCAGCAGCAGCCGCCGAACCCGTACGGTCGGCCGCCGCAGCAGCCGCAGCCCTTCCCGGGTCAGCAGCCGCCCCAGCCGCCGCAGAACCCCTACGGTGGCCAGCCGCAGCCGCCGCAGAATCCGTACGGCGGTCAGCCGCAGCAGCCGCAGAACCCCTACGGCGGTCAGCAGCCTCCCCAGCAGCCGCCCCAGAATCCGTACGGCGGCCAGCCGCCGCAGCAGCCGCCCTTCGGCGGCGGTCCGGGCGGACCCGGTGGACCGGGTGGTCCCGGTGGCCCGTTCGGTCCGTCCGGCCCGTCCGGCCCGTCCGGCGCAGGTGGGTCCGGTGGGTCGAACCGCCCGTCAGGAAAGCGTCGTGGGCGGATGCTCATCGGTGCCGTGGTGGCCCTCGCGGTGGTGGCCGTCGGCGGCATCGTCATCGCGTCGTCGGGCGGCGGGGGTGGTGGCAACTCGAAGTCCGGCAGCCAGGACGGCACGATGGCCTTCCAGAGCGGCGACTCCTGGTCGCCGCCGTCGTGGGCCGTCGCGTCCAACGACATCGGTGCCGCCAACGCCAAGACCGTGGTGTCCGGCCAGGTGTGGTTCGCCAAGGCGTCGCCGGCAAACCTGCGGTCCTACGCCCAGTCCGTCGGTACGCCCGGTGACCCCAAGTACCACCAGTTCCTGACGCCGACTCAGTTCAACACCCAGTTCGCCAACGGCGCGAACGCGGGTGCGGCGGTCACGCAGTGGGTGCAGCAGGCCGGCATGAAGGTCCTGAACAAGGACGCGCAGTCGATCACCGTCTCCACCACGATCGGCGAGGTCGAGCAGACGCTCAAGGTCCAGATCCACCGCTTCAAGCACGCGGGCCGCGTCGACATCGCGCCGACCTCCCAGCCGCAGTACCCCTCCGACGTGGGCAACTACGTCTCCGCCGTCACCGGTCTGACCACCTCCAGCCCGATTCAGACGCCGCACCTGGAGGTGAGCGCCGGTTCCGCCGATTGCAGCACCTTCTGGGGGCAGCGCGCCTCCGGCCTGCCCGCGGCTTCGGACGGCAGCCCGGTGCAGCAGCAGCTGTGCGGGTACACCGCGAAGCAGCTCCGCACCGCCTATGGCGCGGCGGCCAGCGGGATGACCGGAAAGGGCGTCACCATCGCGGTGGTGGACGCGTACGCGTCGCCGACTATCGTGCAGGACGTCGACCAGTGGTCCAAGGAGATGGGCCTGCCGCCGCTTGCGCCGGGCCAGTTCACCCAGGACATCCCGTCCGAGTACCCGTCGACTGCGCAGGCCGCGGACGCCTCCGGATGGTGGGGAGAGGAGACGCTCGACATCGAGACGGTGCACGCGATGGCACCGGACGCGAAGATCGTCTACTACGGTGTCCAGCAGCCTGACGACCAGTACTTCTTCGGTGCCTTCCAGAAGATCGTCTCGAACCACACCGCGGACATCGTCAGCAACTCCTGGGGTGGTCAGGAAGCGGGCACCGACCCCAACGACTTCAACGCCGCCGCGCAGATCTTCCAGCAGGGCGCGATCGAGGGGATCAACTTCAACTTCTCCAGCGGCGACAGCGGCGACTACACCCAGGCACAGCAGCAGCCGTCGTCCCAGCCGGCGGTGAGCTTCCCCGCGTCCGACCCCTGGGCGACCGGGGTCGGCGGCACGGCCCTCGGCACCGACGCGGGCGGCAACTACAAGTGGGAGACGTCCTGGGGCGACGAGTCCTACCCCATCAGCGGGACGTCCTACGGCTCGACCGGCACCTTCCAGGGCGGTGGCGGTGGTGGCAACAGCGCCGTCTTCCCCGCGCCGCCGTTCCAGTCCGGCATCGTGCCCACCTCGCTGTCGAACGTCTCGGGCAAGGCCCAGCGTGAGGTGCCCGACGTGGGCATGCTGGCCGACCCGGGGACCGGGATCCTGCTGGGCGAGACCATGGGCAACGCCGTGGCCGCGCCCACGTCCGACGGCGGCCAGACGTTCTCCATGTCCGGTGGCCAGTACCAGCACGGGACGATGGGCGGCACCAGCCTCGCCTGCCCGATGTTCAGCGCGATGGAGGCGCTGGCCATGCAGGAGAGCGGGAGCGCGTTCGGCTTCGCCAACCCGGTCCTCTACAAGCTCAACGGCACGTCGTCCTTCCACGACGTGACGGACTCGCCCGCTGCCCTCGGCGGTCACCACCCCGCGTTCGAGGGTGCGGACCAGGCGGGTAACCCGGCCCTGTACCTGATGGCCAAGGACAGCTCGCTGACCGCGGGGCAGGGCTACGACGACACCACCGGCCTGGGCAGCCCCACGGCCGACTTCGTCGCCTGGTTCAAGGCCCATCCGACCGGGCAGTGACCCCGATCCTCCGGACATGGGGGATGACCGAGCGATGACGCAGACCCGGCCCCGGCTCCACCGGCGGCCGGGTCTTCGTCATCCACGAAGACCGTGTGTTCACCAAGATCCGGTCAACCCGCCCGGGCCTCGTCCGTGGCGCCGCGCGCGGCACGACACAATGTCGGTATGACACTTCTCGCCGACCCGCACCTGCGCTTCGAGCCCGCCGTCGCCGACCCCGACGCCCCTCGGGAGCTGGTGATCCTCGGATCCACCGGTTCCATCGGGACGCAGGCCATCGACGTGGTGCTGCGCAACCCCGGCCGGTTCCGGGTGGTCGGGCTCTCCGCGGCGGGCGGTCGGGTGGAGCTGCTGGCCGAGCAGGCGCTGAAGCTGGGCGTCGCGGTGGTCGCCGTGGCGCGCCCCGAGGCTGCCGAGCCGCTCCGCGCCGCGCTGGCGGCCGGGGCCCCCGCCGGGGCGAAGCTGCCGGAGATCCTGGCCGGGCCGGACGCGGCGACCGAGCTTGCCGGGATGGAGTGCCACTCGGTGCTCAACGGCATCACCGGGTCGATCGGTCTGGCGCCCACCCTGGCCGCGCTCCGGGCCGGACGGGTGCTGGTGCTGGCCAACAAGGAGTCGCTGATCGTCGGCGGGCCGCTGGTCAAGGCGGTCGCCAGGCCGGGTCAGATCGTGCCGGTCGACTCCGAGCACGCCGCGCTCTTCCAGGCGCTGACGGCGGGCTCCCGGCGCGAGGTCCGCAAGCTGGTGGTCACCGCCAGCGGCGGTCCGTTCCGCGGCTGGAGCCGGGAGAAGCTGGCCGGCGTCACCAAGGAGCAGGCGCTGGCCCACCCGACCTGGGCGATGGGACCGGTCGTCACGATCAACTCGGCGACCCTGGTCAACAAGGGCTTGGAGGTCATCGAGGCGCACCTGCTCTACGACATCCCGTTCGAGCGGATCGAGGTCGTGGTCCATCCGCAGTCGATCGTCCACTCCATGGTGGAGTTCACCGACGGGTCCACGATGGCCCAGGCCAGCCCGCCCGACATGCGGATGCCGATCTCGCTCGGCATCGGCTGGCCGGAGCGGGTGCCGGACGCCGCCCCGGGATGCGACTGGACCAAGGCCGCGAGCTGGGAGTTCTTCCCGCTCGACACCGAGGCCTTCCCGTCCGTCGGCCTGGCCCGCGAGGTGGGCCGACTGGGCGGCACCGCGCCGGCGGTCTTCAACGCCGCCAACGAGGAGTGCGTCGAGGCGTTCCTGCAGGGAAGGCTGGCATTCACAGGCATCGTGGATACCGTGGCGAAGGTGGTGGCCGAACACGGCACTCCGCAGCAGGGAACCTCGTTGACCGTCGAGGACGTCCTCGCAGCGGAGAGCTGGGCCCGGGCCAGGGCGCAGGCGATCGCCGCCGGGTGACGGCATGATGTACGGCGTGGCCCGACCGGACGGCGCGGTCACGCCTGAGGTTGACGACACGGGCACGACAGCACGCACGACGACCGGCATGACAGAGGCAGTAGAGGGAGCAACTGGGCGATGACGACACTGATGACGATCCTGGGCATCGTGGTCTTCGTGCTCGGCCTGCTCTTCTCCATCGCCTGGCACGAGCTGGGCCACCTCACCTGGGCCAAGGTCTTCAAGGTGCGCGTGCCGCAGTACATGGTGGGCTTCGGGCCGACGATCTGGTCGCGTCGCAAGGGCGACACCGAGTACGGCGTCAAGGCGATCCCGCTCGGCGGGTACATCCGGATGATCGGCATGTTCCCGCCCGGCGCGGACGGCAAGGTGACCGCGCGCTCGACCTCGCCCTGGCGCAGCATGATCGAGGACGCCCGCGAGCAGTCCTATGAGGAGATCCTTCCGGGCGACGACACCCGCCTCTTCTACACGCGCAAGCCGTGGCAGCGGGTCATCATCATGTTCTTCGGTCCGTTCATGAACCTGATCCTGGCCTTCGTGCTCTTCCTGGTCGTGCTGATGGGCTTCGGCATCCCGCAGGCCCAGCCGACCATCGCGGTGGTCCAGAAGTGCGTGGCGGCCACCAACTCGACCTCCGCGCAGACGGGCACCTGCGGGGCGAAGGACCCGGAGACCCCGGCCGCGGCGGCCGGCCTTCGGCCCGGCGACAAGATCACCAGCTTCGACGGCGCCACGGTCACCAACTACGACCAGCTGCAGAACGCGATCCGACAGCACCCGGACGACCAGGTGACGCTCGGGATCGAACGAAACGGTCAGTCGCTCAGCAAGACGGTCAAGCTGACCACCAACACGCTCCAGGCGATCGACTCGAACGGAAACCCGACCAACGGAACGGTCAAGGCCGGCTTCCTCGGCATCGAGCCGATCACCCCGACCGTCCAGCTCGGCGTCGGCCAGAGCCTGGACCAGATGGGCAGCATGGCGCGCCAGGGCGTGTCCTCGATCGTGGCACTGCCGTCGAAGATCCCCTCGCTCTGGGGCGCGGCCTTCGAGGGCAAGCCGCGCACGCTGGACTCGCCGGTCGGCGTCATCGGCGTGGCCCGGGTCGGCGGCGACGTGCTGGCCATGCACGCTCCCGCCAGCGCGCGGATCGCGACCATGCTGCAGCTGCTCGCGGGCCTGAACCTCTCCCTCTTCCTGCTCAACATGCTGCCGCTGCTGCCGCTGGACGGCGGGCACATCGCCGGCGCGCTCTGGGAGGCGGTGCGCCGTCGCGCCGCCGCGCTGATCAAGCGCCCGGACCCGGGCCCGTTCGACGTGGCCAAGCTGATGCCGGTCGCCTACGTGGTGGCGGGACTCTTCCTGTGCTTCACCGTCCTGGTGATGATCGCCGACGTGGTCAACCCGGTCCAACTGGGCTGAACCGGAGTGGTCACTTCGGTCCGGTACCGTTGGCCTGGGTGCGCCGACGACAAGCAGCGCGCCCGGCTTGCCCGGAGCGCCCGGGTGGCCCTCGCCGCACCTTGGGGATTACGCAAGCAATGACCGCGATCTCGCTGGGAATGCCGTCCGTGCCGCTGGAGCTGTTGGCTCCGCGTCGTCAGAGCCGTCGGATCATGGTGGGGAATGTCCCGGTCGGTGGGGGTGCGCCGATTTCGGTGCAGTCGATGACGAC
>NZ_JBGCCR010000062.1:0-17052 GCF_041262485.1 Streptacidiphilus sp. BW17 | reverse complement strand
TGCCCGTCATGTCCGTGACGGTCAGCACCGCGTGCCGCACCGCCCACCCATCCCTCGTCCGAACCCGGGCACGAAGCCCCGTGCCGCCCTCACCGGAGTGAGTGGTCATTGCTGCTCCCGATCAGTCAGTGACGGGCTCCGGCGTCCTCGACGCTCTGCTGCGCCGAGGACGCCGGATCCCGTACGTCCCCACACTGGCCTACGCCTTCACGCTCGACGACGCAGGCCGTTCGCCCGTTCTGTCACTCGTCCGGGTGGCCGAGCTCCACGTCGTGGGCACTCTCGCCGCGTCCGTCCAGGGTCAGCGCAGAGGCGACCGGCGGGTAGCCGCTGGCGATGAGCGTGTAGTCACCCGCGTCCAGGTCGGTGAAGGCGTAGCTGCCGTCCTCACCGGTGGTCGCGGTGCCCACGACGTTGCCGGCCACGTCGACCAGGGTGACCCGGGCGTCGATCAGGGGCCGGTGATCCGCAGCCGCACGGATGGTGCCCTGCATCTGCGCGCCGGCGGCCAGCTCGATCTCGATCCGGGACGGACCCGCCGTGCCGACCTCGACCGGCAGCGCGGCCGGACGGAACCCGGTGGCGTTGACGGCGACCGTGAACGTGCCCGACATCAGACCCTCGAAGGTGAAGGCGCCCGTCTCAGCGGTCTTGCCCGTGGCCAGCACCTCGCCACGGACGTCGGTGACCACAACCATCGCCTCGGCGACCGGCCGCTGGTCAGCCGCCGCGCGCACCATCCCGAGCAGACCGCTGGTGCCCGAGAGCACCACGTCGTGGCCGAGCGGGGCATCGCCGACAGCCACCGTGGAGGCGTTCGGCTGATGACCCTCGGCCGCGACGATCAGCACATAGCTGCCCGCCCCCGGCGCGGCCAGCCGGTAGCCACCGTCCGCAGCGACCGCCACGCGGCCCAACTGCCGCCCCTGCAGCGAGATCAGGGTGACCGTGGCGGAGCCCACCGGGCCGCCCTCGCCGCCCCGCACGAAGCCGTGGACCATGCTGCCACTCACCGGAACCTCCTGGGGAACCTGCTGGCCGGCGGGCACTATGGCCGACGATCCGAGCCCGGAAACCGTCTCCTGGCCGGCGACCGCAGCAGCCGGGGTGACCGGACCCTCAGCGCCCTCGGTGGCCTCGGCGGCCTCCGGGGTGCCCTCGCTCGACTTGAGCTTGATCTCCTTGAGCGCCAGCCCGAAGAACAGCGCGACCACTATGAACGGCACACCGATCAGGAACAGGTCGCCGATGGCGTGCGCGAAGGCCGCCGTGACCAGGCCCTTGGCCGGCTCCTTCAGGGCGTGGATGGCCTGGACGTTGTTGGCGTCCAGGCCCTTGAGGGACGTGCCGCCACCCGGGGCGCCGGCGAACTCCTGCGTCAGGTAGTGGGTCAGGCGGCTGGTCAGCACCGTGCCGAAGATGGCGGTGCCGATGGCAGCGCCGATCTGGCGGAAGAAGGTGGCCGAGGCGGTGGCGACACCCATGTCGCGGAAGTCGACCGAGTTCTGGATGGCCGTCACCAGCGTCTGCAGGGTCATGCCCAGGCCCGCGCCGAAGGCGAAGGCGTAGAGGGCGACCTCCCAGTACGGCGTGTGGTTGGTCAGCCGGCTCAGCAGCACCAGCGACCCTATGAGGATCAGCGCGCCGAGGATCGGGAAGATCTTGTAACGGCCCGTCTTGGCCATGATCCGGCCGGAGAGGACCGAGGTGACCATGATGCCGGCCACGGCGGGCAGCATGCCCAGACCGGACTTGGTGGCGGACATGCCCTGCACGGCCTGGAGGTAGACCGGCAGGTAGATGATGCCGCCGAACATGGCGAAACCGGCGAAGAAGCCGAAGCCGTTGCCGATCCGGAAGACCGGGTTCCGGAAGAGCCGCATCGGCAGGATCGGCTCGGCCGCACGCATCTCGACCAGGCAGAAGAGGATGGTCAGCAGGACGGAGCCGCCGGCCAGCGACAGGCCCTGCCAGGAGGCCCAGCCGTAGGAGGTGCCGGCCCAGTTCAGGTAGAGCAGCAGGCTGGTGACGCCCGCGACGATCATCAGCGAGCCAAGGAAGTCGATCTTGTGCTCGCGGCGGTTGACCGGCAGCTTGAGCGCGAAGGAGCAGACGATCAGTGCGCCGATGCCGACGGGCAGGTTGATGTAGAAGATCCACCGCCAGCCGATCGAGTCGGTGAACCAACCGCCGAGCAGCGGACCGGCGACGCTGGCCAGACCGAAGACTGCACCCATCAGGCCCTGGTAACGGCCACGCTCACGAGGCGGTATGACGTCGCCGATGATGGCGAAGGCGAGCGACATCAGACCGCCACCGCCGATGCCCTGGACGGCGCGGAAGCCGATCAGCTCGCCCATGTTCTGGCTGAGGCCGGCCAGCGCCGAGCCGATCAGGAAGATGACGATCGCGGTCTGGAAGATGATCCGGCGGCCGTACAGGTCGGAGATCTTGCCCCAGAGCGGGGTGGCTGCGGTCGAGGTGAGCAGGTAGGCCGTGACCACCCAGGAGAGCTTGTCGATGCCACCGAGCTGGCTCACGATCGTGGGCAGGGCCGTACCGACGATGCTCTGGTCCAGCGCCGCCAACAGCATGCCTGCCATCAGGCCGCCCATGACGACCATGATCTGTTTGTGGCTGAGGTAGTTGGGGCCCTCGGCCGGAGCCTCCGAGCCGGGCGGGGTGACCGGGGTGTCGGTCGAGATCTCTGACATGCGACGCACCGTACTGCATAGGTACGACAGCGCTCTCGCCCAAACTTGCCGTACGGCAGGTAAGTTTCATACCGATACCGGATCGAGACATGAACGAGACCAAAGAGGGTATGAACATGACAAGTAACTGGCGAGTCACCCCTGCTGGTGGTGTCCGCTGTGAGTAACCTAGCCGACACAAGAACGACCCACAAGAGGCCACTTCGGCCCACGTCAAGCCCGTCCTGTCCCGAAAAGTCCCCCCACTTGGAGCCCAAAGACCCCCAACTCGCGGATGGCGCTTGCCAGCACCCGCACTCTCGCCGCTAACGTGCCAGCATGCAGACGGACGATCGACGCGCAGCCGACCTGGAGGAGCTGGGCCTCACGAACTACGAGGCCCGGGTCTACCTCGCCCTGATCCGCCGCGACGTCTTCACGGCGGCGGAAGTCGCCAGGGAAGCGGGTGTACCCCGCCAGCGCGTGTACGACGTGCTCGAAGGGCTCATCCGCCGACAGCTGGCGATACTCCACCCCGGACGGGTCGCCGGTTACTCGGCGGTCGCGCCGGACACCGCCGTCGAGCGCCTGATCGAGCAGCAGCGCCGCTCACTCGGCCGTCTGGAGCGCCTCTCCACCGAGCTGGCCCGCGAGCTCAAGCCCACCTTCGAGAGCGGTCGCACCCACACCGACCCGCTGGACTACGTCGAGGTGCTCCGCGACCCGGCGGACATCACCGAGCGCTTCGCCCGGCTCCAGTCCACCGCCGAGCGCGAGCTGCTGAGCTTCTCCAGGCCGCCGTGGTACACCCCCACCGAGAACATCGCCGGCCTCGAGGCCAGCGCCCGCCTGCACGCCGCCGGACGCACCGTCCGCTCGCTGTACAGCCGCGCGGTGCTGGAGGACCCGGCGCTGCTCGAGGTGATCAACCTCTTCGTCGCCGCCGGCGAGGAGATCCGGATCGCGGAGGACCTGCCGCTGAAGATGATCATCGCCGACGGCTCGACCGTCCTCTGCGACATGCCGGACCCGGTGGCCCGTGACGGCGCGACGACGACGCTCTGCATCCGGCACCCCTCCCTGGCCGCCGCGCTGACGCTCGCCTTCCGGTCGATCTGGGACAACTCCCCGACCTTCGCCGAGGCGCTCAAGCAGGCCGGCATGGAGCTGCCCGCCCTCCCGTCGAGCATGCAGCGGGCCCTGGACGAGGAAGCTGCCGAGGCTGCGGACGCTGCTGCCAAGGACGACACCGCTGAGGACCAGGCCGCCGAGGACGAGGGTGAGGCCGGGTCGTCCCGCGCTCACCCGGAAGGCTCGTCCGCCCAGGCCTGAGCCGCGAGGTGCTCGTCGCGCAGGACGCGGCGCAGCACCTTGCCCAGCATGTTCCGCGGCAGCGCGTCCGAGCGGAACTCCACGATCTTCGGCACCTTGTAGCCGGTGAGCCGAGCGGCGCAGTAGTCGATCAGCGCCCGCTCGGTGAGTCGGCTGCCGGGCCGGACGATCACGCACGCCTTGACCGTCTCGCCCCGGTACTCGTCCGGCACGCCGACCACCGCCGCGTCCGCGACCGCCGGATGCGCGAGCAGCACCTCCTCGACCTCGCTGGGGAAGATGCTGAACCCGGAGGCGATGATCACGTCGCGCTTGCGGTCGATCACGGTCACGAACCCGTCCGGGCTCATCACCGCGATGTCGCCGGTGAACAGCCAGTGGTCGTGCAGCATTGCCGCACTGTCCTCGCGCTCGTGCCAGTAACCGCCGAAGACCTGCGGCCCGCGCACCACCAACTCCCCCGCCACGCCGAAGGGCTGCTGCTTCGCCGGGTCGTCCTCGGCGACTATCCGCACCTCGGTCCCCGGCAGCGGGACGCCGACCGTCCCCGGACGGGCGTTGGCGTTCAGCGGATTGGCCAGCACGACGGGCGACGCCTCCGACAGCCCGTAACCCTCCACGAGATGACCACCCGTCAACTCCTGGAACCGGTCCACCGTCTCCGGCTCCAGCCGCATGGCACCGGAGATGCAGTAGCGCACCGACCGTAGCGCGCGGGTGAGTTCGGGCCCGTGCTGCTCGGCCCGTTGCATCAGCGCCTGGTACATCGGCGGCACGCCCGGGAAGAGCGTCGGCTTCCACCGGCGCAGCGTCCGGACCACCAACTCCGGGTCGAAGCTGGGCAGCAGGACGGTCCGCGCGCCCGCGGTGGCCGCCACGCCCAGACACATCGTCATGCCGTAGACGTGGAACATCGGCAGACAGGCCAGCAGGGTCTCCCGTCCCGGACGCAACTGCGGGTACCAGGCCCGCACTTGGTGTGCGTTGGCGACGAGGTTGCGGTGCGTCAGCATCGCGCCCTTGGGCGTTCCGGTCGTCCCTCCCGTGTACTGCAGCACGGCGACGGCGCTGCGCGGGCTCACCGGCCCCTGCGCGAGCTGAGCCTCGCCCTTGCGGGGGAGCCGGGCGCGCGCGACATCGGCGAAGACGACGCGGTCGGCGTCCTGCGGCAGCTCCGTCCGCAGTCTGGCGCGGAGTTCGCGCGAGCGGGCGAGCGGCAACCGCAGCGCGAGCCGCGTCCGCGCGGGCAACGCGTCCAGCAGCGAGGCGACCACCACGTGCCGCAGGGCCGTCCGGCCCCGGACCGCATCGACGCGCGCGAAGACGCCGTCGTACACGAGGGCGACGACTGCGCCGGAATCCTTGAGCTGGTGGGCGAGTTCGGACTCGGTGTAGAGCGGGTTCGTCGGGACGACGACGGCCCCGAGCTTGAGTGCGCCGTAGAACGCGACCACGTACTGCGGACAGTTGGGCATCACCAGCGCGACGCGGTCCCCCCGCGACACCCCGAGCGCGGCGAGCCCGGCGGCGAACCGCGCGACGGCGCGCTGGAGCGCGCGGTAGCTGGTCTTCTTCCCGAAGAACACCAGTGCGGTCCGCCGCCCGTGCCGCGCGGCGGCCTCGTCCAGCAGCCCGCTGACGGAGACGTTCGGAATGCTCAGCCGCCGCGGGACGCCGGGCGCGTAGAAGCGGTGCCAGGGTTCGCTGGTGCTGCCGGCCACGGACGCCTCCTCCTCCGCTGAGGCGTCGGAGCTGGTGCTGACGCCCTATCTCACAGAGGGCAAGATCGTGGCAGTGCGTTCGCCCCTGTGTCCAGAGGTCATGGCGAAAACGTGAAGCATGGGGCACAGGAGAAGCACGCAAGAGGCGCGGCGGAGCCGCAGATCAGCTGGGCCCCGCGCCGCTGGGGTGGCGCGTCCGCCGAAGAGCTGGCGCCAGTCCTAGTACCAGCCGTTGGCCTGCCAGAAGACCCAGGCCTGGTTCGGGCTGCCGTAGGTGGAGTCCATGTAGCCCAGCGCCCAGCGGATCTGGGTGGCCGGGTCGGTCTGCCAGTCCGAGCCCGCCGAGGCCATCTTGGAGCCCGGCAGGGCCTGCGCCAGGCCGTACGCGCCGGAGGAGGGGTTGGTCGCGGTGACGTTCCAGCCGCTCTCGTGGGAGATGATCTGGTCGAACGAGGCCAGCTGGTCCGCCGGGACGATCTGCGCGGCGATCTCCTGAGGGGTGCCGCTCGGCGCGGCCGGGGCCGCCTGCTGGGGCTGCTGCGTCTGCGGAGCGGCCTGCGGGGTGGACTGGGCGATCCGGGCCCGCTCCTCGGAACGGTTGGCCGCGGCGGCCGCATCCGCCGCCGCACGCTCGGCAGCCTTCTGCGCCGCAGCCTTCTCCGCGGCGGCCTTCTCGGCCGCGGCCTTGGCAGCCGCCGCCTTCTCCACGGCCGCCTTGGCGGCGGCAACCTTGGCTGCCGTAGCCGCCTTCGCCGCAGCCGCCTCCTGCTGGGCCTGCGCGCTGGCGCTGGCGACCGCGGCACGGGCGTTGGGGTCGGCCACCACGCTGCTCGCGCCGTTGCCGGGCAGGGCGACCGCGACGCCTGCCGCGAGGCCGACGGCCGCGACGGAGGAGGCGATGACGACGCCGCGCTTGCGCAGGCCGAGGGGAAGCGTGGGAGGCATGGAGAAAGGAGCTCGCAATCGGTTGGCTGGTGGCGCGTCCGCCTCTGCTCCGCAGCACGGGACAGGTGCGCTGCGGAGCCGGACGGCGCCAGTGGCACGCCGGTTCAGGGCTCGTGCCGGTTTACGGGCAACCCGGCGAAGGCGGGGCCGCCGTTGCGACAACGCCATTGATAGCAAGCCGTTTCCCGCGATTTCAACGAGCCTTCTACTACCCGACTCCGTAGTGGAGCGCCGTTCGGCGGGGCGGCTCGGCAGCCGCGCCTGCCGCCGCCGCGCCGCCATCCGACCTGGGTAAGGCCTGCGTGAACGGCGGGGGGACGAAAGAAACGACCGCCTCCTCCCGAAGGAGAAGGCGGTCGTCGGGGAGCACCGAACCGTGCAAACGATCAACTATCGGCCATCGTTGACGGCGAGCCCGCTGTGTCCGGGCTCACAACCCGTCAGCGCTCGGCGAGACGCGCGGTGAGTGCCAGCAGGAAGAGCCCGCGGGTCCGCTCGGCCTCGTCCAGCGGCTCCAGAAGGCGGGACTGGACCTCGGCGACGCCGGGCGAGACCTCCTCCAGCAGGCGCACACCGGCCGGGGCCAGTGCCAGCAGGTTGCGACGGCCGTCGGCGGGGTCGCGCCGACGCAGCACCAGGCCGCGTCGGACCAGGCGGCTGATGAGCTCGGCCATCGTCGCCTTGTCGAGCGAGGTGCGCTCGCCGACCGTGCGCTGGTCGATGTCCGGCTCGACGGAGAGCGCGTCGAGGACGGCGTGCTGGGGCGCGGTGAGCTCACCGGAGACCAGCTCGGTCCAGAACCGGGTGTGGACCTGCTGGGCCACCCGGATCAGGTAGCCGATGACGCGTGGAGCGTCCAGCAGCGGACGGGCGTCCACCATGGTCTCCAGCGCCAGGTTCTCCATCCGGGCCATCCGGGCCAGCGCCATCATCAGCTCGGACCGCTCCGACTCCTCGAGCGGGACCAGCAGTTCACGCTGGACGACGGCCACCCCGACGGAGGCGTCGTGCATGACCTGCTCGCCGTGGGGAGAGAGGGTGAGCAGCTTGCGGCGACCGTCTGCCGGGTCGCGTCGGCGCAGTACCAGGCCGCGTCGAACCAGGCGACCGACCATTTCGGCCATGGTCGCCTTGTCCAAGGAGGCGCGCTCCCCCACCGTGCGCTGGTCCGCCCCGGGCTCGAGAGCCAAGGCGATCAGCGCGGCGTACTGGGGAGCGGTCAGATCCGATCCGACGTGCTCGGTCCACAGTCGGGTGTGGACCTGCTGGGCTATGCGGATCAGCTGACCTGGCGACTGGGACAAGCGGATCGGCGTACCCGTCATGTCGATATCCCCCAGCACCATAGGACCGTCCTGATGTGTTCGACCGACGCTGAAGCCCCTGTGGGTGGGCGCGTTCGGCTCGTGAGCGGCGAAACCGCGGGCAGGTACCGTGTGGGGGTCCTGTGTACGGACAGTTTCCGCCGGACAGCCGTCGGCTGCTGGCGGACACTATACAAACCAGACAGACCAAGGCGACATGGCGCAGAGAGCTGCGATCCAATCGTGATCCGAGTCGATCCGGAGTGGTCGGGTCAGGACGGTTGCAAGCCCCGAAGCAAAAGCTCGGCAAAGGCAGCACCGATTGCCGCAGGCGTCAACTCCCCGTCTACGCGGTACCAACTGCCGAGATGATGAACTCCGCCGAAGAACTGATGGGTCACCAGATCCGCCGAAACGTCGGCCCGGAAAAGGCCCGCGGACTGGCCCTCCTCGATCAGTGCGCGGAACCGTTCGTGGTACCGCCGACGGTCCGCGCGCACCTGCGCCAACCGGTCGGCGGGAAGCATGTGCATCGACCGCCAGGAGACCATCGCGTCGTCGAGGTGCTCCAGCGTGGTCACCACGACGTCGGCAGCCGCAGCGGAAAGCCGCAGGTCAACCTGGACGTCACGAGCGACGATCGCGTCGAGCCGCTCCGCCTGGACGTGGAGCAGCCGGGTGTAGATCTGCTGCAGCAGGTCGTCCTTGGACGAGTAGTAGTGGTACATCGCGCCCTTGGTGACCCCGGCCAGCTCCACGATCTCCTGGACCGAGGTGGGCGCGAATCCTCGCTCCGCGAAGAGACTGCTGGCTGCTGCCAGCAGGCGCTCCTGGACGGGGACCGCCATGTCGACCTGGGCCATCGGCGCCCTCACCCCTTCTACTCGTCTGCTCGACTTCGTCTGTTCGTGTGTCGCAGGATCTGTGGATCCTCTGACCCCGGATCTGTACATCGTGTGTACGAATCCAGCCCGTCCTGGGCCGAATTCGACCGCACCGACCCCCGAATCGGGATCGAATCGACCGCTGTACCGATCGCCGAACCGAGTACCGCAACGCGGACCGGTCCGGAGGTCAAGGTGGTGCGAGCCACTCTAGCCCCCATACCTACTAGTCGGTATGGTGACCGGCATGAGCACTCCGACGCCACCGGGGCTGGATCTGGACCGCCTGCGCGACCACCTCGGAACCGGGCCGCTTGAGGCCGAGCTGATCTCCGGTGGGAAGTCCAATCTCACCTACCGCCTGACCGACGGCAAGACCCGCTGGGTCCTGCGCCGCCCGCCGCTCGGCCACGTGCTGGCCACCGCCCACGACATGTCCCGCGAGCACCGGGTCATCGCGGCGCTCGCGGACACCGCCGTTCCGGTCCCCGGGGTGCACCTGCTCTGCGAGGACCCGGAGGTGATCGGTGCCCCCTTCTATCTGATGGACGAGGTGCAGGGCACCGTCTACCGCACCGCCGAGGACGCGGCCGGTCTTAGCCGGGAGCGGGCCCGTGCCCTCTCCTTCCGCCTGGTCGACGTGCTGGCCGGGCTGCACGCGGTGGACCCCGCCTCGGTGGGCCTCGGCGACTTCGGCAGGCCCGAGGGCTACCTCCTGCGGCAGGTGGCGCGCTGGCACCGCCAGTTCGAGGGCTCCCGCAGCCGCGAGATCCCGGGGATGGAGGAGCTGCAGCAGCGGCTGAACGAAGGCGTACCCACCAGCCAGCGGGCCGTGATCGTGCACGGCGACTACCGCCTGGACAACACCATCGCCGCAGCCGACGACACCATCGCCGCCGTCCTCGACTGGGAGATGGCCACCCTCGGCGATCCACTCGCCGACGTCGGCCTGATGAAGGTGTACTGGGACATCGCCGGGACGATGCCGGGCAACCCCGTCGCCGGAGCGGTCAGCCCCGAGCTGGGCTTCCCGGGCATGGACGAACTCGTCGAACGCTATGCCGCGGCCACCGGGCTCGACCTGACCCCTCTCCCCTGGTACACCGCGTTCGCCCAGTACAAGCTGGCGATCATCGCGGAGGGGATCCACTTCCGCTTCATCCAGGGCAAGACCGTCGGCGACGGCTTCTCGCACCTGGGTGCGATGGTCCCGCCGCTGGTCGCGCTGGCGCTGGACACCCTCGCGGGAAAGGCCGCCCGCTGACGGACTTCCGCCGGCCCAACTCCGGGCGGTGGCGCGGACGCTGCGCTTCGCCGACGGCCCGGACGAGGTCCACGAGCGCTCGCTCGCGCGGCGCGAACCCAAGCCCCACCTCGTGTCGTACCGCCCGCCCCACTCACCCCACTCATCCCTCGTCAGGAGAACGCACCCCATGACCGAGCAGAACCGCGTCGCCATCGTCACCGGAGCCGCGCGCGGCATCGGCGCCGCCACCGCGATCCGCCTCGCGGCGGACGGCTTCGCCGTCGCCGTGGTCGACCTGGAAGAGGCGGCGGGCAAGGACACCGTCGAGAAGATCACCGCCGCGGGCGGCCGCGCGATCGCCGTCGGCGCGGACGTCAGCAACGGCGAGCAGGTCGCCGCGGCCGTCGACCGGATCGCCGCGGAACTGGGCGCGCCGACCGTGCTGGTCAACAACGCCGGTGTGCTGCGCGACAACCTGCTGTTCAAGATGTCCGAGTCGGACTGGGACACGGTGATGAACGTGCACCTCAAGGGCGCGTTCCTGATGTCCAAGGCCTGCCAGAAGCACATGGTCGACGCCGGTTACGGACGCATCGTCAACCTCTCCTCCAGCAGCGCGCTGGGCAACCGCGGCCAGGCCAACTACTCGGCTGCCAAGGCGGGTCTGCAGGGCTTCACCAAGACCCTCGCCAAGGAGCTCGGCAAGTTCGGCGTCACCGCGAACGCCGTCGCCCCCGGCTTCATCGCCACGGACATGACCGCGGCGACGGCCGAGCGCGTGGGCATGGGCTTCGAGGAGTTCAAGGCGGCTGCGGCCAGCATGATCCCGGTCCAGCGGGTGGGCGTGCCGGACGACATCGCCCACACCGTCTCGTTCCTGGTGAGCGAGGGCGCGGGCTTCGTCTCCGGCCAGGTCGTCTACGTCGCCGGCGGCCCGCTCGACTAGGCAGTAACTGAGGTAGCACCTCGGGGGCGCGGGGCTGTGCTGATCCGCGGCTCCGCGCCCCCGGCGTGCTCCAACTCCCCCACTGCCTTCCGTATCCCTCTCCGCAAGACAAAGGACCCCCTCATGACCACTCCCTCTCCCACCGGAAAGGTCGCGCTCGTCACCGGCGGCAGCCGGGGCATCGGGTTCGCAGCCGCGCAGGCGCTCGTCGCGCGTGGGGACCGGGTCGTCCTCACCGGGCGGGACGCCGCCTCCCTGGACGAGGCGGTCGCCGCGCTCGGCGGCAGCGCGCATGCCCTCGGCGTGGCCGGGAAGAGCCACGACGCCGCGCACCGCGAGGAGACCATCGGCCGGGCCATGGACGCGTTCGGGCGAATCGACCACCTCGTCAACAACGTCGGTACCAATCCAGTCTTCGGCAACATGGTCGATCTCGATCTCGACGCCGCCCGCAAGATCCTCGACATCAACCTCGTCTCGACGCTCGGCTGGGTGCAGTTGGTGCACGCCGCGTCGATGCGCGAACACGGCGGGGCGATTGTCAACGTCTCCTCGATCAGCGCGCTCGGGCCCGCGCCGGGAATCGGAATGTACGGCGCGAGCAAGGCCGCACTGGTGCAGCTGACGCAGCAACTCGCCTACGAGATGGCACCGACCGTGCGCGTCAACGCGGTTGCGCCCGCGGTCGTGCGGACCAAGTTCGCCGAGGCGCTGTTCGCGGGCCACGAGGAGCAGGTGGTCAAGGCGTACCCCTTGGGACGCCTCGGCGAGCCGGAGGACGTGGGCGGCGCGATCGCGTTCCTGCTGTCCGAGCAGGCGGCGTGGATCACCGGTCAGACGCTGGTCCTCGACGGAGGGTTGACCCTCAACGCCGGGCTGGCCTGAAATCACTGACGACCGGAATTGTTCGTTCGCTTTCCCGCGAGGGCAACGTTGCAAACCGCTTGGCGAACAAGGATGAGCTAGATCACATCAGTTCGTCGAAAACCTCGACGCTTATTCAGATCCGACAAACCAACAGGTCACATGGTTGTCACGAAGGCGTCGACCCCGGCAGGGCTCAACCCGAAACACTGTAACGTCGAAGGGGTGCGTAACCAGAGGACCGAGGTCGCCCTGCTCGAACGGGCCGAGCGACCACATGAGCGAGCCGCAGAGCAGCCGACCAGCCGTGAACCACGCTGGCGGCCGCTCAGTCGCACCCACAAGATCCTCTTCGCCGTCACGGCCGTCGCCTACGCGACGGTGATCGTCGCCGTCTTCACCACCTCCCGTCTGGTCGCACTGGACTGGGAGGTGATGGCATTCAAGCCGTACATGCACTGGCCGGAGTTCCTGAACTTCCTGAACTACTGGGTCATAGCCGGACAGCGCGGGCCGTCCGCGATCGTGGTGTCGGCCTGGCTGACCTGGCGCTGCTGGCGACAGCGGTCCTGGCGACCACTGCTGGTGCTGGGCGTCTCGCTGGTGCTGCTCAACATGTCGGTGGGCGCGGTCAAGATAGCCACGGGCCGCCTCGGCCCGCACTACGCGCACGTCTACGGATCCAACGAGATCTTCCTCGGCGGCGGTATCTTCCCGTCCGGGCACACCGCCAACGCCGTGGTCACCTGGGGGGTCGTCGCCTACCTGGCGATTCGCTGGCGTCGCATCGGCGCCTTCCTGGCCGGCTGGATGGGTTTCTCCATCGGCCTCACCACGCTCTACCTGGGCACCCACTGGACGACCGACGTGCTGGCCGGCTGGGCCGCCGGCGCACTGGTGCTGTTGGCGCTGCCGCTCTTCGAGCCGGTCGTCGAGAGCACCGACGAGCGGATGCGGCAGATCTGGAGGGAGCGCCGCTTCCTCCGCGGCCGGAAGCCGGACAGCGTGTCAGTGAAGCTTCCGAAGGCACGTGATCTCGATCACCAGAACAAGCGGTCAATTCCGATCGGATATTGACATATCGCCGTTGTCTTCGAATGCCGCTCCTAGAGTCACGTCATGGGGAACTTGGAAACGGCACTCAAGGATGCAATGGCGATCGAAGGCGCCGTCGGCGTCGCGATCGTCGACTACAACAGCGGTCTGGCCCTCGGGACTCTGGGTGCCGGGAATGAACTCGACCTGAATGTCGCGGCGGCCGGCAACACCGATGTGGTGCGGGCGAAGATGCGGACGATGGAGATGCTCAATCTCCACAACGAAGTGATCGAGGACATCCTCATCACGCTCACCGGTCAGTACCACATCATCCGCCCGCTGACCCACCAGGGCAGCCAGGGCATCTTCCTGTACCTCGCACTCGACCGGCAGCGCGCCAACCTGGCCATGGCCCGCCATCTGATGCGCAGGATAGAGGCCGACCTGGAGGTCTGATCCAGGTCGGCCTCCTCGCGGGTCAGCGGGCCGCGACGGCCTGCTTGATCAGGGTCTTGCCGAAGTCGCGCATCAGCCCGGTGCCGCTGTGCGCCTCGTCCATGATGTCGGTGAAGGCGTCGACAAAGCGGTCGACCTCCGCCTCACCGATGGTCAACGGCGGGATCAGTTTGATCACTTCGAGATGGTCCCCGGAGACCTGGGTCAGGATCCGGTGCCGCTGCATCAGCGGGACCACGACCATCTGCGCGAAGAGGCCCTTCCGAGCCGCCTGCAGCGCGGTCCAGCCCGTGCGCAGCTTGAGCGACTGCGGGCGGCCGAACTCGATCCCGATCATCAGGCCGCGGCCGCGCACGTCGGCCAGCATCTCGTACTTCGGGATGAGCGCCGCCAGCCGCTCCCGGAAAAGGTCGCCCACGCGGCGGGCGTTGGCCACCACCTGCTCGTCCTCGAAGACGTGCAGGGTGGCCAGCCCCGCCGCCATGGCCTGGGCGTTGGAGCCGAAGCTCGCCGAGTGGACCAGCACCCGGTCCATCGACGAGTAGACCTTCTCGAAGATCCACTCCTTGCCCAGCGTCGCACCGACCGGGACGTAGCCGCCGGAGAGCGCCTTGGCCACGCACACCAGGTCCGGCTCGACGTCGGCCTCGTGCTGGTAGGCGAAGAAGTCGCCGGTGCGGCCCATGCCGGTCTGCACCTCGTCGGCGATCAGCAGCGCCCTGTGCTTGTGCAGCAGGTCCTGCGCGGCGCGCAGATAGCCGTCGGGTGCGGCGTGGACGCCCTTGCCCTGGATCGGCTCGACGATCAGCGCCGCCACGTCGCCCTTCTGCAGCTCGCGCTCCAGCCGCTCCAGATCGCCCAGCGGGATCGCGGTGTCCGGCAGCAGCGGGGCGAAGCCCTTGCGGAAGCCGTCCTCCCCGTTGACCGAGAGCGAACCGGTGGTCAGGCCGTGGAAGGCGTGCTCGCAGAAGAGGACGCGGGGCTTGCCGGTGGCGTAGCGGGCGAACTTGAGCGCCGTCTCGACCGCCTCGGTGCCGCTGTTGCCGAAGAAGACCCGGTCCAGGTGCGGGGCGTGGGCGAGCAGCTTCTCCGCGAGCAGGCCGGGCAGCGGCTGGCAGTCGAAGCGGGTCAGGTCGGCCAGCTCCAGATCCATCACCTGGTGCACCGCCTGACGGACCACCGGGTGGTGCCGGCCGAGGGCGAAGATGCCGAAGCCCGCCAGCATGTCGAGGTAGTCGTTGCCCTCGGCGTCGTAGAAGTAGGCGCCCTTGGCGTGCTCGTAGACCTTGTCGAAGCCGATGGTGTGCAGCATCCGCGGCAGCTGGTGGTTCAGGTACTCCGCGTGCAGGCGGTAGCGCTCGCCGCCGCGCGCGGCGAGCAGCGCCGTGAGGTCGAAGCCACCGGGCGAACCGACGGTGTCTCCGGCCGCGCTGCTGATGTCAGCTGCCATGGTGCTGGTCCCCTCCAACGAAGTCGGACGTCAGGTCGGACGTCAGGAAATCGCCGCCCGGCGTAAGCCCCAAGGCCTTGGCGAAGGCGGAAGTCTGGGCGGCGACACCCGGACCGGTCAGGCCGATCTCGTCCAGGATCTCACCGCGTGCGGCGTGGCTCAGGAAGCGCTGTGGGATGCCGAGTTCGCGCGTCGGGACGTCGAGGTCGGCGTCGCGCAGCGCCTGGGCCACGGCCGCGCCCACGCCGCCGACCCGGCCGCTGTCCTCGACGGTGACCACCAGCCGGTGCCGGGCCGCGAGTTCGGTCAGGGCCGGGTCGACGGGCTTGACCCAGCGCGGGTCGACGACGGTGGTGCCGAGGCCCTCGGCGGTCAGCAGCGCGGCGGCGTCCAGGCAGGCGGTCGCCATGGCGCCGACGGCCACCAGCAGCACCTCGGGCGCGCGTCCGGCCGGGCCGGTGCGCAGCAGCACGTCGACGCCGCCGATCCGCTCCACCGCCGTGATCGGCGGGCCGACCTCGGCCTTGGGGTAGCGGACGACGGTGGGCGCGTCGGCGACGTCGAGCGCCTCGCGCAGTTCGGCACGGAGCTGGTCCGCGTCGCGCGGTGCGGCGATCCGCAGGCCCGGGACGACCTGCAGGATGGACAGGTCCCACATGCCGTTGTGCGAGGCGCCGTCGGTACCGGTCACTCCGGCCCGGTCGAGCACGAAGGTGACTCCGCACCGGTGCAGCGCACAGTCCATCAGCACCTGGTCGAAGGCCCGGTTGAGGAAGGTCGAGTAGAGCGCGACGACCGGGTGCAGCCCGGCCGTCGCCAGCCCGGCGGCGGAGACGGTGGCGTGCTGCTCGGCGATGCCGACGTCGTAGATCCGCTCCGGGAACTCACGGGCGAACGGCTGCAGGCCGACCGGCTGGAGCATGGCCGCGGTGATGGCCACGACGTCCGGACGCTCGCGCCCGATCTCGACCAGCTCCTTGCCGAAGACAGAGGTCCAGGAGACGCCGGTTACCGGCCGCAGCGGCTCGCAGGTGACCGGGTCGATCGCGCCGACCTGGTGGAAGTGGTCGGCCTCGTCCAGCTCGGCGGGCCGGTAGCCGCGGCCCTTCTCGGTCAGACAGTGGACGATGATCGGCCCACCGAAGCCGGCGGCCCGCCGCAGCGCGGACTCCACCGCGTCGACGTCGTGGCCGTCGATCGGGCCGATGTACTTCAGGCCCAGGTCCTCGAACATGCCCTGGGGCGAGGTGGCGTCCTTGTAGCCCTTCTTCGCGCCGTGCAGCGCGTCGTAGATCGGCCCGCCGACGACGGGCGTGCGCTGCAGCGTCTCCTTGCCCCAGGAGAGGACCCGCTCGTAGCCCTGGGTGGTACGCAGGTTGGTGCGCAGCGTGGCGAGGTGGTTGGCCAGGCCGCCGATGGTCGGCGCGTAGGAGCGCTCGTTGTCGTTGACGACGATGACGACCGGGCGGTCCTCCGCCTCGGCGATGTTGTTGAGCGCCTCCCAGGCCAGCCCGCCGGTCAGCGCGCCGTCGCCGATCACGGCGACGACATGGCGGTCCTGGTACCCCTGCAGCTGGTTGGCCTTGGCCAGGCCGTCCGCGTAGCCGAGCACGGTGGATGCGTGCGAGTTCTCGATCACGTCGTGCTCGGACTCGGCACGCGAGGGGTAGCCGGAGAGACCGCCGCGGTTCTTGAACCGGCCGAAGTCCTGACGCCCCGTCAGCAGCTTGTGGACGTAGGACTGGTGGCCGGTGTCGAAGAGGATCCGGTCGGCCGGCGAGTCGAAGACCCGGTGCAGCGCGATGGTCAGCTCGACCACGCCGAGGTTCGGCCCGAGGTGCCCGCCTGTGCGGGTGATCGCGTCGATCAGGAACTCCCTGATCTCCTCGGCGAGGCGCGGCAGGTCGGACGGCGGCAGCCGGCGCAGGTCGTGGGGGCTGCGGATGGTCTCGAGGAGGGACATCGACTCACCTTCGTTCCGTACGTACCTGTAGTGACGTGGCGCTCCTCGGCGCCGTTGGATGCTTCCTCCTCTCGGCCCTGAGCCGGATCACCGCACGTCGACGCTGGGGGCACCGGACGGGGCGCCGGCGTCCTGCATCTGCTCGGCCAGCTTCATGGCCTCCTCGATCAGGGTCTCCACGATCTTCGACTCCGGCACGGTCTTGATGAC
>NZ_JBGCCR010000061.1:0-18065 GCF_041262485.1 Streptacidiphilus sp. BW17 | reverse complement strand
CTGCTTCCGTTCGTTCCGTCCCGCGAACACACCAGCCATGCCAGCCATCTGAACCAGCATCAACCCGGACAGATCCTCGGAACGACTCCACCCTGAGGCCACATCAAGCTTGCGGCGCAGGCCAGCGCAAGGCCCCCGCACTGCCATCATGGACCACCCAGCCCAGCAAGGCGGTGTGCGTGCTCGCGGCATCGATCCCGACCAAACGCGCGGCTGGAGCATCGTGTGGCTCGTCCGGCCCGAGGACTGCTTACTGACCGCGGCTCTGTCGGTGCGGCCAGATAGTGTCCGCGGAGCCATCAGGTAGGAGAGGGGGGTCTGTGGGTGGCAAGTCAGGGATGTTGGTGTTCTCTGAGGGTCGTGCCGCTGACCGCCTTCGCGTGGCGCGTGAATCGGACGGGGCAGTCACTGCCGCGTTGGTCGTGCGGATCCACTCGGGGTCCGAAGTGGAACCAGCACCCGGGGAGTCGCTCTGGGACGGCACGTATCCGCCGGACGGGATCTGCTACGCGGCGAGCTTCAACGGCGTAGAGATCGTCTGCGACCGGCGTCTCATGGAGCACAGGCCGAGTCTGATGCTCTCGCACCTGCTCGTGGCCGGGCGCGGGGACCGTGTGTTCTTCCACGCGATGCACAGGGTCTCGGACGCTCTCACCTTCGCTGTCTGGGAGGGCGGCGTGCTGGTGCGCTCGCTCAGCCTGTCCCCGGACAGCGGGATCGTTGAGGACATTGGCGCCCCGTACGAGTTCGAGACACCGTTCTGGGCGGGTGAACGTCCTGTCGAGTCCGATCCGCGGTGGGGTGAGGACCAGCCCCCGTTCCCGCTCGGGTTCCATCCGCTCGAACTGGGCGAGGAGGCGTTGCGGAAGTTCGCCGGATTTGTGCTGGAGGGGCGTATCCACCCGGACGATGTGGATGCCGACGCTGTTCCCCTGTACGGCTTCCGCGTGACCGACCCGCACGGCCCTGATCCGGCCCGGGTCCGAGCGGAGCTCGAACAGCGCGTCGCCGCCATGCGGCTGCGCGGCCACACGACCGTCCAGTTCGGTATGAGCCGCGGTGAAGACGGTGCGTGATCGCTCGCGGCGAACTTCGGAGGGGAGAAGACGGTGAGCGTCACAGGCTTCTGGGTGGTCGGAGTCGTGTCGGACGGCGACGTCGTTCGGTTGCGTCGGGAGTTCCCCGGTGCTGATTGCTTCGGACGCCAGGAGCCTGGGCCGAGCGGCGATCTGGAGTGGTGGAGCGAGGAGGGCGCCCTGGATTCGTTCTTCGAGCCGGGACCGTACGGACCTGTGCCCACGGAACAGGCGTTGCGAGTCCAGGAGGTCCTCGCCGCGATGGGCTCAGCGGAGGAGCGGCATGAGGCGGACAAGGAGGAACTCCTGCAACTCGTCCCCCAGTGTGAGGGCGTCGGCCTCTTCTGCGCCTCGACGCGCAAGGGCGACCCAGTCGCCGCACTCCACTACGGTCTCGGCCCCGAAGCGGCCTTCCGGCTCCCCGGCCGGTATGGCGACTTCCTGGTCGACGCGGCCGGCGTCCGCTCAGCTTTGCCGGGCGTGGAGGCCACGCTCGACCTCACTCCCGGACGCCGCAGCGGTGTAAGAGAGCGCATCCGGGACTGGCTCGGCGGGATGACCGACGGAGCCGAGCATGACCTTGACGATCTGGTCGACGGCCCCCTGCGCGTACTGCGTCACGCCGCCCGACACGGCTTCGGCGCTGCTGGCATGACGCTGTGGTACTGAGCTGGCGGGCGGCCACATTGGTGAATCCAGTGCGCTCAACTGTCGTACGAATGAGCACTATCCTGGCTGGCACGGCGGCTGGACGGAGTTCCTGTGATGCTGGCCGTCTTGGGCGCTTGTCACCAATCTCGGCAGGCGTATATCTCTGCCGAAGGGGCGTACGTGGCGCGTCGTAGTTCAGGGCTCGCTTCGGTGGTAGCGGAGATCCAGCGCCAGCAACAGCGTCAGCGTCGGCAACAGGCCGCCGCTCAGCGATCCGCCGCAGCAGCTCAACGTCAGCAAGCCCAAGCGCGGGAGCAGGCATATCGGGCAGCGCAACGGGAGGCCGCACGTGGCCAAAAGGCCGCCCTCGCCGCCTATCAGCAGTCCCGCGAAACCGAGGTCGCCGCACGGAACAGCAGCATCGAGGCCCTCGTCCACGACCTTCGATCCGTGTTGAAGACCGGTCTCACCGCCCCAGCCTTCTCATGGCAACAGATGTGTACGCCCATCCAGATCCCGCCGTTCGACCCGGGGCAGCTGGGGCGTCCGATCGCGATGCCGGACAGCCGGTACTACCAGGTCGCGCCGCTGAGCGGACTCCAAGCGCTCAGCCCCGCCGCGAAACGGCAGCATGAAGCTCAGGTGGCCGAGGCCCGAGCTCGCTTCAACTACGACTGGCAGCGAGCCCAAGCGGCCGAAACAGACCGCCAGAGACGTCTTTCCGAGTACCACCAGCAGTTCACGGCTTGGGCTGCCGAGGAGCAGCGTCGAGGCACGGTCAGGGACGCGGAGGTGCATGCGCTCTGGTATCAGGTGGGTGCCGGAGACGGTGAGGCGGTACGCCAGTACTTCTCAGCGGCGCTCCTGCACACCGCCAGTGCGTGGCCTGTCGGCTTCCCTTGCCAGTTCGCCCTGGCTTACGACACGGCAGCTCGACAGCTCGTCATCAACTGGGAGCTGCCGACGATTGACATCGTGCCGGAGACCGCCCGGATCCGGTACTTCAAGACCGATGACCGCGAGAGCGAGATCTCCCGATCGCCGACGGAGCGACGGAACCTCCATCGGGAGGCTCTCGCGCAGAGTGGCCTGCGAGTTATTGCTGCCCTGTTCCAGGCGGACGACCAAGGAGTGCTCCAGTCCATCACTCTCAACGGCTACGCCAGGGCCCTGAGCCCGGCCACCGGCAACGAGATGGAGACGTTTCTCCTGACCGTCACCTGCCGCCGAGACCAGTTCAACGAGCTGGCTCTGGACCGTGTCGAGGCCGTGAGTTGCCTGCAAGGGCTCCACGGGCAGCTCTCGGGCCGGCCGGACCGACTCGAAGCTGTTCATCCGGGACGACAGCCTGACAGCGTCAATGGGGCCTTCTCCGAATCCGGGACCGATCACGACGAGGACTCCGACCTCTTCGACATGGACCCGATCAAGTTCGAGGAACTGATCGCGGAGCTCTTCCGGCTCCGCGGCCTGCAGGTGACCACCACCAAGAGAAGCGGTGATCAGGGCGTCGACGTCCTCGCGATCGACCCGGACCCGGTCACCGGTGGTCAGATCGTGATCCAGGCCAAGCGCTATAGGAACACGGTGAGCCCAGACGCCGTGCGCGACCTCTGGGGGACCGTCGACCACCACGGCGCCGCAAAGGGCATCCTGGTCACCACCGCGGGCTTCGGACCTGGATCCCACGAGTTCGCCCGCGACAAGCGGCTCACGCTGATCGACGGGCCGCACCTGGTCCAACTGCTCCAAGAGGTTGGCCTGCCCGGCCACCTTGGCGCGAGGTGATCCGTGGTGGGAGCGCGGTGGGGGCGGCGGAACCATCCCTGTCGGATGCTCGTTGGCACCATCGGGACTCGAAAACACTCCAGGCCCGGACAGATCGGAATGAATCAGCGCGACACGATGCCTCTTGATCAGTGGGTCCGGGGTTCGAGTCCCTGGCGGCGCATACGCATCAGGTGATCATCGAAGCCGTGGTCCTGCGGTGGCGGAACACCCGAACATCAAGCCATCGCAACAAGATCAGGGCCAGAGCCACTTCATGGGAACGTGGTCAACTTCGCCGAATTCTGATTCTTTGGGCTGGCCCGAGAAATTCGCTGGCAGTCATGCCGTCCGCCCCGGGTTGTTGACGGACAGTCAGGAGAACAACGTAAGCTGTTCTTCCTCGGGTTCCTGGGCGAGGCCAGGGTCCTCCGAGAGTTCCGGATCGAGCTCGCCCTCCGTTTCAGAGCCTTCCTCCGCTTCTGCTTCCTCGCTCTCGGTGATCACGCCCAGCGCCGTGACCAGGCCCCTGTCGTGAGCCGCGTCCCTTGCCTTCGGCAGTGCGGTGCCGGCA
Organism: Streptacidiphilus sp. BW17; assembly: GCF_041262485.1. NCBI lineage: Bacteria > Bacillati > Actinomycetota > Actinomycetes > Kitasatosporales > Streptomycetaceae > Streptacidiphilus > Streptacidiphilus sp. BW17. The sequence goes on along the minus strand of NZ_JBGCCR010000061.1, from coordinate 13,997 downwards.
TCGGGGGCGTCCAGGTTCTCCTCCTCCGATTCGGCTTCGCCTTCGGCGACGGTGGGGAGCACGTAGTGCTGAGCGAGGCTCGCGAGGTGCATCGGTAGCGGCAGCGACAGCGCGTCCAGGTAGTCGGGGGCCTGGCGCAGCTGGTGCACCGCGAGGGCGAGGGCTTCGGGTGAGTCGCCGTCGTCGGGGTGGCAGCCGAGCACGGCGATCTCCACGAGGCCGGGGTTCCAGGCGGGGATGTGGGTGTCGATCGTGGGCTCCCCCTTGTTGGGGCCCTGCCGCAGCGGGCGCGGTGCGATCTTGTCGGCTTCGACGGCGGAGTCGCGGAAAGTGCTGGCCTTGGGCGTAGTGCTGTAGAAGACCCGGCCGGAGGTCTGCTCGGCGTCCTCGTCCTCGACCCACATGCCCTGGGGAAGTCCGTTGATCCCGCCCGGGGCAGCGTTGCCCCACCACTGCGGGGTCTCCCTGCCGGCGGTACCGCGCACCCGGATCAGCCTGAGGTCGGCGTCCAGGCCTGACGGGAGGGCGTGGCCGGTCTTGATCAGGTCCTGTTCGGTGCGGCCGTCCTGGAGCCAGGGCCAGTGCATCCGGCTGTTCTGGGAGTGGGTCAGCAGTACGGTCGGCTGTCCGCGCAGGGAGCGGATCATCTTCTGCAGGTAGTGGCCGGTCGCCTTGCGCTGTTCGTCCATACTCTGCCGCCAGTAGCTGTAGTTGGACCGCCGCCGCGGCACGCTGCCCGCGGTAAGGGGCACTGCCTGGGCCTCGGCTGGCTCCGGTGTCTCGGCAACCTCTGGGATTTCGGCTGTCTTGACCAGGCCGAGCAGGAACCTGGCGTATGGGATCCACTGTCCGGCCTTTTCGTCCCAGCCCGCGACCGCCGCCAGGCCGCTGCCGGCCTCGATCGGGGTGACCATGACGGCGACGGGGGTGTGCCGGGGCACTCGGGTGGGGCCGTCCTTGCGGCGCTTGACCATGTAGGTGGCGACATAGCGAAGGCCTTCGGGGAGTGTGCCGCCGAGGGTGTGCTCGGGCAGGACGCGGACGCCGTATTGGCGCAGGGCGTCCTGCCAGGCCGAGTGGACTCGGTGGGGCAGGTTCTTCTCGGAGTTGTAGCCCTTGGCTTTCTTCGGCACCAGGGCGAACTGGGTGAGCACGCCGGCGTCTGCGCAGCCCAAGCGGATTGCGTACTTGGGGTCGTCCAGGCGGTGGGCGAAGTCTTGGCGGCGGTCGATCTCGACGAGGGCGATCTCGGGGTGTTGCGGGTCGGCTCCGTCGGCGGCAAGGAAGTCGGCTGCGGCCCTGCGTCGGGTGCGGATCCCTGTTTCCAGGGCCTTGGCCTTGGGTCGGGCCTTGGGGTCGATGCCCAGGGTGTCGGCGATGCCGCCGGTGGTGCGCAGGCAGCGCAGCCGCAGGGTGAGTTCGGGGGTCTGCCACTCGAGGACGACGGGGCTGCCCGGCTTGGCCAGGTCGTACGTCTCCTCGGCGGTGGCGGGCGCGGGTGCCCCGCCGTTGCCGTCGAGTCCCAGCACCTGCGCGAGTGCGCCGATCGCTGCGTCGCGCAGTGATGGTGTCTGCCAAAGCAGTCGGGCCTCGACCACGGCGGGTTCGGTGGCGGTGATCGCGAGCGCGGGGTCCTGGCCTGAGTTGATCCTGGCGGCCACGGCGAGGGCGGTCCTGCGGGCGTGTGCCTCGCGGACCTCCTCGGTCTTCTTCGCGGCGGTGTCCTTCGGCTTGGGGCGGGCGTTGGCGGGAGCGCTGGAGCCGGCAGCGGTCCGGGCAAGGGAGGGCACGCGGCGCAGTCCGTCGGGGAGTGCCTGTTCGGCCCATTCCGTGATCTGCGAGTGCTGATGGGACATCAGCCCGGTGCCGATGCCGTGGGCGCCCATGTGGGTGCTGTGGACGACGGCCGCGCGAGTGCCGGGCCCGTCGCCGATCCACTGCTGCGGTGTGGTGAGCAGGCTTTCGGGGGCGGGGAAGGGACGACTCAGGGTCAGTCGGCCGAGGATCTGTGCGGGACCGTTGTGCTTCCAGACGTAGGTTCCCGTCCTGCCGTCGTGGGTGAGCCGGGCCACGGCGTAGCGGTCGCTCGCTGGTGCTCCGGGAAGCCAGGGGATGCCGGGAAGGAGGTAGACGGAGGTGTCGCGGCCGTAGGGCAGGCGCAGCCGCTGGGACTTGGTGTCCGGGCGGGTGGCCCAGCGGCGGACGCCGGTGTGGAGGTGCAGGCGCGGCCGGGGGTCGAAGGGTGCGGTGTGCACGGAGATGTTGATCACGATGGAGAACCACCAGTCGCGGCCCTTGACCGGGTGTTGCAGCGGTTGTGAGAGCAGTTCCGCGCCCTGCTGCCGGGGTCCGCGTGGGACGGCGCGGAAGTGCAGACTGCCGGCGCTGTGCTGGTAGGGGCCGAGCGCGAGGATGCGCCGGGCCAGTGCGTCGGTGGCCAGCTGGTACTGGCGGTCCCTTGGGGCGGCGGTGCCGCCTTCGCTGGTGGGGCAGCCGAGGAGGTCGACGGTGGTGTCCTGCCACTGCGGCGGGGTGGAGCGCAGCGCGGAGAGTGTGGCCAGGACATCGCCGTGCTGGTCCGGCTTCGGGCGCAGGTCGTGCAGCCAGGCTCCGGTGAGCCGGTCCAGGGTGTCTCCGGGAAGTGGGTGGGGGGCGTCGATGGGGGCGTAGAGCCAGAAGTCCTCGGCCTGCTGTTTGAGATCGCGCGGACGGCCGCGGACGACCAGGTCGGGGGCGAGGCTCTGCAGCACACCGTCGAGGCGGAACGTGGGAGCGGTGCGGAAGGGTTCCGCTTCGGGGTCGCGGCCGAGGTTGCACAGTGCCAGGACGCTTTCGTGCCACTCCTCGGGGAACGCGAGGGCGCGGTAGTTGGCGGTCCACAGGTCGGCGTCGGGTGCGAGGAGGTAGGCGGCGCGGCTGATGTCTTGGTACGGGGCGGCCATGGGGTTCTGAGTCTCCTTCAGTTGCCGGCGCGGAGGCCGCACAGGGCGTCGTAGAGGGGGTGGTAGAGCGTGCGGACCAGGGCGGGGTCAGAGGGGTTGGGAAATGACTCCGGGGCGGCGTCCTGGTCGAAGTAGGGTGCGAGGACTTCGCGCAGCTTGGTGAGCAGTCCCTCGTCGGTGCGGCGGCGTCGGCCGCTGCCGCGGGCGGAAGCGGTTGTAGGGGCGCCGGCCTCGGCTAGGACGGGGGCGAAGGCCGCGTCAACGAATACCACCCGGGCGGGTACCCCGCCTCGGACGAGTCGGCCGATGACCTGCCAGATGGTGACCAGTTGGTCCCAGGCGAAGGAGGTTTTCTCGGCGGGGCTGAGCTGGGAGTAGATGTAGCGCCTCGACAGCAGCCTGCGCCATTCCCTGCGGGCCTGGAGTCGGAAGGCGAGTCCGGCTGCGTCCAGGCTCCCGGCGTCGGCGACGAGTTTGCTGAATGTGCCGGCTTCCAGGCCGGGCTGGTCGCGGACGAAGCGGGTGACCCAGTCGTTGACGGCGAAGACAGCCAGGGATAGGTCGTCGGGACGGGGGTGCGGGCGGGCGAGGAAGAGGACCGTCCCGAAGGCGGCCTTGCGGCTGCTGTTGAGGATGTTATGGCCGCGCTCGATGGCCATCAGCGGGGCGATCAGCACTTCGGCCTCCTCGTCCTCGGCGAATGCGGCGAGGTCTCCACGTCGTACGGCGGTGGCGCGGGCGAGACCGTCGCCTGCGTTGGAATCGCCGGGACTGGCATGGTCGAGTTCGGCGCTGTCGGAGGCCAGTACCCGGACCTTTCCGCGCCAGCGGGGCATGGCCTCCAGCAGGTCGGCGGCTGCGGTCGCGTCGCGGTAACTGCCGACCAGGAGCAGCGCCCGGTGGCGCTCGCCGTCCTCGATGCGCCGCAGCTCCCGGTCCAGCAGGGAGGAGTTGCCGGGGCTCGACTTGCCCAGCTGCGTGACAATCTGGCGCAGTACCAGAGCGCGGGCGTCGAGTTTGGATCCGGAAAGGGTCAGTGGGGCTCCCTCGCTGTCGTAGAGGAACAGGGTGCTGAAGCTGGTGCGGCGGATGGATTCGATCGCTGTCTGGTCCGGTTTGAGGACTGCCCGGACCGGGGCCATGACGTGGGCGCGGGTGGACGTTCCGGCCCAGCTGGTGCCGGACATCAGCAGGACGTGTGGGCCGGGGCGTCCTGCGGTGGGGTCCGCTCCCATGGCCGGCAGGTTGAGCAGGAGTTCGCGGCCGACGCCGGCACAGCGGAAGAAGCGGAGGGTGCCGGTGCGCTGTTCGTCTCCATCGGGTCCCCGCTCTGGGTCCTCGGGCAGGTACTGGAAGCCGAGCACGTTGCCCATGGGGGCTTCAGGGACGAACGGTGCATAGTCGAGTGGCGGGCGGCGCGAGAGTTCGTTGTCGGCGGTGTCCAGATGCAGTGCGGCCTCGACCTGCGGCCACAGGAAGGTGACACGTTCCAGGCGCTGGTGCAGTGCGGCCAGCAGCAGGGTGAACTCGAGTCGCATAGCGGTGCGGTCCAGCCATGGCTCGGTACCCCAGGTGTCCACAGGGTCGCGGTCGGGCTGCCCGAGGCGGGGGTCGTCCTGGTGCAGGGAGCCGTCGAGCAGGGGTGATCCGTCGAGCAGGGTGTCCAAGGTGACGCGTACGCGTGCTCTGGTGGCCTTCTCATCGAGGGTGTGCAGGAGGTCGTTGGCCCTGAGGACGAGGGCGTCGACGTCCGGGCCGTGCGGACCGCGGTCGCCGAGTGGGTCGTCGCGGAAGGCGTCGAGGGTGTCCGTGACCGCACGTCGGCGGTCCGCCCACGCCTCGGTGTCGGGGCCGGACGGCAGGGTGGCAGGGTCGTCTGGGTCCGGTTCCTCGTCCAGGTCATAGACGTCCGCGTCGGAACGGACCCCGTCTGGTGAGGTGTTGTCGGTTCGGTGCCGGGGGTACCAGTCGGAGACGAGTTTTTCCTGGAGTGTCCAGGCGCTGAAGTACTCGATGTCGGCCCAGCCGCGCAGGTCCGCATCGGTGATCAGCATCCGGTACAGGCGGTTGGCTGCGATGCCGACCAGATCCAGGGACGCGGACCAGCGCTCTACATCGCGTGCCGACAACGGGAGGCGGCCCTGCCGGGCCAGCTCGTCGATCTTGTGGATGCCGAGTCGGTCCAGCCAGGACTCGGGGCCGCGCACGATCAGGGTCGCCGAGGGGGCGAAGGCGGTGTCGAGTTGCATCTGCACCCGGTCGGCCTCGTCGACGATGATGATGTCGCTGCGCAAGCAGGCGAGTTCGAGTCGGCGCAGCCGTTCGTCGTTGAGGTGGTGCGGTACAGAGCTCTGTACCAGGCTGGCCGGGTTGGCCACCCAGATCAGTGCTTCCACCATGGCGCGATCGGTCGCGTGCCGGGGGCACGCGCTCCACACCGGGCAGCCGTGGTTGCTCCGCAGCTCGTCCCCGTCCCCGGGACCCGTCGCCGTGGCATCCCGGTCCGGTTCCGGAGCCGAGGAGTGCCGGTAATCGGGCAGGGGGATTTCGCCGACGACCGTGTGTCCGGGCCGCTTGACGGGACGCAGTTCGATGCATGGTGCGTCGACATAGCGCAGCGGCTCGGCGGCCTCCAGTCCGCGCAGGGCGTCCAGGGCGCATACCGTGCTGAGGTCGTCGAAGGCGGGGTCGTCATGGCTGAGCAGGGAGTCCCGTCCACGAGCGGCAAGCCGGCGGTGCAGGCGGGACGCGTGCTGCTCGCGGGTGGTGCCGCCGAGTACGGGGGCGGCGCTCAGGCCGAGGTCCCGGAACAGGCTGGTGAGGGTTAGCTGTTCGGCGACGTCGCCGACGACCAGGGTGGTGCGGAGTCCCTTGCGGGCGCCCCAGGCGGCGATGAGCGTCATCAGGGTGCTCTTTCCGGCGCCGACCATGCCGACCAGGTGCAGTAGCCGGTCCAGGCGCAGGACCTGTGACTCCTCGAAACGCAGACCGTCGGCTGACAGGACGTCAAGGCTCAGGTCCGCGAGACGCTGGGTCCAGGCTCCGGGGCGAAGGCCGAACTCGAGCGCCGCCGCGTCCATCCAGCGGGCGGTTTCGGCGAGCTCGGCGAGTGGGACGTCCAGGGGGCGTCCCGCGGTGCTTGGCACCTCGGCCAGGTCGTGCCCGGTGGCAGGAGGGAGGCAGAGCTGTTCGGGAATGGTCACCGCGGCCGGGCGGCGGCGCTCGGTGAAGCGCGCGGGGCCCGCTGGGGCCAGGTGCAAAGGGCGTCGGTCGAACCCAGGCAGCTGGGACAGCGCCCGATCGTAGCGGGCGAACCGGTCGGCGGCGACGGTCGGCTCCACTCGGCGCGCCGGGGCGCCACCGTCCTCCGGCAGACGGTAGCCGCGCAGCCGTGGCGGCAGCTGCCGGTAGGCGTCCAGGCACTGGAGCCACATCCGGCGGCGTCGCAGCTTCCACAGCAGGTGGCGTGCGGCGTCTAGCTGTACCTGGTGCGCCGGCGTCGCGGCGATGCCGGAGACGGTGGCGAAGGGGTATCCGCCGAGGAGCGTGTAGACGCCCTCGGCGTCGCGGGTCGGGTCCAGTCCCTCCAGCAGCCGTAGCCCCAGCTCGACCTGGCATAGCAGGGAGGGCTTGATGTCGGCGTGCTCCGCAGGCCAGACCCGTTCCAGGTCCTTCGCCAAGGGCTGGTACCACTCGCTGCTGTTACGCACGGGGGGCTCCGTTCCAGGGGTGGGCGCTGTCGAGGCAGATGCCGGTCGTGCCGTTCAGGCGGGCTTCGGCGAGTTCGACGAGGCGGTTGTCGGTGAGCAGGGGCAGCCCTTGGGCCGCAGCGGGGCGATTGCGCCGGTAGGTGCCCAGGTAGTCGTGGTGGGCGTCGGCCTGTTCCTGGGGCACGACCCAGCACGACTCGTCGTAGGGGGGCTCCGGGCGGACGGGTTTCGCCGAGCGGCCGAGCAGCCCGGGGTGCTTCCAGTCCTTAACGTCGACTGCCCAAACGCGTCCGTCGGGGAAGGTGACGCGCAGGTCGTAGGCATCGAAGCCGGGCCAGAGCTCGACGGCGAGCCCGAGCCTGTTCAGGCGTGTTTCAAGATCGACCTCGGCGCGTCCGGGGCTGGCGACGAACTGCCGTAGCGGGCGCTGCAACTGGAGAAGCCCTCCCGAGTCCGCGTCGGTCAGTACCCGCCCGTGCGGGGGTGTGCCCCGCCGGCGGCACCGGTCGCGTTCGCACCACCAGCCGCCATCCGCAAGCGGGGTCAGCAGGGTGAGGCAGCGTCCGCAGGTGATGTAGACGCCCTGATGCTGGTAGCTGACGGGGGCGGCCACGTAGCACTGGTCCACGAGTTCGAGGACCGGAGCGAGGAACAGATCGGTGTCGACCTCGAACTTCTCGACGCTGGTGAGCACCGGGCGATCAACCAAGAGGCGCCGGAAGGCCGTGTAGGACTCGGGCGACGCCGCCTGACGGCACAGCCGCATCGCGGTGTAGACGACATCACGGTCGAACTGCGCGGCCCCGGCGTCCTTGGCCCTGATCCACCACTCGTGGCACAGCTGGGTGGGAACCAGCGCGTCGGGATCCACCAGGTACTCGTCCGCTCCGAATGCATCCGGGGGGAGTTCCAGGGGCCAGTCCTCCAAGGGGCGGCTGTGGCACCAGAAGAGCAGATCCGGCAGGCTACGGGGAATCTCCTCGACTCCGCGCAGCAGGCAGGCCAGCACCGTCCGGTCCAGTGCTTGCTGTGCCTCAGCGGGGTAGGGCAGCTTGAAGGAGGCGAGATTGCCGAGGTCGGCGACCTGGATGACCGCTCCGGCGATGGTGTGCACGAGCTGGACATCCGGGTAATCGAGCCAGTCCGAGCGCTGTGCGGGACGCAGGGGGATCATCAGGATTCCTCGGTAGCGGCGGCAAGGTGGTCGCGGCCGGACCGGCACCAATTGCGGGCTTCGCAGCTGCGGCAGGACCGGCCGGGGGTGGCGGGGTAGAGCTGGTCCTCGGCCCAGGGCCGGGCGAGTGCGGCGATCACTTCCCGCGCCTCGGACACGACCCGGGGACGGGAGGGATCCAGCTCCTCCAACGTCAGGTCGTCGCAGTGGAGCAGCTCGAGCTCCACCCGCGAGCGAGCGATGTTACCGCCAAGTACACCGGCGGCCAGCATCAGTACGCCCATGGCGAGTTGGGGGTAGCGGGCCATCAGAGGCTCGCCTTCGTAGAGTCGGCTGTTGGCCGTCTTCATCTCCCACCAGACCCAGCTGCCGCTGCGGGTGTAGAGCAGATCGGGCGTGGCGATCAGTACCAGATCCAGCTCCGGGTCGAAGCAGGCGACCTGGTGCTGGACGCGCACCAGCTCACCGGGCCCGAGGCCGTTCAGGGGGCACACGTAGGCATGCTGTTCGAGCATGGCGGCACCGTCTTCGGCCTCCTTGCCGACGAGGTGCAGGCCGCCCACATTCCATGAGGACGGGTCCGCGGGCCCGGGCAAGTCCCGGCAGCCATCGTGCGGGTGGGTCCCGTGGCGCTCATTCAACCAGCTGTCCACTGCGCGACCCCTGCGGATCTCCGAGCTCTCGGGCTGCGCCGAGCGCAGCTTGAGCTGCCTGGTCGCGTGGTACTTGGCGGGGCAGTCCCGGTAGCTGCGCAGGTCGGTGACCGAGACGCTGCGGCGTGCCCGCTTGGGCCCTGTAGGCGTTATCTGCAGCAGTCCCGGGCTGCGAGCCAGTGCTCCGCACCCGGACAATGCCTTGCAGTCGACGCAACTGGAGCCCGGCAGAGCCCGGGTGTCGTCGATGGCCCGGATCAGGGCCGGCCACGCGTCCGAGGCGAATCGCTGGTGCGCCGTCGCCCGGTCCCAGTCGAGCAGCGTGGCGCTGGTCCCCACTCCGCAGCCGAACTCGATGACCCGGACGCGCTCGGGCGCGCTGGTGCGGCCAGGATGGAGCGACCCGGCCGGCACCGGCGTGTGCCGGGCCTTCCATCCTCCCTTGGCGGGCATCCCCCGGGCAGCCACGAAGGCCGCAGCCGCCTTCTCGGCCTTGGGGCGGTCCTCCTTCGTCGCTCCGAAGGAAAGGAGCCACAGGTCCCGAGTTGAACCGTCCCGGGCCACGTAGCGCCGCCCCCAGGCTGTCGCCTCGTAGGTGTCCGCTCCGCGGGAGTCGATCTGGCCCGGGTCTTTGCCCACCACCCACTTGTCGGTCACGGGATGAGTGGGCGGAAGCCCGGCCGACTGTCGGGCCTGTTGATCTGCCTCTCGGGCCGCGACGAAGCGCTGGACCGCCTCCTCGGTCCACGCCAGCAGCACGGGATGTGCCCTACGGCGTCCCTTGAGACCGAAAGTGCCCTCGGTGAGCCAAAGTTGCTCAATCGCCCACTCGGGTGCCTTCCTGCCGTGTTCAATCAAGTCCATTGCATCCATGAAGACCTTGAGGGTGAAGTCCTGCAATGTTTCTGCGCGTTGGGCTGATTCTTGATCTGCGCGCAGCATCGGACGTGCGTCGCTGCTGCGCTTCAGGGGGCAGTCGTGAGGATCGAGCCGCGCGGCAGGGAGGTTGGTACGGATCAGGCTGATATCTCCGGTGGTTCCGGGTGGCACCGGCCAGTGAGTCACGGTCTCCCCAAGGCAGTACGGCAGGAGGCGCCAAGTGGCGTCCCAACGGGCAAGTCCAGCATGGCACAAAAAGTCTGTGAACACAGTCGATGGACGGACTGATGTATATTTCCTTCACAGTGGCATCTGTCCGTCGAGGCATCGGTGGAACCGGACACGTGCGTCCTGCCGGTTCCTTGCCGTGCGAGCCGTGGGCGCGCGTCAGAGGTAGGGGCGTGTATGGAGCCGGGAGACGTACTGGGCAACCGGTACGAACTGCTGAAGGTCAAGGGCCGAGGCGGTATGGCCGACGTGTGGGAAGCAGAGGATCTGCTCGAGCGGCGTCAAGTGGCCGTCAAATTCCTCCGCGCGGACTGCGGGCCCTCGGACTCCCTGGACGAAGCCGAATGGCAGGCCGAGCTCGAGCGGATGCGTGGCCGTTTCAGGCGCGAGGGCGCGCTCCTCGGAAAGCTGCACCACCAGGGCATCCCCGAGCTCTATGACCAGGGCAACCACCGCTCCGAGCCCTTTATCGTGATGCGCCTGGTCAAGGGCAAGGACCTGCACCGCTTTCTCGACCAGTACACGCCTACCATCGCCGTCGCGGCCGCCATCGGCTTCCAGATCGCCGACGCCCTCGCGTGCGCACATGACTTGCCTGTGGTACACCGCGACCTCAAGCCGTACAACCTGATCGTCGATGAGGACGGCATCATCGTCCTCATCGACTTCGGCATCGCCAAGCCGCTGTGGCCGGGCGTCACCGACTACACCCCGGACGGCAGCACCGTGGGCAGCAGGGGGTACGAGGCCCCGGAACAGATCCTGGAACGCCAGATCACTCCGAAAACCGATCTCTATGCCCTCGGTTGTGTCCTTTACCGCCTGCTGACCGGCAGACCTCCGTTCTCAGGAGAGCGATTGCGGGACCAGCACGTGCACGACAAGCCGGTCCCGCTTTCGCACCATGTCGAGCACATTCCGCCCGAGCTGGAAGCGCTCACCCTGAAGCTGCTGGAGAAGGACCCGGACGACCGCCCAGAGGACGCGCACGTAGTCAGGGAGGTTCTGCGCGTGTACGCGCCCCGGGAAGGCGATCCGGCTCCCTCCCCTCGGTTGGAGCCGGACCCCACAGGTCTGCTGCGCAAGCCTGACTCGTATCAGCTACCCACCGCAGCGGCAGTTTCCCGGGTCGCCCCTGCGCGCCGCAGGCGACGAGACGTCGCTTTCCTCAGCAGGCGCTCGTTCAGGGACCTCTGCGTCCAGGCCCAGTCCGAAATCGACACCGGCGACCCGGGAGACGTCCTCGAACGCCTGGCGGACATTCTTCCGACAGCGCGACGCGACTGGGGACCATCCGACCCGCACGTCCGCGAGGCCTACCGCCTGGCAGCGAACGGCATGCGCATCGCAGGACGATATACACAGGCGCTCTCGCTCTACGACGACCTGGTACGGCAGTCTCAGGACAGCCTGGATCCCAGCGACGTGGCGGACTTCCTGGATGGAACGCTCGGGGCAGCCGAGTGCCGCATCCCATTCGGTGAACTGCTCCCGGCCTTGCAGGCGCTGACAAGGGTGGTGGCAGCGCTCCCCGGGCTTGCCCAGGAACGCGCCATCGTCCTGGCCGAGCGCTGCCGCGAGGTCGGCCTCGAGCTCACGGAACTCGGCTTCGACGAACGAGTGGCTGCGGCGCTCCCTCGTCTGGGCACGGACTGATCCTCACCCGTTCGAGGACGCCCTGCGGGGGCTGCGGAGGCGACCCGCCACGAGCCCGTCACCGAGCCCTCGAAGCACATCAGTGCCGACGGATCCCAGGGCGAGCAACGCGTCCTCAAATGCCAGGAGTTCGCGAAAGGCGGTGCCGTAGGGGCGCTGCTCCGCTAGGGGCAGCTGAAGCACCTGCAGCTTTCGGACATCGACACGCGCGGAGCTGGAAGTATGGGAACTCGCCTGTCGCACGTTCGCCGGCGCGCGTAGGCATCCGGCGAGAAACCAGGGGTCGACGACCTCCGGATCCGTGCGCAACGCGTACAACTGCGACCCCAGCACCAACGGACCGTCCACCTGCACCCACACCCGGAAGGCTCGCTCGACGCCGACCACGACCACGTCGCCCGGGTCAGCGATCGTCAATACGCCAGCCTGCAGCCCTGACAGCACGTCTGCTCCACTCAACCAACCTCCGGGAAGCCCGTCCAAGACCAGGTCGGACACGCTCAGGACCGGCACCGCACCCTCGGGGAGAACATCCCCCTTCAGTAGGTCAGCTGAGGGTGCCTGCCCTGTACTCAGGCTCAGGGCACGGGCACGATCCAGATCTCCCACCGTGACTGTCGTGACCGAATCGCCATCGGCAGACAGATCGATACGTGAGAGCTCACGCGCATATTCTCCGACGTCGTGCAGAAGGCCATCGAACCGGCTCCAGGACTCGTGTAGCTTGAGTTGGGCCCCAGCAGCCGTCTCGGGAACATATCGGGCCGGGGTGAGATCCACTTGATCGTCCAATAGATCCATCACCGGCAAGGCTAGGCAGCCCGCCGGCAACCGTCCCGTTGCGCTGACGCTCCCCTCCTCCCAGGAGAAGGCGCTCACGGCGTCGAGGACCTGGCTCGGCAGGCGCTCCCAGTCGATCGTATGCGCCCCTTTCGCGGCTCCGGGGGCGACTGCGGCGGCATCCAGCATGAAGAAGCGCTGTCTGGGGCTGACGCCACCCTCCGCCTCCGGAGCGTGCAGGATCCACAGGTGTAGGGAAACGCTGTGCGGTTGCGCAGCACCGGCGGGCAGGGCAATCACGCCGCGAAGCGCACCTGCGCGGAGGAGCGCTCCTCGAATACGCCGCCCTGCCTTGCGGGATGCCACGGCCGGAGGGAGGAGCACGACGGCGACGCCCCCCGGCCTCAGCCGGGCAAGGGCGTGTTCGATCCAGGCCAGTTCGGGCTCGGTCCGCGGCGGCAGGCCAAACACCCAGCGCGGATCAGTGGCAAGCTCCTCGTGGCCCCAGTCGCGTTCGTTGAACGGCGGATTGCACAACACGACGTCGGCCTGGGCGTCGCCATGCGGATCGTTCCGGAGTGAGTCTCCGTCTCGGATATCCACGCTCGGACGGCTGTGACCGAAAGGCGAGTCGATTCCCTCCGTTGCCGCGAAGCCCAACCGTACGGTTGCCAGTGCCGTGAGGGTCGGATCGAGCTCGACGCCCAGGAGCACCGGAGGAGCACTGCCGGGACTCGTCACCGTCCAGTGTCTACTCGCGGCCAGGAGTAGCCCACCGGCGCCGCATGCCGGATCCAGGATCGTGGGCGCCCCCATGCGATCTCCTCCGACCACGGCGGCGACATCTACCATCAATCGGGCCAACGGAGCCGGGGTGGCGCTGATCTGACGCACATGAGCGTCAAGCCAACGCGTGAGCAGGAAGTCGAAGGTCTGACGGCCGCCTTCGCGCTGAGCGATTTCAACTGTCTGCTCCACGAGCCCGGACGTCGGACCCGGCGGTGCGGCGTTCGCTGACGCTGCTCCGCCCGACTGCCCAGCCAGGACACGCTTCCCCGCCTGGGCGATCGCGATTCCCATCACCGCGCGGTCGCCCAGGGCTTCGAACTGCGGCCACAGTCGTTCGCGTTGTCCAATCCGTTCAAGCTTTCCCTGTTCCCGAAGCCACCGCTCGACCTGTGCCAGCGAGAACTGCGGGCTGGTGTCCGTCCCACCAACCGGCATGGGGAAGTTGTCGTGCCGCCGACGCCAGTTACTCGCTGCCGCCCGGCCGACACCCGCGAGACGCGCGATCTCCGCAAGGGTGACGGAAACGTCAGTGGGCTCAGGCATGGGTTCTCCGAACAGCTAGACAGGGGGCGAGGTAGGTCGCGTTGTCGCTTGTGGCTGGCATGCCGCCTCGCCGTATCGCCACAATTATACGCCGGAATCATCATTGACAGAGTTCACAGCGTCATGAATCTCCCGTTCCGACACCCACGAACTCGTAGCATCAGCCGGGCCACGGCCGAATCGGATCGGGCCCGCGATGCACGTCACTCCGGATGTCGAGCTCTCGAGGGTGCCGGGTGTCGAGGCGACAGACCTTGAGCGATCGGGGGCTGCGCCGAGATTCCGGATGCCACGGGTCCTGAGTCCGGCGACAGTGTGTCCGTATCGAGGTGGTACGCGTGTCGGCGTCGCTTCTGGCCGATAGGCCAGAAGCAGCGATCGCCAGACACTGCTGCGCTGACCAGCCCTCTCGAACGGGCGATTGCTCGCGGAACGGTCGACGGTCCGCGCGGTGGCGTGCTAGTTCCAGGATGTGCCCACATCCAGGAGTCCCCTCAATGAGAAGCAGATAAGTGTGCTGCGCTGGATTGCCGACGGCTGCCCAGAGGTGAGGTTGGTCCGCTTTGACGGACATCCGAGATCAGGGGTCACGGCCCCGGAGGGATGTCCATCATGGAAGACATGGGGAAGAAGAAGCCTCGAC
>NZ_JBGCCR010000060.1:0-18619 GCF_041262485.1 Streptacidiphilus sp. BW17 | reverse complement strand
GCTTTGTTGCCGCAGGTAGTTGCAACACCCAGGGGCGCGGGGCTCTGCTGATCTGCGGCTTCGCCGCGTGGGCGGGACCAGGCGGGGGCTTTGTTTCTGCAGGTAGTTGCAACTCCCAGGGGCGCGGGGAACTGCGCGAACAACCACCCTGTGCGGATGGCCCTGCTCGTTCGGCGAACCACCTACATGGGTGGCTTGTCGCGCAGTTCCCCGAGCCCCTGGACAGTGCAACCATCTGCGGCAGCAAAGGCACCGGCTTGTCGCGCCCACGCGGCGGAGCCGCACATCAGCAGAGCCTCGCACCCCTGAAAGTGCAACTCGCCCCTGTCTAGAAGGATCTACCTCGCGGCCTCCATCTTCTTCAGCACCCTCGAAGCCATCGCCTCCGGCAACGCCTCGTGCCGCGCGTACACGCGGGTGAAGCTGCCGGCGCCGTGGCTGAGCGAGCGGAGGTCGACCGCGTAGCGGACGATCTCCAGCTCCGGGACGTCCGCGTGGATCGCGGTCCTGCCGCCCGAGCCGACGGGTTCCGTCCCCAGCACCCGCCCGCGCCTGCTCGACAGATCACTCAGCACCGCGCCTACGAAGTCGTCCGGGACGAGGACGTGGACCTCCGCGACCGGCTCCAGCAGCCGGACGTTGTCCGCCGCCGCCTCGCGCAGCGCCAGCGCGCCCGCCGTCTGGAAGGCGGCGTCCGAGGAGTCCACGGAGTGGGCCTTGCCGTCGACGAGCGTGACCCGCACGTCGACCAGCGGGAAGCCCGCCGCCACGCCACGTGCCAGCTGCGCGCGCACGCCCTTCTCGACCGAGAGGATGAACTGGCGCGGCACCGCGCCGCCGACCACCTTGTCGACGAACTCGAACCCACTGCCCGTCGGCAGCGGTTCGACCTCGATCTCGCAGATGGCGTACTGCCCGTGGCCGCCGGACTGCTTGACGTGCCGTCCACGTCCCGTTGCCGGGCCCGCCAGCGTCTCGCGGAACGGCACCACGTAGTCCTCGGTGTCGATCTGCACGCCGAACCGGCCGCGCAGCCGCTCCAGCATCACGTCCGCGTGGGCCTCGCCGAGGCACCACAGGACCAGCTGCCGGGTCTCCGGATTCTGCTCCAGCCGCAGCGTCGGGTCCTCGCCGCCGAGGCGGGACAGCGCCTGGGAGAGCTTGTCCTCGTCCGCCTTGCTGTGGGCGTGGATGGCGATCGGCAGCAGCGGCTCGGGGAGCGCCCAGTGGTCGAGGTCGACCAGGTGGCCGGGCTGGCTCAGCGTCTCCTCGGTCGCGCCGTGGCCGAGCTTGGCGACGCAGACGATGTCACCCGCCACGGCCTGCGGGACCGGCCGCTGCGCCCTGCCGAACGGCGAGGTCAGCGCGCCGACGCGCTCGTCGCTGTCCCCGACGTGGACCTGGACGTCGGGGCGCAGCGTGCCGGAGAAGACGCGGCAGAGGGTGAGCCGTCCGACGTAGGGGTCGCTGGTGACCTTCAGTACCTGCGCCGCCAGCGGGCCGTCGGGGTCACAGGCGACGGCTTCCTCGCCGGGGTGCACCGGGCAGACGTGCTCGATCGGGGAGGGAAAGGCCGCGGTGACCAGTTGCAGCAGCTCCGTCGTGCCGACGCCCTCGCGGGAGCCGTCGGCAGCCGGGAGCGCGGCCAGCACGGGGTGGAAGTGGCCGCGGGCCACCGCGCGTTCGAGGTCGTCGATGACGGTCTCGGTGTCGATGGTCTCGCCGCCGAGGTAGCGGTCCATCAACGTCTCGTCCTCGCTCTCGGTGATGACCGCCTCGATCAGCCGCTCCCGGGCCGGATCGATCTCCGTCGCAAGCTCGCCGTCGACCTCGCTCTCGACGCGCTTGCCGTCGGCGTAGTCGTACCGTTGCCGGCTCAGCAGGCCGACCAGGCCGGAGACGTGACGGGTGCCGTCCGCGCCGGGCTCGCCCTCGCGCAGCGGCAGGTAGATCGGCAGCACCGACTCGGGGGAGTCCGGCGCGAACGCCTCGCGGCAGCGCTCGACGGTGGCGTCGAAGTCGGCCTGGGGCGCGTCGAGCTTGGTGACGAGCAGGGCGCGCGGCATGTCGACCGCGGCGCACTCGTCCCAGAGCGAGCGGGTCGCGCCGTCGATGTCCTCGTTGGCCGGGACGACGAAGAGCGCCGCGTCGGCGGCCCGCAGCCCGGCCCGCAGCTCGCCGGTGAAGTCGGCGTAGCCGGGGGTGTCCAGCAGGTTGATCTTGTACCCGTCGAACTCGATCGGGACGAGGGAGAGCTGGACCGAGCGCTGTTGCCGGTGCTCGATCTCGTCGTAGTCGGAGACGGTCGTGCCGTCCTGGACGCGTCCGGCCCGGTTGATCGCCCCCGTGGCCAGGGCGAGGCTCTCGGCGATGGTGGTTTTTCCTGCTCCGCTGTGGCCGACCAGCACCACGTTCCTGATCTGCTCGGGCCGGTCGGCCGACGGTGCCCTGCCGGCGGCTCCCGCTGGTGCATTGTGCTTGTCACCCATGATCGGTGTCTCCTCCCGCTTGCGCGCCAGAGAAACGCCACGGGGACCGCGCCGGGTGATTCGCTCCGTGAGGGAGTGGGTGGGGATTGTGACGACGGTCACCCGCGGTACTTTGGAGCCTCTCACCGAGTTCGCCGCAGGTCCATACGTGGGTCAGGCGTAGGCCCCCGATAGCATGGCGCACGCCCGGACAATCCGGTCCCGGGAGCCGGAGAATCTGGTTCCAAGAGATTGTGCGCACTCTTCTCCAGCCTGGAACGGAGCGGTCGGCAGACCCATGCTCAACAAATACGCCCGAGCCTTCTTCACCCGCGTCTTCACGCCTCTTGCGGCCTTCCTGTTGCGCAAGGGGGTCAGTCCGGACGCGGTCACCCTGGTCGGCACCGCCGGGGTGGTGGCGGGTGCGCTGGTGTTCTACCCGCGCGGCAGTTTCTTCTGGGGCACGGTCGTCATCACCCTGTTCGTCTTCTCCGACCTGGTCGACGGCAACATGGCCCGCCAGGCGGGCCGCTCCGGGCCCTGGGGCGCGTTCCTCGACTCGACGCTGGACCGGGTGGCGGACAGCGCGATCTTCGGCGGCATCGCCATGTGGTACGCGGGCAAGGGCGACAACCTGCTGCTCTGCGCGGTGACGCTGTTCTGCCTGGCCAGCGGCCAGGTCGTCTCGTACGCCAAGGCCCGGGCGGAGAGCCTCGGGCTCCCGTGCAACGTCAACGGCGTCGCCGAGCGCGCCGAGCGGCTGGTGGTCACCCTGGTCGCGGCCGGGCTCGCCGGGTTGCACGCGTTCGGCGTGCCGGGGATCCAGTGGCTGCTGCCGATCGCGCTGTGGGCGGTGGCCGCGGGCAGCCTGGTCACCGTCTTCCAGCGGGTGCTGACCGTGCGCCGCGAGGCCGCCGAACTGGCCGCAGCGGAGGCGGCCTCGCAGCCCGCCGAGTCCACCGAGCCCGGTGAGCCGACCGAGTCCACCGGGCCGACCGAGTCCACCGAGGGGGAGGCCCGATGACGGACCTGAACCGCATCAAGGACCAGCTGACCTACACCGCGTACGCGTCCGGTTGGGCCCTGGTCAAGCGCCTTCCCGAGCCCTGGGCCGACGCGCTGTTCCGCCGCATCGCCGACCGGACCTGGAGGGGCCGCGGCAAGAGCGTGCTGCGCCTGGAGACCAACCTGCGCCGGGTCCACCCCGAGCTGGACGACGCAGCGATCCGGGCGCTGAGCCGCGAGGGCATGCGGTCCTACCTGCGCTACTGGTGCGAGTCCTTCCGGATGCCGGTCTGGAACCGGGAGAGGATCACCGCCTCCTTCGAGCCCGAGCACATCGAGCGGCTGGACGACACCCTGGCCGCCGGTCGCGGCGTCGTCCTCGCCCTGCCGCACATGGGCAACTGGGACCTGGCCGGCGCCTGGGTCGTGGTCCGCGGCTACCCGTTCAGCACGGTCGCCGAGCGCCTCAAGCCGGAGAAGCTCTTCGACACCTTCGTCGCCTACCGCGAGGGCCTCGGCATGGAGGTGCTGCCGCTGACCGGCGGCAGCAACACCCTGGCCACCCTGGCCAAGCGGCTGCGCGCGGGCAAGCTGGTCTGCCTGGTCGGCGACCGCGACCTCTCGGCGTCCGGAGTCGAGGTCGACTTCATGGGCGAGAAGACCCGGATGCCGGCCGGTCCGGCGGCCCTGGCCCAGCAGACGGGAGCGGCGCTGCTCCCGGTCACCCTCTGGTACGACGACACCAAGGTGATGAAGGGCTGCGTGCACGAGGAGATCCAGGTCCCCGAGCAGGGCAGCCGCCGCGAGAAGACGGCGGCGATGACGCAGGCCATGGCCGACGTCTGGGCGGAGGGCGTCCGCGCCCACACCAAGGACTGGCACATGCTCCAGCGCTTCTGGCTCGCCGACCTCGAACCCGACGACCCGCGCGCGCTGCAGGGCACGGCCGTTCCCTCTGACGCTCCGTCAACTGACGGCGGCGCGAACCCGGTGGAGGCCCAGGCATGAGGATCGGCGTCGTCTGCCCCTACGCCTGGGACGTCCCCGGCGGCGTCCAGTTCCACGTCCGCGACCTCGCCGAGCACCTGATCGGCCTCGGTCACGAGGTCTCCGTGCTGGCCCCGGCCGACGACGACACGCCGCTCCCGCCGTACGTCACCTCGGCGGGCCGTGCGGTCCCCGTGCCGTACAACGGCTCGGTGGCACGCCTCAACTTCGGCTTCCTCTCGGCCGCGCGGGTGCGCCGCTGGCTGCACGAGGGCCGGTTCGAGGTGCTGCACATCCACGAGCCCGCGACGCCGAGCCTCTCGCTCCTCGCCTGCTGGGCCGCCAGTGGCCCGATAGTGGCCACCTTCCACACCTCCAACCCGCGTTCCCGCGCGATGATCGCGGCCGAGCCGATCCTCCAGCCGGCGCTGGAGAAGATCTCCGCGCGGATCGCCGTCAGCGAGTACGCACGCACGACGCTGGTCGAGCACCTCGGCGGAGACGCGGTGGTCATCCCCAACGGCGTCGACGTCGACTTCTTCGCGAGCGCGGAACCGCGCGCGGAGTGGCAGGGGGAGACGATCGGATTCGTCGGCCGCATCAACGAGCCGCGCAAGGGTCTGCCGACGCTGCTGGAGGCGTTCCCGAAGATCCTCGCCGAGCGGCCGGGGGTTCGACTGCTGGTCGCGGGCAAGGGTGACGAGGAGGAGGCGGTCAAGGACCTCCCGCGCGAGGTGCGGGACCGGATCACCTTCCTCGGCATGGTCTCCGACGAGGACAAGGCGCGGCTGCTGCGCAGCGTCGACGTGTACATCGCGCCCAACACGGGCGGCGAGAGCTTCGGCATCATCCTGGTCGAGGCGCTGAGCGCGGGCGCGCCGGTCGTCGCCAGCGATCTGGACGCCTTCCGGCAGGTCCTCGACGGCGGCGCCAGCGGCGAGCTCTTCCCCGTCGAGGACGGGGAGGCCCTGGCCAAGGTCGCCATCCGCCTCCTCGGCGACCCCGAGCGCCGCAGCGCGCTCAGCGACACGGGCTCGCGCCACGTCCGCCGCTTCGACTGGTCCACGGTGGGCGCGGACATCCTCGCCGTCTACGAGACCGTCGCGACGGGCGCGGCGGCGGTGACGGACGGCGAGCCGGCCACGGGGTGGCGCGCCCGCCTGGGGCTGGCCAGGGACTGAACCTCTTGCAGATGCGGTAGTTGCACCACCAGGGGCGCGGGGGACTGCGCGACAAGCCACCCGGGTGGTGAGTCCCCGAGCGAGCAGGGCCATCCGCGCGCCGGTGGTTTCTCGCGCAGTTCCCCGCGCCCCTGGGCAGTGCAACGACCTGCGGTAGCGAAGCTCAATCTCCGTTCCGTCCCCGCGGGAGCGGATAGGGTCACACCCCGTGAGCATCTGGATCTGGGTCGCCCTCGCTGTCGTCGCCTTCGGCCTGTACCTCTCCTGGACCGCCGGTCGCCTGGACCGCCTGCACGCGCGGATCGACGCCGCCCGCGCCGCGCTCGACGCGCAGCTGCTTCGACGCGCGTCCACAGCGCAGGAGTTGGCGACCTCGACGCTGCTCGATCCCGCCGCGTCGATCCTGCTCTACCAGGCCTCCCACGCCGCCCGAACCGCGCAGCCCGACGCGCGGGAAGTCGCGGAGAGCCAGCTCTCCCAAGCCCTGCGCGCCGTCTTCGCCGAGCCGGAGCAGGTCGCCGAGCTCTCGGCTCTGCCCGGCGGGGCCGAGGCACTCGCCGACCTCGGCGAGGCCGTGCGCCGCGTGCCGATGGCCCGGCGGTTCCACAACGACTCCGTGCGCGCGGCGCGCGCCGTCCGCCGACACCGGCTGGTCCGTCTCTTCCGGCTCGCCGGACACGCGCCGTTCCCGCTCGCCTTCGAGATGGACGACGAGGCTCCGCGTACGCTGGAGCGCGTCCCGGCGTAAGCACGCGACGCGTAACGCGTACCGCGGACCGGCCGTCAGGCATCGCGCCTGCTACGGAACGTCGTACTCGGATGGTCCGGGCTGGACCGCATGGAGCATCGGCTAAGGTCGGAGCGGGCCTACCATGGGCTTATCGCACCGAATCCGCGTCTTCAGTGAGGTCATTCGTGTCCACCAACTCCCCCGCCACCTCCGACCAGCCTGCCATCGGTACCGCCCGCGTCAAGCGCGGCATGGCCGAGCAGCTCAAGGGTGGTGTGATCATGGATGTGGTCAACGCCGAGCAGGCGAAGATCGCCGAGGATGCGGGCGCCGTGGCCGTCATGGCTCTGGAGCGCGTTCCCGCCGACATCCGCAAGGACGGCGGCGTGGCCCGTATGTCCGACCCGAACATGATCGAAGAGATCATCGAGGCCGTCTCCATCCCGGTCATGGCGAAGTCCCGCATCGGCCACTTCGTCGAGGCCCAGGTGCTGCAGGCGCTCGGCGTCGACTACATCGACGAGTCCGAGGTGCTGACCCCGGCCGACGAGGTCAACCACTCCGACAAGTTCGCCTTCACCACCCCCTTCGTCTGCGGTGCCACCAACCTGGGTGAGGCCCTGCGCCGCATCGCCGAGGGCGCGGCCATGATCCGCTCCAAGGGCGAGGCCGGCACCGGCAACGTCGTCGAGGCCGTCCGCCACCTGCGCCAGATCAAGGGCGAGATCGCCAAGCTGCGCGGCTGCGACAACAACGAGCTGTACGCCGCGGCCAAGGAGCTGCGCGCCCCGTACGAGCTGGTCGCCGAGGTCGCCGAGCTCGGCAAGCTCCCGGTCGTGCTCTTCTCCGCCGGTGGCGTGGCCACCCCGGCCGACGCCGCGCTGATGCGCCAGCTGGGCGCGGAGGGCGTCTTCGTCGGCTCCGGCATCTTCAAGTCGGGCGACCCGGCCAAGCGCGCCGCCGCCATCGTGAAGGCCACCACCTTCTACGACGACCCGAAGATCATCGCGGACGCCTCCCGCAACCTGGGCGAGGCCATGGTCGGCATCAACTGCGACACCCTGCCCGAGACCGAGCGCTACGCCAACCGCGGCTGGTAATCGACTCCCGCAGTCGTCTTCGGTAGCCCCGGCCCCTGCCAACGCGCCACGCGTAGGGGGCCGGGGCTCCTCCCGTTCGTCTGTTCATCCACGGACATCCAGAACAAGAACATCCAGAAGAGGTCCCTCCCGTGTCGTCGTCCAGCTCCACTCCCGTCGTCGGTGTGCTCGCCCTCCAGGGCGACGTGCGCGAGCACCTCGTCGCCCTCGCCGAGGCCGACGCGCTCGCCCGCCCGGTCCGCCGCCCCGAGGAGCTGGCCGAGGTCGACGCCGTCGTGATCCCCGGCGGCGAGTCCACCACCATGTCCAAGCTGGCGCTGCTCTTCGGCGTGATGGAGCCGCTGCGCGCCCGCGTCGCCGCCGGGATGCCGGTCTACGGCACCTGCGCGGGCATGATCATGCTGGCCGACAAGATCCTCGACGGCCGCGACGACCAGGAGTCGGTCGGCGGCATCGACATGGTCGTCCGCCGCAACGCCTTCGGCCGCCAGAACGAGTCCTTCGAGCAGGGTGTCGACTTCAAGGGCCTTGCCGAGGGCGGCCCGGTGCACGGCGTCTTCATCCGCGCCCCGTGGGTCGAGTCCGTCGGCGCGGGCGTCGAGGTCCTCGCCTCCCTGCACGAGGGCACCGACGCCGAGCACATCGTGGCGGTCCGTCAGGGCAACCTGCTGGCCACGTCGTTCCACCCGGAACTGACCGGCGACCACCGCGTGCACGCCTATTTCGTGGACATGGTCCGCGCCGTCGGTCACGGCCGGTGACGGTAGGATCTCCCCGTTCGTTCACTTCAGTCCGGTGCTGTTTTAAGGAGCAACTCGATGTCCGGCCACTCCAAGTGGGCTACCACCAAGCACAAGAAGGCCGTCATCGACGCGAAGCGCGGCAAGCTCTTCGCCAAGATGATCAAGAACATCGAGGTGGCGGCCCGTACCGGTGGTGGTGACCCCGCCGGCAACCCGACGCTCTACGACGCCATCCAGAAGGCGAAGAAGAGCTCGGTCCCGATCGACAACATCAACCGCGCCGTCAAGCGCGGGTCCGGCGCGGAGGCCGGTGGCGCCGACTACGCCACCATCATGTACGAGGGCTACGGCCCGAACGGTGTGGCCGTCCTGATCGAGTGCCTCACCGACAACCGCAACCGCGCCGCGTCCGACGTGCGCGTCGCGATGACCCGCAACGGCGGCAACATGGCCGACCCGGGCTCGGTCTCCTACATGTTCAGCCGCAAGGGCGTCATCATCGTTCCCAAGGCCGACAAGGTCGACGAGGACACGGTCATGGAGGCCACCCTCGAGGCCGGCGCGGAGGACGTCAGCGACATCGGCGACGCGTACGAGATCCAGACCGAGGCCTCGGACATGGTCGCGGTGCGGACCGCGCTCGTCGACGCCGGGATCGACTACGACTCGGCCGAGGCCAACTTCGTCCCGTCGGTCCAGGTCGAGCTCGACGCCGACGGCGCGCGCAAGATCTTCAAGCTGATCGACGCGCTGGAGGACAGCGACGACGTGCAGAACGTCTTCGCCAACTTCGACCTCTCGCCCGAGGTCGAGGCGGAGCTCGACGCGGACGACTGAGTCCCTCTTCGCTACCGCAGGTAGTTGTCACACCCAGGGGCGCGGAGCCGCGGATCACCGGAGCCTCGCGCCCCTGGGTGTTGCAAGGTTCTGTCAGTGCGAACAGATAGCCTGCGGGCATGCGTGTTCTCGGGGTGGATCCAGGCTTGACCCGCTGCGGTGTCGGTGTGGTCGACGGCGCGCCGGGAAGGCCCCTGCACATGGTGGCCTGTGGGGTCGTCAGAACTCCTGCCGAGATGGACATCCCCCTGCGACTGCTGGAGATCGAGCGTGGGCTCGACGCGTGGTTCGACACGCACCAGCCGGAGCTCGTCGCCGTCGAGCGCGTCTTCTCGCAGCACAACGTGCGCACCGTCATGGGCACCGCCCAGGCCAGCGCGGTCGCCATGCTCTGTGCGACCCGGCGCGGCATACCGGTCACCCTGCACACCCCGAGCGAGGTCAAGGCCGCCGTCTCCGGTAGCGGTCGCGCGGAGAAGGCACAGGTGGGGGCCATGGTCACCCGCATCCTGCGGCTCGACGCGCCGCCCAGGCCGGCGGACGCCGCCGACGCGCTCGCCCTCGCCATCTGCCACATCTGGCGCGGCACCGCCAACAACAGGATCGCCGCCGCCCTCAGCCGAGTCAGGGAGCCCCGCCCGTGATCGCCTTCGTCAGTGGCCCGGTGGCCGCGCTCACGCCGAGCAGCGCCGTGATCCAGGTCGGCGGCGTCGGGATGCTGGTCCACTGCGCCCCGAACACGCTGGCGGGTCTCCGCATGGGGCAGGAGGCCGTGATCGCCACCTCGCTTGTGGTCCGAGAGGACTCCCTCACCCTCTACGGCTTCGCCGACGACGACGAGCGGCATACCTTCGAGCTGTTGCAGACGGCGAGCGGCGTCGGGCCCAAGGTCGCGCAGGCGATGCTCGCCGTGCACAGCCCGGACGGGCTGCGGCTCGCCGTGGCCAGGGGTGACGCCAAGGCGCTGACCGCCGTTCCCGGCATCGGGCCGAAGGGTGCGCAGAAGCTGCTGATCGAGCTCAAGGACCGGCTCGGCGCGCCGACGGGCGCCGTCCCCGCGCAGCCGCACGCCGCGGTCGCCAGCGGGCCCGCGCCCTGGAACGACCAGCTGCACGCCGCCCTGGTCGGCCTCGGTTTCGCCCCGCGCGAGGCGGACGAGGCGGTCGCCGCGGTCACGCCCGAGGCCGAGGCGATGGAGAAGCCGAACGTCTCCGCGCTTCTCCGCAGTGCGTTGCAGAGCCGCAACCGCACCCACTGAGACACGAGAATTCGCTGAGAAGTCGCCCAGCGGAAATCACTGAGAAGTGGTACCCGGCAGTACTCGCCCGCACAAAGAAACGCAGATCCACCGAGAACGGAGCGAAGAGCGCATGTACGACGACGCCGCCGGCGACCGCCTGGTCACCGCCGCTGCGGACGGCGAGGACCGGGCCGTCGAGGCGGCGCTGCGCCCGCGTGACCTGGACGAGTTCATCGGACAGGAGCGCGTCCGCGAGCAGCTCTCGCTCGTTCTCCAGGCGGCCAGGCGCCGGGCGGCCACACCCGACCACGTGCTGCTCAGCGGCCCCCCCGGGCTCGGCAAGACGACGCTGTCGATGATCATCGCCGCCGAGATGAACGCGCCGATCCGGATCACCTCCGGCCCGGCCATCCAGCACGCAGGCGACCTGGCGGCCATCCTCTCCTCGCTGACCGAGGGCGAGGTGCTCTTCCTCGACGAGATCCACCGGATGTCGCGGCCCGCCGAGGAGATGCTCTACATGGCGATGGAGGACTTCCGCGTCGACGTGATCGTCGGCAAGGGGCCCGGCGCCACCGCCATCCCGCTTGACCTGCCGCCGTTCACGCTCGTCGGGGCGACCACACGGGCCGGTCTGCTACCGCCGCCGCTGCGCGACCGCTTCGGGTTCACCGGGCACATGGAGTTCTACGCTCCCGAGGAGCTGGAACAGGTGATCCACCGTTCCGCCCGGCTGCTGGACGTCGAGATAGATCCCAGGGGCGCCGCCGAGATCGCCCGCCGCTCGCGCGGCACGCCGCGTATCGCCAACCGACTGCTGCGCCGCGTCCGCGACTACGCGCAGGTCCGGCACGACGGAGTGATCACGGAGGCGATCGCGGCCGCCGCGCTCGTCGTCTACGAGGTGGACGCCAAGGGCCTGGACCGGCTGGACCGGGCGGTGCTCCAGGCGCTGCTCAAGCTGTTCGGCGGCGGCCCGGTCGGGCTGTCGACGTTGGCCGTGGCGGTGGGGGAGGAGTCCGAGACGGTCGAGGAGGTCGCCGAGCCGTTCCTGGTCCGGGAGGGCCTGCTGGCCCGCACCCCGCGTGGCCGGATCGCGACCGCGGCGGCGTGGCAGCATCTGGGTCTTACGCCCCCTAACCAGTCCCCGGCGGCCGGTCTGCCCAGCCAGACGGACCTCTTCGGGGCCCCGGAAGCCTGAAATTCAGGTATTCCGGAATGTGATCTGTGCAGGGAACTCGCCATTCGGCTCACCCGGATGACATGCTGGACGTTGTTGTACCTGTAGGAGTCCCCCTAGACTCCGCCCGCCGCCGTCCACTCCGGGCGGCCCGAGAATCGGATCGGCCGCGCTTCCCCCTGCGGCCCCGCAAAGGACTGTAGTCGTGGGTTCCTCCTCTTTCCTCCTCGTCGCCGTGGTGATGTTCGGCGCAATGTTCCTGATGACCCGCTCTGCCAAGAAGAAGCAGCAGCAGGCCTCGGAGATGCGCAACCAGCTGGAGCCGGGCAGCGGCATCCGCACCATCGGTGGCATGTACGCGCTGGTCAAGGCCGTCAATGACGACACCGTCGAGCTCGAGGTCGCTCCCGGCGTGTACGCGCTCTACGCCAAGCAGGCCATCGCGCAGGTGATGGACCCGGTCGAGTACAACCGGATCGTCCACGGCGAGGAGCCCGAGGAGGAGTCGGACGAGGCGGACACCACCGCCGAGGCCGCGGCCGTCGAGGATGCCCCCGTCGCCCTGGCGAAGGACCTCGCCAAGGACGACGCGAAGGACGCCGAGGTCACCGTCGACGCGGACGCCGCTGCGGACGTCGACGCTGAGAAGACCCCGGCGCAGGTGGGTGGCGACAAGGACGCCTCCGCCAAGTAGCCTTGCCCGCTACGGAGTCCGGCGGGGGTGTCAGCCCCCGCACGGGACCGCCGACCGCTGCGTCGTGGCCGAGCCGCCCCCTGTCCGCCGGTACCCCGGCGTCGGCGACTTGACCTGCCCACGGCATGGACAGAGAGAATCGAGAAGGTGGCATCACCCAAGTCCCGTCCCCGTGACGGTTACCCGGGGCGTGCGCTGAGCCTGATCCTGGTGATCATGGTGGCTCTGGTGGCCATCATGTTCGGCACCGGGAACACCAAGCCGCGGCTCGGCATCGACCTCGCGGGCGGCACCAGTGTGACCCTGCAGGCGTACGCACCCGGCGACCCCCAGGCGGTCAACCCCGCCAACATGAACGTCGCCGCGCAGATCATGCAGGAACGTGTCAACGGCACCGGCGTGACCGAGGCGACGGTCCAGGTGCAGGGCACCGACCAGATCCTCGTGAACGCGCCGAAGGGCACCAGCTCCACGCAGCTTGCGGATGAGCTGTCCACCACGGCCAAGCTGTTCTTCCGTCCGGTTCTCGCGGAGCAGCAGCAGATCGCCCCCGGTACGGCGACCTCCAGCCCGAGCGCCTCGCCGAGCGGTTCGGCCACCGGCAAGCCGAGTGCCACTCCGAGCGGAAGCACGAAGCCGCAGGCCTCTGGTGCGTCCGGCACCGCCTCGCCGAGCGCGAGCAAGACCCAGGGCGACGCCGTCGCGTCGGACCTGAAGGCCAGTGCCTCCGCTTCCGCACACGCGTCCGCCACTGCTTCGCCGAAGGCGAGCGGTTCGGCGGGTGCCAAGCCGGGTGCCACCCCGAGTGCCTCCGCTTCCACGGTCTCCGGCCAGACGGCCGGCACGGTCCCGGCCGCGCTGCAGAGCGCCTTCAACGCCACGGACTGCGGCACCCTCAAGGGTCGCAACATTGCCGCGGCCGCAGCGAACGTCGGCAAGGACACGGACCAGATCACCGCCTGCTCCCAGGACAACTCCTCGGGCGCCTGGATCAAGTACGCGCTCGGCCCGGTGGCCGTGCCCGGTACCGACATCACCGGCGCGCAGCCGGGTCTGAGCTCGCAGACCGGCCAGTGGCAGGTCAACCTGAACTTCAACGGCGCCGGCTCGTCCGCCTTCGGCAAGGTCACCGGCCAGCTGGCCTCGCTGCAGTCCCCGCAGAACCAGTTCGCGATCGAGCTCGACGGTCAGATCCAGTCCTCCCCGTACGTTCAGCAGGCCATCACCGGCGGACAGGCGCAGATCACCGGTAGCTTCACGCAGACCGACGCGCAGTCGTTGGCCAACGTGCTCAGCTACGGTTCGCTGCCACTGAACTTCAAGCAGCTCCAGATCGTCACCGTCTCGCCCGAGCTCGGTGGCAGCCAGCTCACCGCCGGTCTGGTCGCGGGTGCGATCGGTCTGGCCCTGGTGGTTCTGTACTCGCTGCTCTACTACCGCGGCCTCGGCCTGGTGGCGGTCGCCTCGCTGGCCGTCTCCGGCGTGCTGACCTGGTCGATCATGGCCCTCCTCGGCGGCGCGATCGGCTTCGCGCTGAACCTGCCCGCGGTCTGTGGCGCCATCGTCGCCATCGGTATCACCGCGGACTCGTTCGTCGTCTACTTCGAACGCATCCGCGACGAGCTCCGCGAGGGCGCCACGCTCCGTCCGGCGGTGCGCAACGCCTGGCCGCGCGCCCGGCGTACGATCCTGGTGTCGGACGCGGTCTCGTTCCTCGCCGCCGCGGTGCTGTACTTCTTCACCGTCGGCAAGGTCCAGGGCTTCGCGTTCACGCTGGGTCTGACCACCCTGCTGGATGTCGTGGTGATCTTCCTCTTCACCAAGCCGTTGATCGCGCTGCTGGCGCGGAAGAAGTTCTTCGCCTCCGGCCACCCGTGGTCCGGGCTCTCGCCCCAGCGCCTCGGGGTCCGCTCCCCGCTCCGCGACGGCCGCCCGCGTCGTCCGGCCCGTCCGACCGCCAGCAAGGAGGCCTGACCCGATGTCACGCTTCGGCAATATCGGCCACCGCCTCTACACCGGTGAGGTCAGCTTCGACTTCGTCGGGCGGCGGAAGCTGTGGGCGATCCTCTCCGGCGTCATCCTGGTAGCGGCCATCCTCGGCCTCTCCGTGCGCGGCCTGAACCTCGGCATCGAGTTCAAGGGCGGTGACATCTACACGGTCACCAAGCCCGGCGTGACGATCGCCCAGGCCCAGAAGGCCGCCAACGACCTGACGCACGACAGCTCGGCGCAGGTCCAGACGGCCAATAGCTCCGGCGGCCAGCAGATCCTGATCCAGATCAGCTCCGCCGAGAACGTCCATGCGACCGAGGGTCAGGACTCGCTGTCGAAGTCGCTCAACCTGACCCCGAGCGAGATCTCGACCCAGACGCTGAGCGCCAGTTGGGGTAGCGACATCAGCAAGAAGGCCCTCGAGGGTCTGGTCGTCTTCATGGTGTTGGTGACGCTGTACCTGGCCTTCGCCTTCGAGTGGCGGCTTGCGGTCGGCGCGCTGGTCGCCCTGCTGCACGACCTGCTGATCACCATCGGTGTCTACGCCCTGGTCGGCTTCGAGGTCAGCTCGGGTACGGTCATCGGCTTCCTCACCATCCTTGGTTACTCGCTCTACGACACGGTCGTCGTCTTCGACGGTCTCAAGTCCGCGACCAAGGGCCTGACCAAGCAGAACAAGCTGACCTACAGTGACGCGGCCAACCAGTCGCTGAACAGCACCCTGGTCCGCTCGATCAACACCACGGTGCTGGCCCTGCTGCCGGTCGCCGCGCTGCTGTTCATCGGTGGCGGTCTGCTCGGCGCGGGTGTCCTCAACGACATCTCGCTGGCGCTGTTCGTCGGTCTGACGGCCGGTGCGTACTCCTCGATCTGCGTGGCCACCCCGACGGTCGCCTGGCTCCAGGAGAAGCGCCCGGAGTACAAGGACCTGGCTCGCCGAGTGAAGGCCCGCAAGGCTGCCGACGCCAAGGCCAAGGCCGAGGGCCGGGAGCTGCCGGAGGACGCGGCGGACAACGCCGTCACCATCCCGGCCGCGCAGTCCGGTGGTCCGCGCAACCAGCCGGTCAACCGCAGCCGCAGCGAGCGTCGCTCCACCGGGCGCCACTGAGACACCGCATCACAGCAGCACCCTGTGCGCGGCAGTGCAATCGCACTGCCGCGCACAGGCACGAGAAGAACCAGACGGAGCAGGAGAACCCACCCATGAGCAGCACCGACCTGGCGGCCCTTCTCGCCGCCAAGATCCGCGACGTCCCGGACTACCCCAAGCCGGGCGTGGTCTTCAAGGACATCGCGCCGCTGCTCGGTGACGCCGAGGCTTTCGCCGCCCTGGTCGACCACCTGGCCGCCCGCGCCAGGGCGCTGGACGTGACCAAGGTTGTCGGACTGGAGGCGCGCGGCTTCATCCTCGCGGCGCCGGCCGCGTACGCCGCCGGTGCGGGCTTCGTCCCGGTCCGCAAGGAGGGCAAGCTGCCCGGCGAGCGGCACAGCCAGGCGTACGAGCTGGAGTACGGCTCGGCCGTGATCGAGGTGCAGACCGACGCCTTCGCTCCCGGCGAGCGGGTGCTCGTCGTCGACGACGTGCTCGCCACCGGCGGCACCGTCGAGGCCGCGCTGCAGCTGATCCATCGCTGCGGCGCGGAGGTCGCCGGCGTCGAGGTGCTGATGGAGCTCGGCTTCCTGGGCGGTCGTGCCCGTCTGGCCCCGCTGCTGGGCGACGCCCCGCTGGAGACCGTCATCGCGGTCTGAGGCGCTGACGACTGTTGCGTGAGGGCGGGTCCGGGTTCCCGGACCCGCCCTCGCCGCGTTTCCACGCGCGGCGCTCCGGCGTCCACCGGCCGGGCCGGTGGCGGCACGTGGCAGTGACCCTCGGTACCATTGAGGTTCCGGTCCCGCTCCAGAGGAGTGCACTTGCCCGAAGAGGTCGTGCCCACAGCTTCCGACGCGAAGGAGAAGGGCCCGGCGGCCTCGACCGCGCCGGCCGCACCGGCCGTGCAGCCGAAGCCCGCCGCCCCGAACGTTCCGGCGACGTTCCAGGCCGCCGCCGGTGCGCACGCCGTCGCGCCGCGAACGGTCGCGCCCTCGCCCTCGCGCGTACGGGCCCGGCTGGCCCGCCTCGGCGGACAGCGCAGCAGCACGTTCAACCCGGTGCTGGAGCCGCTCTTCCGGATAGTCCGCAGCAACGACCCCAAGGCCGACCTGCACACGCTGGAGCGCGCGTACCAGATCGCCGAGAAGTGGCACCGCGGCCAGAAGCGCAAGAGCGGCGACCCGTACATCACCCACCCGCTCGCCGTCGCCACCATCCTCGCCGAGCTGGGTATGGACGCGCCGACGCTGATGGCGGGGCTGCTCCACGACACCGTCGAGGACACCGACTACGGCCTCGACACGCTGCGCCGCGACTTCGGCGACACCGTGGCCATGCTCGTCGACGGCGTGACCAAGCTGGACAAGGTCAAGTTCGGTGAGGCCGCGCAGGCCGAGACGGTCCGCAAGATGGTCGTCGCGATGGCCAAGGACCCGCGCGTCCTGGTCATCAAGCTGGCCGACCGCCTGCACAACATGCGCACCATGCGCTACCTCAAGCGGGAGAAGCAGGAGAAGAAGGCCCGCGAGACCCTGGAGATCTACGCCCCGCTGGCGCACCGGCTGGGCATGAACACCATCAAGTGGGAGCTGGAGGACCTCGCCTTCGCGATCCTCTACCCCAAGATGTACGACGAGATCGTCCGCCTGGTCGCCGAGCGCGCGCCCAAGCGCGACGAGTACCTGGGCACGGTCACCGAGCAGGTGACGGGCGACCTCAAGACCGCCCGGATCAAGGCCGAGGTCAAGGGCCGCCCGAAGCACTACTACAGCGTCTACCAGAAGATGATCGTGCGGGGCCGGGACTTCGCCGAGATCTACGACCTGGTCGGCGTCCGGGTCCTGGTCGACTCCGTCCGCGACTGCTACGCGGCGCTGGGCACCATCCACGCGCGGTGGAACCCGGTGCCGGGGCGGTTCAAGGACTACATCGCCATGCCCAAGTTCAACATGTACCAGTCGCTCCACACGACGGTCATCGGGCCCGAGGGCAAGCCGGTCGAGCTGCAGATCCGCACCTTCGATATGCACCGCCGCGCGGAGTACGGCATCGCCGCGCACTGGAAGTACAAGCAGCAGGCCGTCGCGGGCGCGTCCAAGGTCCGCACAGACACGCCCGCGGGCAAGGGCGAGACCGTCAACGAGATGGCCTGGCTGCGCCAGCTGCTCGACTGGCAGAAGGAGACCGAGGACCCGAGCGAGTTCCTCGAGTCGCTCCGCTTCGACCTCTCCAACAACGAGGTCTTCGTCTTCACGCCCAAGGGCGACGTGATAGCGCTGCCGGCCGGGGCCACCCCGGTCGACTTCTCCTACGCCGTGCACACCGAGGTCGGCCACCGGACCATCGGTGCCCGCGTCAACGGCCGCCTGGTGCCGCTGGAGAGCGCGCTGGAGAACGGCGACACGGTGGAGGTCTTCACCTCCAAGGCGGAGAGCGCGGGCCCGTCCCGCGACTGGCTCTCGTTCGTCAAGTCCCCGCGGGCGCGGAACAAGATCCGTGCGTGGTTCTCCAAGGAGCGCCGCGAGGAGGCCATCGAGCAGGGCAAGGACGCGATCACCCGCGCCATGCGCAAGCAGGGCCTGCCGCTGCAGCGGATCCTCACCGGCGACTCGCTCGTGACGCTCGCGCACGAGATGCGCTACCCCGACATCTCGTCGCTCTACGCGGCGATCGGCGAGGGCCACGTCGCGGCGCAGACGATCGTGCAGAAGCTGGTCCAGTCCCTCGGCGGCGAGGACAGCGCGACCGAGGACATCGTCGAGCTGACCACCCCGTCGCCCGCGCGCAACCGCCGCCAGCGGCGGGCCACGCAGGATCCGGGCGTGGTCGTCAAGGGCGTCGAGGACGTCTGGGTCAAGCTCTCCCGCTGCTGCACGCCCGTTCCGGGCGACCCGATCGTCGGCTTCATCACCCGGGGCAACGGCATCTCGGTGCACCGGGCGGACTGCGTCAATGTGGACTCGCTGTCGCAGCAGGCGGAGCGGATGGTCGAGGTCGAGTGGGCGCCGACGCAGTCGTCCGTCTTCCTGGTCGCCATCCAGGTCGAGGCGTTGGACCGCTCGCGGCTGTTGTCGGACGTGACGCGGGTTCTCTCCGACCAGCACGTCAACATCCTGTCGGCGGCGGTCCAGACGTCGCGCGACCGGGTCGCGATGAGCCGCTTCACCTTCGAGATGGGCGACCCGAAGCACCTGGGTCATGTTCTCAAGGCCGTGCGCGGGGTGGAGGGCGTCTACGACGTCTACCGAGTCACCTCGGCGAAGGCGCGCTGAGACCTCAGGGGCGCGGGGAACTGCGCGAGCAACCACCCTGTGCGGATGGCCCTGCTCGCTGAGCGACTCACCACACTGGGTGGCTTGTCGCGCAGTTCCC
>NZ_JBGCCR010000059.1:0-20370 GCF_041262485.1 Streptacidiphilus sp. BW17 | reverse complement strand
AGACCGACGCGGTCCTCGAATTCCTGCACAAGCTCATCGACACCCTGCCCGCAGGCGAGGCCCTCAACAAACGCCTCAACCTCGACTGACTCCACTACCCGCACGGGACGTGCCGACCGCGCGCCCAGGCAAGGAACGATCATGCGATTCGACAACACCGTGACCATCGACGCGCCCGTCGGCGAGGTCTTCGCCTACCTTGCGCGGCCCGAGAACCTCCCACGCTGGAACTATGCGCTCGGCCACACCGAGCAGACCTCCCCAGGACCGATCGGGGTCGGCTCGACCTACCGCCAGACCCGCACGATTCCGCGCCCGGCCGAGGAGCACTTCCGCGTCAGCGAGTACGACCCCCCGAACCTGCTGGCCATGGACGGCAACTTCGGCCCGTTCACCGGAACCGCCTCCTACCAGCTGACCCGGCTCGACCAGCACACCACCCGACTGGTCAACACCTTCCACGTCACCGCACCCGGAGCTCTCAAGGCCATCGCCGCGATCGCCGGCCCCCGGGTCAAACACGCGGTCGCCAAGAACCTCAACGTTCTGAAGGACATCCTCGAAATCCGGTGAACGCCCTCCCTCTCCCCGACGACCCGCGCTCACGGCCAACCGGCGAAGAGGGGGATTGGTGTCGACAGACGACCGTCTGTCGACACTCGGCACCGCGATCACGAACCGGCAGGTGGGCGGTGTCGGCAACTCGTGTCGAGTGTCAATGTTCGGAGAACGGTCCGTCAGATAGATTCCGGCACATGCTCATCGGCTACGCGCGAGTGTCCACCGCAGACCAGAACCCCGATCATCAGATCGACGCATTGCTGCAGCACGGAGTGGACTGTAGCGACATCCACGTTGGCACCGCGAGCGGCGCGAAGGCGTCCCGTCCGAAGCTGGAGGCACCTGGAGCCGATACGCCCCCGCCGCCCACACGGTCACCAGGAAGCTGGACTCCCCAACGAGTCACTGACAGTTGAAGCTCTGATCGCGTCCCGACCCGGCTGCGGGTAGCCGATCTCGGCGATGTCCTCGGCCAGGTCGGCGAAGGTGACCTCCGAGTTGAGCGACGACACGAGTTTCTGGCTCAGCGGTCGCAGGGCATAGACCTCACGCACCGCTTCCAGGTCAACGGGAACCTCGTAGTAGTCCTCGGCGAAGCGCTGGAACGTTTCCGGCGACTGGTCGACCAGGAGCTCGAACAGGCCCGTTGCCCCATCGGGGTTGGAACAACCGGCGGGAAAGTCGATCACGCCGTGCTGCCACCGTCCGTCCGTCGCCCCTCGCCACAGGCAGGCCGTCACGGCAGGCACGTTGTCCTCGTCGGTGAACGCCGGCTCCTCGACCGGCTCAGGATCGCATTGAGCATCGCCAGTGAGCGGCACGTGTTCTCCAGGTCGGCGATGGAGGGGAGCTGACGAGCTCTGTCATAGACAGTCACGTGTTCATCCAAGCGGATGCCCCTGGCAACCAGAATCTCCCGATGGCCGACACGCTCGGTAGCGATTCCGGGGCCGGTCGAGCCACCTGGTGACAGTTGAATACGCGGGCCCACCAGTACGTAGGCCGGATCGCGTCCTCGTGCTGCGCGCCGGTGCCAGCCGGGTGATGACGCTGTCCGCGCCGTCCTGCGGCCCGGTCGGCGGGGTGTTGCTTGGCTTGGCCTACCGGGAACCGTCGGGTGCGACTACTCGGGCCGGCCCAGTGCTTTCCCTGACGGTCAGCGTCGGACGTAGCAGCTGGATGAAATTGGTCGGGGTCTTGCCGTTGGCGATGGTCCGCAGCAGCAGTTCGACCGCCTGGCGCGCCATCGCGCGCCTCGGGAACGACACCGTCGTGAATGACGGGTGCGCTCGCGAGACCACCGCGACGTCGCCGTGCCCGACCACCGACACGTCCTGCGGGATCGAGCGGTCCTGCGCCTGTAGTGCGTCCATCGCCCCGTGGACGAGGACATCGTGGGTGGCGAAGATCGCCGTAAGGTCAGGGTCGGCGGCGAGTGCCGCGCTCGCCGCCGCGAAGGCCGCGTCGAGCGTCGGCTCCGAGATGGAGTGGACCGCGGTGTCCGGCACCGTCATCCCGTCCCTCGCGAAGGCGCGCCGAAAGCCTTCCAGCCGACGGAAATGGGTGGGGCTCGTCAGTACGGCGACATGCTCGTGGCCCAGTTCGCGCAGGTGGCGGCCGGCGAGGAAGCCCGCGTGTTCGTAGTCGATCGTGATGACCGGGAGGGTGTCCGGCGCGTCGGTTTCCCAGGCGCACAAGGCCACCGGGAAGCGGGCGTCGGCCAGGAGGGGCAGATGGTCGATCAGGTCTCGGTCGCCGGCGATGAGGAGTCCGTCGACGGAGCGGCTGGTGAGGCCGGCCAGGTGGCGGCGGGCGCGCTCGCCGTCGAGGCGGGTAGTGCACAGAAGGAGGTGGTAGCCGGCTTCTTCGAGGACGTCTTCCACCTCTTCGATGATGTCGGAGTAGAACCAGTTGGAGGTGGTCGGGACGAACAGGCCGACCGTCATCGTGCTGCCGGTCGCCAGGGAGCGGGCCACCAGGTTCGGCATGTAGCCGAGTTCGGCTATCGCCGCGCGGACGCGGGCCTCGGTCTCCGGGCGGACGCGGACCCGGCCGGACACGACGTTGGAGACGGTCATCTTCGTGACCCCGGCACGTTCGGCCACGTCCTGCATCGTCACCACGGGCGTGTTCCTTAGCGGAATTGTATCGGTAAAATACGTTGTCCAAAACATAGCCCCCGACCTCCGGCCCGTCAAGCAGGGAAGTCGTGTTCTCGCTGGGTCTACTTGGTCGATCGACCCCACCCTGTCCGCCCGGTGAAAAGGATCCAGGCGGAGACTCTTGTTTTACCGCTACACAAGGACCTACTGTTCCGACCCAGCACCACACCGCTCCGCCCGATCTCCGCGCCCACCCCCACGGTGCGGAACTCGTCGACCACCCCGTACACCACGGCCAAGAAGGATCCTCACGATGGTCAGCACTTCGAAGACGAGCAGGCGCGTCCTGGGCATAGCCACCGCGGCGGCGCTCGCGCTCGGCATGGCCGCCTGCAGCAGCACGAGCACCACAGCGGGCTCGGGCGGCGCCAAGTCCGGCGACAGCTTCACCTACTGGTCGATGTGGAACAAGACCGAGCCGCAGGCAAAGGTTCTGCAATCCGCGATCACCGCCTTCACCGCGCAGACCGGCATCAAGGTGGACGTCACGTGGGCCGGCCGCACCGTGACCAAGCAGATCGGTCCGGCGGTCGCCGCCGGCGACCCACCGGACCTGTGGGACCAGAACGCCGGCACCGTCCTCAGCACACTCGGGTCAGAGGGCCAGGCCCTGGACCTCACCCCGGTGCTCGGCATGACGGTCCCCGGCGAGAACGTGAAGGTCGGCAGCGTCATCCCTGCCAAGTACCTGACCTCGCAGCCCAAGGACTCCGACGGCACCAGCAACTACGTCATCCCCTACGAGGTCACCGCGGAAGGGATCTTCTACAACGCCGCCGATCCGAACATCAAGGCCGCGATGCCGACGCCGCCGACCTCGTGGGCCCAGTTCATCAGCGTCTGCGCGGCGCTGAAGTCCAAGAGCGAGCCCTGCATCGCCTCCGAGGGCGAGGACTCCTGGACCAACGGCCTCTACCTCGACTACGAACTGCTGGCCAACGGCGTCAACTGGTCGGCCCTGGCCGCTGACAGGACCGGCGCCGCCTGGGATGCGCCCGGTGTCGCCACTGCGGTGAACGATATGGACCAACTGGTTTCCGGCGGCTACATCGTCCCGACCTACACCGCCACCAAGTACCCGGCGCAGGAGACCAACTGGGCCAACGGCAGGGCCGGGTTCTACATGGACGGCAGCTACGTCACCGCCGAGGTCTCGAAGGAGATCCCGGCCACCTGGAGGACGGGGATGATCCTGCCGCCGGGCGTCACCCAGGCGGACGCCGGCACGTTCGGGTTCTCGATCCCGAAGAAGGCCAAGAACATCTCGGCGGCCGAGCAGTTCATCGCCTTCTTCATGCAGAAGAGCCAGTTGGCCGGGATCTCCACTGTCGCCGACAACATCACCTCGCGACCGGACATCGCGGCCCCGCCGGAGCTGGCCGCCGTCCAGCAGGCGCTGAGCGCCCCGACACTGCGCGTGGACTTCAGCAACACCATCCCGTCCGACTACTACAACAAGGTCTACAACCAGAACTTCCTGGACTTCTGGCACGGCAAGCTGACCGCCGCTCAGTTCATCGCGAAGATGAAGTCCGACCAGATCGCCTACTGGCAGACCCAGGGCTGACCGGTCCATGAACGCGCTCATCACCGAATCCACCCGCCTCCGCAAAGTCGTGGGGGATTCCCCCCGCCGCGGCAAGCGGAGCCAGTCGCCGCTGGAGCGGCAGCACCGCCGGACGTTCTGGCCGTTCGCCGCCCCGGCCCTGATCCTCTACACCGTCCTGTTCCTCGTGCCGATCGGTTTCGCCGCCTACACCAGCTTCTACAAGTGGGACGGGTTGAGTCCGATGAAGGACAGGGGCCTGAACAACTACCGGATCCTGTGGCGGGATCCCGTGTTCCACACCGCGCTGACCAACACCTTGGAGATCCTGATCGTCGGCGGCGTGGTCACGTTCGCGCTCGCCCTCGCGCTGACCATGGTTCTCAGGGAGATGCGCCACCGGCTGTTCGCCCGGTCCGTCCTGTTCTTCCCCACGCTGGTCAACGCGATGGTTTTCGGCATCCTGGCGGGGTTCCTGTTCTCCCCCTCCGGCCCGGTCAACGAGGTGCTGCACTGGCTGGGCGTGAGGACCCCGCCGCAGTGGCTGTCGACCGACAACCTCCTGCCGATGGTCATGGGGACGCTGATCTGGACGGCGACCGGCTTCTACACGGCCATCATCATGGCCGGCGTCGACCAGATCCCGCAGTACCTGTACGAGGCCGCCGAGTTGGACGGCTGCAACGCCTGGCAGCGATTCCGGAACGTGACGCTGCCGATGGCGTGGGATGTCATCTCGGTCTGCGCGGTGCTGTGGACCGTCAGCACGGTCAACATCTTCCAGCTGATCCTGGTCTTCGGCGGCACCAGTGCCGGAGGCCTCCCGCCGAGCAACTCCTGGAACACCGCGGTGTACGTCTACGGCGAAGCGTTCCCGCAGCAGGGCGCCCCGGAGCTGGGACTGGCCACGGCGGCCGCCTTGGTGACCCTCCTGTTGGTCGCCATCGTCACGGTCCTGCTGCGCCGCGTGCTGCGCCGCGAACGCATCGAGTACTGAGGAGCACGTCGTGACCATCGCACTGCCCACGCGCGGCAGGAGCAGCCGGCGCAAGAAAACCGGACCGGCGGTCCGGATCGGCACCTGGCTGGTCTGGCTGGTCGTCGCCGCCGACATCGGCCTGCTCCTGTGGACCTTCGCCTCCTCGCTGCGCGGCAGCAACGCCGTCCTGAATCACCCCTTCGGGCTCCCCACCAGCCCGAAGATCGGCAACTACGCCAAGGCCCTGAGTGACGGCGGCTTCGGCCGGGCCGCGCTGAACAGCATCTTCGTCGCCCTCGCCTCCGCGGCCCTGGTCGTCGTCGTCGCTGCGCCCTGCGCATACGTCCTGGCCCGCAGACGCACTCGCACCACCAGCGCCCTGACGATGATGTTCGTCCTCGGTCTGGGCGTCCCCGGCCAGGTGTTGGTGATCCCGCTGTTCGTCGGTCTCTCCAAGGTCAACCTCACCGACAGCCTCTACGGCCTGATCCTGGTGTACGTCGGTCTGGCCCTGCCGTTCACCGTCTACCTGCTGACCGGCTTCTTCGCCGGCGTCCCGGCCGTGCTGGAGGAGGCCGCCGTCCTCGACGGGGCCGGTCCCGTCCAGACCTTCGTGAAGGTGATCGTCCCGGTCGCCCGCGGCGGCTTGATCACCGCCTTCGTGTTCCAGGTCATCAACGGCTGGAACGAGACGCTGTTCGCGATCGTCCTGCTGCACAGCCAGGACAAGATCACGCTCCCGGTCGCGATGGTCAACTTCCTGGCCACCGAGCAGTACAGCGGCCAGGACTGGGGCGTCATGTTCGCCGGCGTCTGCATTCTCCTCGCCCCGATGCTCGCCCTGTTCAGCTGGATCGGATCACGCATCATCCAAGGCATGACGGTGGGAATAGGAAAATGAGCTCATCGCTACGCACCGGCGTCCTTCGGATCGAAGGGGCGGCCGATCCAGTGGGCGGCGTGCTGCCGATCCTCCAGGGCATCCGCCTGGAACCGCTGAAGGCGTCGGAATTGACGCCGAGATGTCACGCAACCTCGCCTACGGCCGGCCACACTCGCTGGTGCCCTATACCCGGCAGGGCGGCTACGACCGCCTGCGCAGCGAGCGCGAACTGCCGACCGTGGTCCTGGAGAACGAGACCCTGACAGCGACGTTCCTGCCCGGCCACGGCGGACGTCTGTGGTCCCTGATCCACCGGCCGACCGGCCGGGAGCTGTTGCACCGCAACGAGATCCTGCAGCCGGCGAACCTGGCCCTGCGGGACGCGTGGCTGGCCGGAGGCGTCGAATGGAACTTCGGGACGACGGGCCACTGGCCGCTGACTTGCGAACCGTTGCACGCTGTCCGGGCGACCGCACCGGACGGCACGCCGGTGCTTCGGATGTACGAGTTCGAACGCCTGCGGCGCGTGATCGTACAGGTCGACGCGTGGCTCCCTGCCGATTCGCACGTCCTGTACGTCCACGTCTCCGTCCGCAATCCGTCGCCGGACGAGACGCCGGTTTACTGGTGGACGAACATCGCCGTGCCGGAGGCCCCGGACGTCCGCGTCGTCGGCCCGGCCGACCATGCCTTCCGGTTCGACTACATCAGCGACTTGGAGTACGTGGAGTTCCCGAACCTCGACGGCATGGACCGGAGCTATCCGGGCCGGATGTCGCGCGCGGCGGACTACTTCCTGGAAGTCCCGGACGGAGAGCGCGGCTGGATCGCATCGCTGGACGCGACCGGATCAGGGCTCATCCAGACCTCGACCGACCGGCTGCGCGGCCGCAAGCTCTTCTGCTGGGGGACCGCGGCCGGCGGCCGAAACTGGCAGGAATGGCTGTCGGGCCCGGATTCGGCCTATCTGGAGATCCAGGCCGGTCTGGCGCGCACGCAGTTGGAGCACGTGCCGATGCCCGGCGGTGTGACGTGGTCGTGGGTCGAGGCGTACGGGATGGCACAGGCCGATCCCGAGGCGGTGCACGGGAGTTGGGATGAGGCGCGATCGGCCGTCGCCGCCTCCTTGCATGAGCTGGTCCCGCCGCCGGTATTGGACGCGGCGCTGGCGTCGACCTCGGAGTTCGTCGGCTCCGGCGAGATGTTGTCGCACGGCTCGGGGTGGGGTGCCCTGGAGATCGAGGCCGGGTCGCTGCCGCTGGTGCCGGAGTTGCCGTTCGGGTCCTGCGACACCGCCCAGCGTCCCTGGCTGGAACTGCTCGTGTCCGGTTGTCTCCCGGTCTGCGACCCGCCTGCCGCACCCGTCGTCGGGCCGCGTTGGCGGGAGCTCCTGGAGGAACGCGCCGACGACTGGCACGCGCTCTACCACCTCGGCCTGATGCGTCTGGCCGATGGGGATGACGACGCCGCGCGCGATGCTTTCGAACGCTCGGTCGGTGAGCGGCCCACGGCGTGGGCTCTGCGTGCGCTGGCCTTCCTGGCCTGCTCGGCCGAGGAGGCAGCCGACCTCGCGGCCGAGGCGCACCGGCTGCTCCCGGATCTCAGAGAGTTGACGATCGAGGTCCTCGACGCTCTGCTCCTTGCCGGCCGTTCCGGCGAGGTGTTGGCCCTGATCGAGGCGCTGCCGCAGGCCGACCGAGACCACGGCCGGATCCGTCTGGCCGAGGCGAGGGCCGTGCACGCCTCGGGCGACGACGACCGAGTCAGGGTTCTCCTGGCCGAAGGGATCCGCGTGGACAACATGCGCGAGGGCGAGCTCTCCCTCGACGCGCTCTGGACAGCGGTCTACCCCGGGCAACCGGTTCCGGCGGCATACGACTTCCGCATGTCGGAAGGCTGAGACGAGGTCCGCCTCCCGCGCGCTGAGCACGGGTGGCGCACCTTTCCACGGGGAGTCCTGAACCGCTCATCAACGCAGTTCTGACACGAAGGAGTACCTGTGTCACGTCCACTCACCTCACTGGTCGCGGTCGCGGTCGCTGCCGCAGCCGCACTGGTGCCGGTCACCAGCGCCCTGGCGACATCGCCTGCCTCGGCGACTCCGGCGAGCGCCACCTACACGGTGACCGTCGGCTCCACCGGTTCCTTCGCCAACCCCGACGACACGCCGGCCAGTCCCTTCATCGACAAGGACGGGACCTTCTACTACCAGGAGTCCTACTCGAACTACGGCGTCA
Source organism: Streptacidiphilus sp. BW17 (assembly GCF_041262485.1). Lineage (NCBI taxonomy): Bacteria > Bacillati > Actinomycetota > Actinomycetes > Kitasatosporales > Streptomycetaceae > Streptacidiphilus > Streptacidiphilus sp. BW17. The sequence continues at coordinate 12,002 of NZ_JBGCCR010000059.1, read as the reverse complement.
CCGACCCGCACCAGTGGTCCTTCTACACCGGAACGAACTTCGACACCGCCACCGCGGACAACACCCTCGACAACGCGGTGAATCCGGCCAACTCCTCGGACAGCAACGCCAACACGACCTGGCGCTGCGAGAACGGCCCGACCGGCGTCAACGCCACCGCCAGCTCGGGCTACCCGCTCACCGACTACTGCGATCTCGTCGGCACCTGGGTCGACCCGGACACGGGGAACTGGTACGGCCTGGTCCACAACGAGTTCACCGGCCAGCCCTTCGGCGACGGCCTGCACTACGACGCCATCGACTACGCCGAGTCGACTGACCAGGGCAAGGTGTGGACCATCCTCGGCCACGCCGTCACGTCGCCCTACAGCACCACCCGTGGCGACACCACGGCGTTCCCCAACTCCGTGTACGACTACGGCGACGGCGACCCGCGTCTGTACGTCGACACCGCGTCAGGGTACTTCTACCTCTACTACGGCTCGCGCATCGTCCCCAAAGGCGGCGTCACGGGGAGCATGGACGGACTGGCGCACGTCGCCCGCGCACCGATCTCCGGCAAGATGGCGACCGGTACCTGGCAGAAGTGGTACGACGGCAGCTGGACGCAGCCGGGCGTCGGCGGCCTGGAGAGCAACATGGTCCCGACCTCGGTCGACGCCACCGGCTACACGCCGGTCGCCGACGACTACAGCCCATCGACCACTGGCGACGTCGACCAGCAGGTCGCGGCAGGCGCCCTGCCGTCCAAGTCGCCGCTGTTCCTCATGAACATCACCTACGACGCGTACCTCGGCCTGTACATCGGCGAGCCGGAACAGGTCAGCACGACCGGTCCGCAGCAGTACTACGCGACCAGGGACCTCTCGACGCAGCAGTGGACGCTGATCGGCGACTCCGGCAGCTACACGGACCAGTCCTGGTACCGCTGGTTCGTCGACGGCGCCAACGCGACCAGCTCCACCATCGTCGGCAAGACGTTCCGCTCGTATTGCTCGGTCTCCTGCTACAACGGCTCCGGCGGACTGTATGAGAACACGACCATCGCCACGTCCGCGCCGGCCGCACCGATCGACACGACCAAGAGGTACACGATCGGCAGCGGGAGCGGCCGCTTCCTGTCGCAGGTCGCCAGAAGCTCCGCGACCACCTCGCTGACCGCCGCCGGTGGGTCGCCCCTGGCGCAGTGGCAGTTCACCAGCAACGGTGACGGCTCGTACAACGTCGCCAACGCCTCCACCGGCCGGCTGCTCGGCGTCGACTCGACCTCCACCGCCAGCCGCCGCTGGGGGACTGCACCGACTGTCACCCCGCAGGGGTCCGGTGGACCGACCGTCGGCCAGCAGTGGTTCGTCCTCCCGACCACGCCGTCGAACGGCACCTACCGCCTCGTCAACCGCTACAGCGGCCTGGTGATCGGCATGTCCTCGACGGCGGGCCGGCTCTCTGAGACCACGCCGCCTCGCAACTGGACCAACACCACCGGCAACCGCGTCGGTGGAACGCGCACCGCGGCCGAGCAGACCCTGACACTCACCCAGGTCGGATCAGCTCCCGAGACCGTCATCGTCGCCAGTCCCGGCTCGCAGTCCACGACGGCCAACCGGTCCGCGTCGCTCCAAGTCGCCGGCACCGACTCGTTCGGCAACGCCCTGACGTATTCGGCCACCGGCCTGCCGGCCGGACTGTCCATCAGCTCCACGGGTCTGATCTCGGGGACCCCGACCACCGCCGGATCCTCGAACGTCACCGTCACCGCCACCTCGGGCACGGCGAGCGGCTCGACCACCTTCAGCTGGGCTGTCAACGCCAACCTCAACGGCACCACCCACACTCTGACCGCGAATGGCATGGCGCTCGACGACCCGGGCAGCAGCACGTCGCCCGGAGTCCAGCTCGACACCTGGACGCCGGCGAGCAGCTCGAACGAGAAGTGGACGTTTGCGCAGCAGCCCGACGGCTCCTACGAGATCGTCAACGTCCTGTCCGGACTCTGTGTCGACGTCAACGGCGGCGGATCGAACGCGGGCGCCGTGATCGATCAGTGGACCTGCGTCGGCAGCACCAACCAGCTGTGGAACGTGACGCAGCTGGCAGGCGGCGCGTACTCGATCACGAACGAGCGCAGCGGGCTGGTTCTCACGACCGCCTCAACGTCCGCCGGAGCGCTGGTGACGCAGCAAGCGAACACCGGCTCCGCGCTTCAGCAGTGGACGATCAACTGAGCTGATCCGCGTGAGGGCGCGGGTCTGATCGGGACGCGTCCCGACCGGCTACGAGGATCCGGCCGAGACGTGTCCGACCGTGTGCCCCCGAGGGTTAACGGCATTGCGCCCCCAAGAAAATTCGTTCGGCTTATGCAGGAACCAGGTGTGTCCCGCCCTGGTGGTGCGCTGAGCCGCTCGACCAGCGCCGAAAGCGAGCACCACCATGCAGGTCCCCGCGGCCGATCCGGCCGACAATCTCCGCCTCGCCGCTCCCGTCGGCCGGTGGGATGACGCCGTTCCGCTCGGCAACGGGATGATCGGCGGCTTGCTGTGGGGCGAAGGCAGCTCCCTGCGTCTGTCGTTGGACCGCGGGGATCTTTGGGACGAGCGCACTACCGGCCAGGCGGAATGGTGGAAGGAGCATCCCTGGAACAGTCTCGAAGACGATGGAGACCCCTGGAGTCAGTACTACGAAGGCGTCACCCCGACCAAGCTGCCGGCCGGCCGCCTGGAAGTGAAGGTCGATCCCGCGCGGACGATCGAGACGTTCGAATTGGACTTCGCCACCGCCGAGGGCGTGGTGGCGTTCGATGACGGAGCCGCGGCGCGGGTACTCGTCAGTGCGACCGAACCTGTTGCGCTGCTTCGGGTTGTCGGCGTGTCCGTGCTGGAAGCCAGGTTGTTGCCGGCCGGTGCAGTCGAGGAATCCGGAGATGCCGGTCCTAGAAGCGGTGGTGCCGTGGCCGGGCTCGGCTACCCGCCGGCCAAACGCGGGCAGACGGACGATGCGCACTGGTACGTGCAGGATGCGGCGGACGGTTTCAGGTACTGCGCCTGTGTCGTCACGCGACACCGCGGTGCGGAGACCCTGCTGGCTGTGGCCGTGACCACCACCAATGACTGCGCGCCAGGTGAGGATCTCCTGATGCTGGCCCGGAAGCGGTGCGACGAAGCGCTGGCAAAGGGCTATGCGGAAGTCCTGTCCTCGCATGCTGCGTGGTGGCACGAGTTCTGGGCACAGTCGTCCATTGAGATACCGTCACCGCACATCCGGCGTTCTTACCAGTTCGCCCGTTACCTCTACGGTGCAGGTTCGCGCCAGGGCGCGCCGCCGATGCCGCTGCAAGGCGTCTGGACCGCTGATGACGGGGGCCTGCCGCCGTGGAAGGGCGACTACCACAACGATCTCAACACCCAGCTGACCTACATGGCTTACCAGGGGGCCGGTCACTTCGAGTCCGGCGACAGCTACCTGGACTTCCTGGTGAAGTTGACACCTTCCTTCCGAAGGTTCGCCATGGACTTCTACGGCACCGGCGGCCTGGCGTCGCCCGGTGTGATGTCGTTGTCCGGCCAGCCCCTCGGCGGGTGGGGCCAGTACTCGATGTCCCCGACGATGAGTGCGTGGAACGCCCACCTGTTCTATCTGCACTGGCGCTACACCGGAGACGACGACTTCCTGCGGGATCGTGCCTATCCGTGGTGCGCCGAGGTGGGCCGATGCCTGGCGGAACTGCTCTCGCGCGACGCAAACGGGATCCTGGTGCTACCCAGGTCCTCCTCACCGGAGATCTTCGACAACGGCCCGCGTGCCTGGCTCAAGCCCAACAGCAACTACGACCTCATGTGCCTGAAGATGCTGTTCCTCTCGCTTACGGAGATGGCCGAAGCACAGGGCCAGTCGACGGCGGCGCGGAAGTGGGCACGACTGGCCGACGAACTGGGCGACTTCCACGCCGCCGCCGACGGTGAGTTGTTGTTGGACGCCGAGACGCCGTTGCGTGAGAGCCACCGTCACCTGTCCAACCTGATCGCGATCCACCCGTTCAACCTGATCTCCGTGGACGGCGGTGCGCGGGACAATGAGCGCATTCGAGCATCGCTCGCGGCCTGGGACGAGTTGGGCACCGGCGAATGGTGCGGCTATACGTGGGCCTGGATGAGCTGCCTGCGCGCGCGGGTCGGCGACGGGGAAGCGGCTGCCCGCCACCTGGACGTCTTCACGCGCGCGTTCGTCTCGCGCAACGGCTTCCACGTCAACGGCGACCAGTCGGGCGAGGGCTTCTCGAACCTCACCTACCGGCCCTTCACGCTGGAGGGCAACTTCGCTGCCATGCAGGCCGTCCAGGAGATGCTGCTGCAGAGTTGGAGTCCGACCCCGGGAAAGCGCGACACCGAGACGATCCGCCTGTTCCCCGCCATCCCGTGGAGCTGGCACGACGCGGCCTTTACCGACCTGCGTGCCGAAGGCGGCCACCGGGTCTCCGCGAGGCGCGAGAACAACATCACGACGTGGTTCAGGATCACGGCGGGTAAGGACGGTCCCGTCCGCGTTCGAGACGGCTTCGGCGGGCGCGAGCCCGAGTGGGCGAACCCGGGCGTCACAAGGGCCGGTGCCGACTTCGTGGCCTGGTTGAGGAAGGGCGAGGTTCTGGAAGGCCGGTTGGCAAGGTCGGCTCACGGCCCTGAGGCCCCGGCCGGAGCGACCGCGCGAGTCGGACAGTCGCCGGCCACGCTGCCAGGCACGGCCGACCAGGGCTGTGTTCTGCTCGACGATCCGTCCGACGCCGGTGGCCGCGAGGCCCAGGGCCGGGAACTGCGATGAGCAACGTTCGCAATCCACGTATTGCTGTGACTGTGTATCACCCGTCAAGGAATTGAGGAGTCGTCACCAGATGAGCGGACCGGAGCATGCCATCATCGGGCGGTTCACAGGCAGGGTGGCCGTGGTGACCGGTGCAGCGTCGGGTATCGGCGCGGCGACGGCCAGACGCCTCGCGCAGGAGGGCGCGGCGGTGATCGTCGCGGACATCTCCGACCGAGGCGCGGAAGTGAGCAGGTCGATCACGGACGGCGGCGGCCACGCGAGCTTCGTGCACGCCGATGCCGCCGACGAGGGGGACTGGTACCGCATCGCCGAGGCCGCCCACGCCTTCGGCCCGGTGGACCTGCTCGTCAGCAACGCGTTCAACGTCGACGTCGCGGCCGTGCACGAGACCTCCCGAGCCTCCTGGGACCGCCAGTTGGCGGTCAACCTCACCGCATCCTTCCTGGGCACCCGCGCGCTGCTGGCCGACCTGCGCGAGCGCGAGGGCAGCGTCGTGCTGGTCTCCTCGGTCCACGCTCGCATCGGGATACCCGGCCACCCCGCCTACGCCGCCGCCAAGGGCGCACTGGTATCGCTGTGCGGGCAGCTCGCGGTCGAGTACGCACCGCAGGTACGCGTGAACGCGGTGCTGCCAGGACCGGTGCTGACCGCCGCCTGGGACCGGGTCGGCGACGAGGGCCGGTACCAGAGCGTCCAGGCCACCCCGGCGGGCCGCTTCGGCGCCCCATCGGAGGTTGCGGCGGCCATCGCGTTCCTCGCCAGCGGCGAGGCATCGTTCATCACCGGCGCGAGCCTTGTCGTGGACGGCGGCTGGAGCGTCGCCAAGGCATCGGCCTGAGCTTCCGACTAGAGGTCAAGAAGGGCACACAGCACATGCCGAATTATGGAAGCCGCGGCGTCCACGGCCAGACCGAGGAGATCATCGCCCGGCGGGTCCTGAGCGGAGAGCTGCCGGAAGGCGGAGCGCTCGACCTCACGGCGCTACAGCAGGAACTCGGCGCGGACACCGCCCGGCCCTCGATGTCCGCGGCCGGCGACCCGCGCGGCGCCGTCGAGGCGGACCTGGCCTTCCACCGCAGCCTGCTCGGTGCGACCCAGAACGAACTCCAGGAGCGCATGGAAGCGGTGCTCGGATCCGCCCTCGTGGCGCGTGACCAAGTCGTACACGGCAGCGACGACCACCCCGATGCCACTGTGCCCAGCCGCCGGGCGGTACTCGACGCCGCGCGGGAACAGGACTCGGACGCGGCGGAGGCGGCCGTGTCCGCCCTGCTGGACAAGGCGATCAGCGGCGAGGAACGCGTACGGCCCGGGACGGGCCTCACGTGAAGATCACGAGGGTTGAGACCTTCCTGGTGCCGCCGCGGTGGCTGTTCTGCCGGATCGAGACCGACGAAGGCGCCGTCGGCTGGGGCGAGCCGGTGGTCGAAGGGCGCGCCGAAGTGGTGCGCGCGGCCGTCGAGGTCTTCGCCGAGTACCTGATCGGCCAGGATCCGCTGCGCATCCAGGACCACTGGCAGGTCCTGACCAAGGGCGGCTTCTACCGGGACGGCCCCGTGCTCTCCAGCGCGGTGGCCGGCATCGACCAGGCCCTGTGGGACATCGCCGGCAAGACGTACGACGCGCCGGTGTACGGGCTGCTCGGCGGCGCCGTGCGCGAGCGGGTCCGCGTCTACGCCTGGGTCGGGGGCGACGAGCCGGAGGAACTCGCTGACGGGATAGCAGCCCAGGTCGAGGCCGGGTTCACGGCGGTGAAAATGAACGCCTGCGGACGCATGTCACCGATCGCGACCTCGGCCGAGGTCGACGGGGTCCTGGCCCGCGCGGCGGCAGCGCGCGAAGCGCTGGGCCCCGAGCGGGACATGGCCATCGACTGCCACGGACGGTTCACCCCCGCCACCGCCCGGCGTATCCTGCCCGAACTCGCGCAGCACCGGCCCCTGTTCGTCGAGGAGCCGGTGCTACCCGAACACCACCACGCCCTGGCCTCACTGGTCCGGGCCAGCCCCGTGCCACTGGCGACCGGAGAGCGCATCTACACCCGCGTGGGCTTCCTGCCCGTGCTGCAGGCCGGGGTGGCGGTCGTGCAGCCGGACCCGTCCCACGCGGGCGGGATCAGCGAGGTGTCACGCATCGCGTCGCTCGCCGACACCTACGGCGCGCTGCTCGCCCCGCACTGCCCGCTCGGCCCGATCGCGCTGGCCGCGAACCTGCAACTCGGCTTCGCCACACCGAATCTCCTGATCCAGGAGCAGAGCCTCGGCATCCACTACAACAACGACGCGGACCTGCTGTCCTACGTCTTGGACCCCGAGCCGTTCCGCTTCGTCGACGGACACGCGCTGCGCACGTCGCTGCCCGGCCTCGGAGTCACCGTCGACGAGGCAGCCGTGCGAGCCGCGGACCGCGCCGGGCATCGCTGGCGCAATCCGGTCTGGCGCCAGCCCGACGGCACCCTGGCTGAGTGGTGAGCCGCGCTCACAACGCGTCCGTCACCATCCACGGCGAACCACTGACCGTGAAAGCCGAGCAGCGGCTGGCCCCGGTCGCGCGGTGGCGCAGCCTGGGCGGCTTTCCCCAGCACCACCCCTACCGCAGCATCGGCGCGGAACCGATTCTCGGCAGAGTACTCAACCTCGCGGATGCCCGCGCCGCACCGGAAGGAACTGAAGAAATGGATCTTGTTTCATTGCTTCGTGCACGGCGGCTGCTGGCCATCGTGCGCGGACGGCGGGCCGAGGCGGCCCTCGACACCGTGCGCACCCTCGCAGACGAGGGCGTCACCCTGATCGAGGTCTCCCTCACCAGCCACCGGGCGCTCGACGTCATAACCCGGGCTCGCGAGGAACTCGGAGTGCAGGTACTGCTCGGCGTGGGGACGGTGGTGACCGCGCAGGACGCCCGCGACGCACACGCCGCCGGGGCCCAGTTCGCGGTGACACCAGGCCTCGGCGACGGCGTCGAGCAGGCCCGCAGTCTGGGGATGTCGACCCTGGTCGGAGCCCTGACGCCGTCCGAGGTGATCGCGGCACAGGCGGCCGGAGCGGACGCGGTCAAGCTGTTCCCCGCCTCAGCCACGGGCGGGCCCGGCTACCTGAGAACGCTGCGAGCCCCCTTCCCGCAGGTCCCGTTCGTCCCCGTGGGCGGCGTGGACACGCGGACCGGCCGCAGCTACCTGAACGGCGGCGCAACAGCCATCGGGGTGGGCAGCCCACTGATCGGCGACGCCGCTGACGGCGGCGACCTGTCACTGCTCCGTGAACGCGCGCGGGCATACCTTCGGCTGGCCGAGGAGCCCGGCCGGTGACCGGGACAGAACTGGGCAACGCCACGGCACGCTGGCGTGATCGACTCGAACTCGGTGAAGGCGCACGGTGGGTGGACGGCCGCCTGGTCCTGGTGGACATCCTCGCCGGGCGACTGCTGGCCGACAGCGGGGGAGAGCGGCTGAACATCCTGGCTGCGCTCGACGTCCCGCTCGGGGCGGTCGCCGCGATCCACGGCAGCAGGGACACATGGATCGCGGCGGCCGGAACAGGCGTGTGCATAATCCCCGGAACCGGGGCGGTCACCTGGCTGAGCTGCCCGGAGGAGCACGCTCACCAGCGCATGCGCATGAACGACGCCATCGCGGACCCGTCCGGTCGGCTGTGGGTCGGCAGCATGGCCTATGACACGACCGATGGCGCCGGATCGCTCTACCGGGTCGACCGGGACGGGACCGTCAGCAAGGCGCTCAACGGCGTCACGATCCCGAACGGCCCCGCCTTCACCGACGACGGAACCACCATGTACCTCGCCGACAGCGCCCGCCGCTCGGTCCACCGCTTCCGGGTGGACCCCGCCACCGGCGCGCTCAGCGAACGCGAACTCCTCGTCGACCTCACCGGCAGCAGCGGGCAGCCCGACGGTATGACGGTGGACCGTGAAGGCGGCGTGTGGATAGCGCTGTGGGGCGCGGGCGCCGTCCACCGCTACCTGCCCGACGGAACGCTCGACCGCGTGGTCGAGCTCCCCGCGACACAGCCCACCAGCGTCTGCCTTGGTGGTGCCGACGGACGCTTGCTCCACATCACGACTGCCAGCTACGGCCTGCGGGCACCAGGACCGCACGACGGCGCGGTCCTCACCGTTACCGTCGAGATTCCCGGTTCCGCCTCCGCATCGTTCCGTGCCGAGGCCCCCGTGGCGGCGATACTCGACGCACCCGCCGGGCCGGGCGCACGCATGGGAAGCATGGACGGACAGGAACGTCACAACAATTGGGAACGCACATGACCGATCTGCTCTGGCGGCCCGCAGCGCGGGCCGAAGGCCACGTGGTGGCCTGTATCGGCGAGACCATGGTCGCTCTGGCCCCGACGGACGGAATCGCCCTGGAACAGACCACCTGCCTGGCCCTCGACGTGGCCGGAGCGGAGTCCAACGTGGCGATGTACCTGGCCGATCACGCGGTGAGGTCCCGGTGGGTGTCGAGACTCGGTGACGACGTCTTCGGCCGCCGGGTGCTGCACCGGGTGCGCGCCGCCGGAGTCGACGTCACTGCGGTGCAGACCGACCCGGATCGGCCGACCGGCCTGCTGGTCAAAGACCCGGACGCGGCAGGCACACGCGTGAGCTACTACCGGCGAGGGTCGGCAGCCTCGGCCATGGGGCCCGACATGCTCGCCAGCCCCGCGCTGCGCGCGGCCACCCTCTGGCACCTCACCGGAATCACCCCGGCGCTCTCCGACAGCTGCCGGGAACTGGCGATGGCCGCGTTTTGCGACAAGCCGGCCGACCGGCCCGCGACGAGCTTCGACGTGAACTATCGCCCGTCCTTGTGGCGTGAGCCGCCGCGCGAGCTGCTGCGCACACTGGCACAGGCAGCCGACGTCGTCTTCGTTGGTCTGGACGAGGCGCAGTCGCTGTGGGGAGAGGAGCTGCGCGAGGCGACTGACGTGCGCGCGTACCTGCCCGATCCCCGGATTCTCATCGTCAAGGACGGTGCGACGGCGGCAACCGCCTTCTGCGCAGACACGAGCGTGACTGTGCCCTCGCTCAAGGTCGATATCGTCGAATCAGTCGGCGCCGGTGACGCGTTCGCCGCCGGCTTCCTCGCCGGCCTGCTCAAGGGGCAGTCTGCAGAGCGCTGCCTGCAGACCGGACACGTCACCGCGGCCGCGGCGCTGAGGGTGACATCGGACCACGGACCGCTGCCGGATCCGGGCGAGTACAGGAGACTGCTCGAGCGCAGCCCCGCACCACAGGTGAACGCGCTGGCCCAGGGCGAGGTCACCTGCGATCCGCAGTCAGTGGCGGCGGGCGCGCTTGGTCAGTAGTGCGAGCTGGTGATAGAGGCGGAAGCGCATGGTGTCGGGCTCGGCGTCGGCCAGGTCGTCGTGGTCGTGCAGGGCCAGTAGTCGCAGCCAGGCGTTCAGATCGGCGGCGAGATTCACGCTCAGCATCCAGCCGCGATTGACCTGCCAGGACTTCGAGGGCAGGTTGTGCAGGCCCAGCGCGCCGGATGGCAGCTGCTCATCGTCCCATCATGGCTCCCTGCGTCCGTGACGCGTGCCGGTGCTGCCTGTGAGACGGCCCCGTGGGCAACGGCAAGATCGTTATACGGCTTGTCGACGGCTCTGTTCCCTGCGTGCTCAGGTAGCTGCCTGACCTGCGGCGTTGTATGGCGGCGGACGAGTCGGCCTGTACGCCGGGTTTTCCTGCCCCACCTTTCTGACCTGCACCGATGGGGTGGCGAATCGGTTGTGACCTGCGGGAAGGGCAGTCAGAAGCAGTCAGAGGGAGTCACAGGCAGTCATGCTGCTTGGCCCCCGATTGGCCCCGAGTCTGGCCCCCTGCTGGTGCCGGGCTGATGCTGTGAGCGCAGGCCTGCCTCCGAGCGGTGCCGGACATACGAATGCCCCCAGGAGTGGAGTCCTGGAGGCATCCCTGGCACCGATTGGAGGTCGGTCCCGGACACCACCCGCGGTCTTAGCGGGCCTTGGTGGTGTCCACGTCCTTGCGAGACACGACCAGGATGCCAGCCTCAGCTTTCCCTCGGCAGCAGCGCGAGGAAGCGCTATCAAGCTCACGCCCATCTCGCACGCCCCCCATAACGGGACCAGCCCTCGGACTGTCGGGCCTCCCGCGCTCGGCCGCTGATCTGATTCTGCTGGGTGATCTCGGTGGCCGGTATGCAACCGGTGCCTACTCCCGGGCCGGTGGTGGCACGGTCCGGCTGCGGGAGCGGCGGCAGGCGGAGTCGGAGCACGGTCACCGGATCACCGCGGCGATTGCGTGCCACGTGGCCCGCGCGGGTGGCACGGTCGAGCAGCTGGCCCGGCTGTTGTTGCACCCGGAGCACGAGGGCGGCCGACATGCGCAGGTGATCGCGTTGCGGTCGGGGCACGCCCGCGCCCGGGGGTATGTCGAGCGTGTCTGGGCCACCGCGCTGGCCCTGGTCGAATCCACGACGGATGTCGCGTCGCGTGGCGAGGCGCATGAGGTTCTGGCGCGGCTGCGGGAGCGCATCGAGACCACTGCGTGGCGCGGCGAGCGGGGCCGGACCGCGTTGCGGGTGCTGCGGGCGCACCTGAACTTCGCCCAGGCAGCCGGGGGCCGTCTGCATTTCGCGAGTGAGCGGCAGGCGGCGGAGGAGGCCGGGATCTCCCGGCAGACCCTGCGGCAGGCCTACGAGTTGGTGTTGAAGCCGGGCGGTTGGCTGCGTCGTCTGCGGGTCGGCTACGGCACCGAGGGTTCGACCTGGTACCTGGCCGACGGACCTGCAGACCAGCAGCGCGCTGGTGTGTCTCGTGATCAGCCCAGTCAGTGCCACCCCGACGGGGAGCTTGGGGAGTGGTCTACCCCTGAGACGGACAGCGGAGCTGACGTCGATTCCCGGGTCATTGCCCTGCTGATGGCGCACGACGCGTTTGCCCACAATGCCCTTGGCTCCTCGGCGTTGATGGTCATCGGTGCCCTGCATGCCCGCCCTGCCCAGGTACCTGCCGAGCTGGTGGTCACCGCGTCCCTGTCGCGGGCCACCGTCTATCGCACGCTCGCCCGCCTGGAGTCCCACCACCTGGTCCAGCGGATCGGTTCTGGTTGGTCGCTCATTAGAGGACCATCCCTACTGCAGCCCTCTTCGGTAGGGTTGTGACCTCTCGGTCCCGGCGGGTGCATGGCTCCGGTCGCGAGCTTCTCGA
>NZ_JBGCCR010000058.1:0-21082 GCF_041262485.1 Streptacidiphilus sp. BW17 | reverse complement strand
AGCAGCCTGGGCTACCTCAGCCCCGCCCACTTCGAAGTCCGTCAAGCAGCCTGAACGACACAACGAACCTGTCCGTCAAAACGGAGCAAGCTCAGAGGGAAGGTGGGAGGACGCCGCCTACAAGAACAGCGCCCGCGCGCTCCAGGACCGCCATCTGGCATCCGTCAGCAAGCGCGGCGGTACCTGGAGCGCCGAACTCACCGATGCCGGACGGCACTACCTTGAACACGGCACCTACCCGCTGGTGCAGCCCACGGCCGCCAGCAGGCGTCCCGCCGCCCGGCCGCCTCGCCCAGTTCAGATCGCCGCAGCCCGCACGACTGTCACCCCTGCAACGCGGACTGAGCCCGAACGCCGCGAGCCACCGCAGCGCCCAGCCGCGACGGCAACACGCCCGGCATCCAAGTCAGAGCGGCGGACGCTGGGCGAACAGCTCATCGACGACCTCATCGCGGCCGGCGGCCGCCTGGTGGTGCACCGGGACGGTGGCCCAGGAACACCAAACTGGCCATCCCGGGTCAACTCCGCCAAACGCTCGGGCAAACTGCCTGCAGGCAAGGACATCAAAAGCGGGTGGGCTGCAGGCGGCTACGAGATCCGCCTTGAGGACATCCCCGCGTGGCGACTCGCGGTCCCGGATCCGGTCCCCGTCCCAGAACGCCTGACAAGGCCCCACAGTGTCGTCGCCACACTGCGCGATGGCAAGCGAACGCTCGACCTCGGCAAGCCCGTACTCCCTCGCGCACTGCGTCTGATCCAAGCCATCGTGGCGGAGGCTGAACGCCGCGGGCACACCATCCGCGTCGTCAACCAGCGAACCGACCGGCACGGCTACGAGCACGCCGAGTCCGAGGACCACTTCATCGTCACCGCGCAGGGACACCCGTGCGGCGTGCGCATCACGCAGCTGAAGGAACGGACCGACCACGTCGCCTCCGCGAAGGAGCTCGCCGATGCCGCGCGCAACTCCTGGATCAGGATCCCCCGCTTCGACTACCTCCTCGGCAACCGCCTGGGGATCGCCGTAAGCGGCGGCTTCGTCCACCGGCAGTCGCAGTGGTCAGACACCGTTACCGAGCCGCTCGAAGGCAAGCTTCCGCAGATCCTGCAGGAGATCGACCTGCGCGGAGCCGCCGCGGAAGCCAAACGCCATGCGGACCAGGAAGCCGCTCGCGAGCGACGTCGGCAATGGGAAGCCGCCGTACACCAAGCAGGACAGGACTACGCTGAGGCCTACCGGATCAGGGCCCTCGAGCAGCAGGAACTCTCCTGGCGCCGCGCCGCGCGGTTCTCCGAGTACCTGCGCGCAGCCCAGCAACGAGTGCAGGCCGCGGAACACGCAGAGCAACGTGAAGCCGCCCAGTCGTGGCTCAGCTGGATCCAGGGATATGTGGATCGTCTGGACCCGCTCAACGGCGAACTGCGCATGCCCGCCATCCCGGAACCCAGGCCTTCGGACCTCGAACCATTCCTCAACGGCTGGAGCCCCTACGGCCCTTGAGGAAAGCTCGCGCGCGGGCACAGCGGGACAGTCAGTCACCTGGCCGCGTGCCCTGCGGAAAACCGCTGGCTGACCTGGCGGGGGCGTGATCATGGGCGGGCAGTGCACTCGGCGGGCAGCGCGTCGGCGGCTGCGCTGGCCGGATGGTGGGAGCGTGGTGGGAGCGGCGACGCTGGACGCGGTTGGTGCTCGTTGGTACTCTCTGGAGTGTGACTCGGTGTCTTCCTGGATAGATTGGGAGTAGAGCATCGAGTCTGACAACGTTCGTACGGCGCTGGATAGTTGGACCGCTGACTCTTAATCAGCGGGTCCGGGGTTCGAGTCCCTGGCGGCGCACCACCAAGGTGGTATCTGACCTGCGGCTTCATGATTGATCATGAAGCCGCAGGTCTTTTTTGTGCCTGCGATGGGAGCGTGCTGGGAGCACGGGCGCGGAGTGGGCGCAAACGATCACTGGTCGGGTTGTATTTCTCGGGCGCCATGGTGGGAGCAGGCAAGTCGGGGACAGGTGTGTGTTCGTGTGCGGGAACGCAGCGATCGACCCGCAGTCAGGTTTCCCATGGGGGCCTGCCAGCCCATGGACCAGGCCTACGCTGGGTAGTTCTCCGGTCGGAGTCGGGCGCGTCATCGATCTGGATCGTCTTGCGGGGCAGAGCGATTCCAGGACTCTCATCTCCTTTCGCGCTTCTGCCAATTCAGTCGCCTCATCGGTGGATTCCGACACTCCTGGGCTAATTGGCGCATTTCCGGCCTGTCCCGATGGAAGCCTGCCCAAGATGCTGCGAGTGGCCTGAACGAGGAGACGCGCATGCGGCGGGCGTCATGGCAAAGCTGACGGAGGAGCAGCGGCAGCAACAGGCCGTAAAGGCGGGCCCGGCGCGAGGCGCTGGCCGGCGAGGAGCAGCACCAGCGGCGTGAGGAACGGAGCCGGATTCCGCGCGTTGACAGCCGACTCGATCACCGATGGGTTCTCGCCTGCGATCTGTTCGACGCTTCTCGCTGGGAGGAGCGTCGAGGGCGGGAGCATCGCCGGAGGGGTTTGCCCGCTGACCTCGCTCACGAAAGCGTGCGCAAGATTGAGAGGCTGACCTGTCCATCGAGCCCGCCAGGCGCCGGGGGCAATCCTCAAGTTCTCCTCAGATGCCAGTGCGACAGCTCTCCGCTCACGTAGTGTCGCGGACACGACAAAGTCAGTCGTACACGAGGCGCTATTCGCGGGGAGTCAACTATGCGTGCTCGAAACACTGCCACTTCCATGGCAGTCCTTGCCTTGGCCGTAGCCGCCAGCACCGCAGCAACAGCCGCGCCCCAGCCGGTACACCAGGACATCACCGGAAGCAGTGCCCACGGCTCCACCGCGGCGACCGTCCGGGGAGGGGGCGGACAGGCCCGGCCCAACGTGCCGATCGAAGTCGGTTGCGACTACAGCTCCAACGCGCCCGCACGACTGACCTCGGGTGGCCCGCTGTACGCCACGTCCAACATCACCAACTGCACGACCGACCCGGCACCGACGGACTGCCACCTGACCGCGACGATCGAGGTCTATACACGCGGGCTCTTCGGGTGGGAGTGGGCGACGGCGGGCAAGACCGCCGACGGTGGCTGGGGAGCGTGCAACCCGAAGAAGATCCTCAAGCCGTCATACACCTGCCAGGGCGTCGTCGAAAAGAAGGAGTACCGGAACCAGACCACCCTCGGTATCACGTACAACGTCGACGGCAAGGCCGGCTCGAGTTCCAGCGTGACCAACAGCGGTACCAGCACGGAGTGGTGCGACTAATCCCGAGCGGACTCGTCGAGGACGACTGAGACCGAGCCCGCGGTTGATCGGTGGGGGGTGTGGTCGGCATCGGCCCAGAAGCCCGGGTCCTGGTCCGCCCCCCGCCCGTCCTCGCTCTCCTCGAACGCTCGAACCTCGCCCGCGCTGGAGACAAGCGTGAACGTGTTCCCCTCCGGGTCGGCCAGGATCACTTCACCGAGGCCAAAGCCCCGGTGGACCTTCCTGACGATCTGGGCTCCCAGGTCGATCAGACGCACAGTCTCGGCCTTGAGGGTCCCTGCCATCGGCCGGAATGCCAATCCCGTATCGCACGGTGCGGCGTCAGGCGATTCCGGCAGGAGAAGTCCTGGCCCGTCCACGTCCTCCTCTTCGAACCGCACCAGCGCGCCGACGCCCGCCCCCACCGCGGACCCGTCCACGGCCGCGGACCAGAACTTCGCCATCATCACGACGTCTCGGACCGGAATTGTCGCGTACCTGAGAACCAGAGCCATGCAGGCACACTACCCACGCTCCGCCCACCCGGTAGCGCCTTGATCGCATCCGATGGTCGAGGAACGAAAGAGGGGCGTCGGATACTTCCCGGGCGGAGACCGGGGGTCGGTCACGGGGGCTAGAGTCCGAGCGCGCCGCCGACAGGAGCACCGTGAACACGCACGCGCACTGGTCGGGAGTCCGGGACCGCGTCATCGCCGTGGAGGAGACCGAGCGGCGGGCTCAGTGGCCGGGGTGGCCCGTTTCTGACGCTCACTCAGATCAGCAGTTCGAGCCCTACATCGACTCGAAGGGGGCCCTACACGTTCCACAGCTAGTACCTCGAGTGGCTTGAGCAACGCAAACCGGTGCTTTCGGTGATCAAGACTTGGCGCCCCGGACCCGTGCACCGCAACCTGCTCAGCAACTGTCTGTTGCGCGCGACCCGTCAGCTCCTGCGTACACGTCTCTGCCGTTGAGTAGGAGAACTCAGGGGCGAGGGACCGTCCTACGGTCTCTTCCGGTGCGGCGCGTTCAGGGCGCTGCAGTGCGGGATTGGGGTGTAGTAGCCGTGGAGGGCGGGCGGTGACGGCGGCCTGGTCCCAGACGGTGGGGGTGGTCGCGGTGGTGGGGGTGGAGCGGGTGTCGCCGTTGTAGCTGGCACTGAAGCTGAGGTTGGTGGTGACCTGGTACCAGAGGGAGAGGTTGCCGTACTGGTCGACTTTGCCGGTGTCGATCTGCCAGTGGTGTTGACCTGAGAATGGCCACCGAAGCAGGGCCGGGCCAGTTTGCCCTGCACCACCACTGACCGCGCCCCGAGCCGCTGATCAGCAGGCGGGCCTGACCCCGGTCTCAAGGCCCGGCCCGAAGGCGAATCGCGCAGAGACCCCCATCCCGCGCGCTCAGATGCCCAGGTGTGCGCCGAGGCGGCTGAGTGCCGCGGCGAGGACCGCGAAGCCGGCAGCGGAGAGCAGGAGCGTCGGGTAGCCGAAGCTGTGCAGGACGGGGCCGCCGAGGAAGCCGGCCAGGGACAGGCCGATGAACAGGGCGCTGTTGTTCCAGGACAGCATGGTGGTCGCGGCGGCGGGAAAGCGGTCCACCAGTCGGCGCTGCTGGGCGGGGAACATGGCATAGGCGACCAGGGCGAACAGCGCCAGGGTCGCGGCCAGCGCCAGGGTTCTGGGGAATGCCAGCGCGACCAGCACCTCGAAGCCGGCGGTGCCCAGCAGGGTGCCGGTCACCACGAGTTGCGCGCCCAGTCGGTCCGCGGCGCGGCCGCCGGTCAGGCCGCCGATGACGGCTCCCACGCCGTAGGCCACCAGCAGCAGCGGCACGTCGCCGCCGTGTCCGTGCGCGTCGCAGGCCACGGCGAGGAAGGTGTACAGGGCGTACACGGCCAGGGCCCAGCACGTGGTCACGGCGACGGCCAGAAGCGTGTCGCGGACGGACCCCCCTTCGGGACCGGGACCCGGACCGGTCTGCCGCTGCCCCTGCGCCGGTGACGCGGGCGTTTCGATGGGCGGCCAGGCGCGCAGGTGGGGAACCGTCAGCACGGCTGTGGAGCAGGCGAGAATGACGAAGACCTGACGCCAGCCGACGTGCGTGCCCAGCAGGGCCCCGAGCGGCGCGCCCACCCACAGGGACGTGAGCAGGCCGGAGCCGACGATGGCCAGCACCTGTCCCCTGTGCTCGGGCCTGGCTCGGAGACTGGTGAGGGTGTAGACGGTCGGACCGGTCGCGGCGCCGGCGATGCCGGCGATGACGCGCATGATGAGCAGCGTGGCGAAGTCGGGGGCCAGGGCGGTGCCGACGTTCGCCGCCGAGAACAGGGCGAGGGCGGCCACCAGGACCAGACGCCGGTCGGTGCGGTCGGCGACCCGTCCGAGCAGGGGCGCGGCGATGACGTAGGCCAGCGAGAAGCTGGTGATGGTCAGGCCGACCTGCGACAAGGAGACGTGGAAGCTGCGCGAGAGCTCCGGCAGCAGCGGGGAGACCACGAAGAGGTCCGTACCGACCAGGAACTGGGTCACCCAGGCGAGGACAACCTGTCCAGCGGTGATGTCGGCGGGTCGGCTCGGCGGTGCATCGCCCGGCTCGGGGGAAGCGGAAGCGGGTTGCTGCACATTCGCCACGCTAGCCCCGGGCGACCTCGGAAAGGTCTCCCGACACAGAGTCAGGAGTGTGGTGTCGCCCGGCAGGTCGTGAAGCCGCCATCCGGGTCGGTTCACACAGCCGAACGGTCAAAGATGACCGTCCTCGGGCTGGTGACGCCTTCGTCGACGGCATGCCTTGAGGCGGCACACCGCTTTCGCCTTCGGGAAGGAGTTCCAGTGGACGAGCCGGACGAGCCGGACGCGCCGGACGCGCCGGACGAAGGGCGCTACGGAGCAGACCTCTTCTCCCCCGAGCACACCGGGGAGGGAGCGCGTATCGACTACGGCGCGCTGGCCTATGACGCGGGGAGCCGCGCCCGGCTGACCGCCCTGGGCGTCGGCCCCGGGTGGCGCTGCCTCGACGTGGGCGCGGGGACCGGGACGATCAGCCGCTGGCTGCTTGACGAGGCCGGAGTCGACGAGGTCGTGGCCCTCGACCGCGATCCGCGCTTCGTGGACGCCCGCCCAGGCGGCCGGCTACGCACGACGGCCGCCGACATCACCGACCCGACGCTGTCTCCGGGCCGGTTCGACCTGGTCCACTGCCGGTTCGTGCTCATGCACCTGCGCAGCCACGCCGAGGTGCTGGCCCGCCTGGCCGACTGGGTGGCGCCCGGAGGCTGGCTGGTGGTCGGCGACGCCGTCGACCTGACCACGTCGGGCTCACCGCAGGCCGCCTACCGGCGGACCATGGCGGCCATGTGGCAGGTGCTGCGCGACCGGATCGGAACCGACATCGGCTGGGTCACCCGCTATCCGCAGCTGCTGCGCGATCTGGGGCTGCTCGAGGTCGGCGCGGAGGTACTGATGCCGCCGCTGACGGTCGACGCGCCCGTCACCGCCTTCTGGAAGGGCACCTGGCTCAGCATGCGCGACACGCTCGAATCCGGCTCCGCGTTGGAGCCTGGCGAGCTCGACGCGGCCCTGGACTATCTGTCCTCGCCCGCCCTCGCCGACCTCTCTCCGGGCATGATCACCGCTTGGGGCCGCCGCCCAGGGCCGTGAACGGCGGGCAGCATGGTCAGCCGTTGGCAGTGGCTCCGGCACGAGTCTCCACCACGACGTCACGGGCGTCGGCAGCCCCACCGACCTGCGCTCCTGGCCAGGTCACCGGCGGGGCGCAGGGATCGGTCCGGATCAGCCTGGTCGCCGCACCAGGCCGATACGCCTCACTCGACCGTCCGCCCCGACCCCTGCGCACATCCGCCCAGCGGGGGGTCGGCGGCTTTGCCGGAGCCGCCGGTTCCCGGGACCGGCATCGCTCAGAACGCGACGATGCCTTCGCTTCCCGCGCCGCCGGGCACGGTGGCGGTGCCGATCTGGGTCAGCACCCCGTCGTGGGCAACGGTGAACTCGTCGACGATGCCGTTGACGCCGGTCAGGACGTAGAGGTACCGGCCGCCCGTGGATGCTGCCGCGTCGATGGTGCCCGGGTCGGTACTCGCGTAGCCGAGCGCCGTCAGTGTGTTCCCGTGGTCAGTGGCGTGGAAGCCGCTGATGCTGTTGCTGCCGGCGTTGGAGGTGTAGAGCAGGTCGCCGATGGCGACGACCCAGCAGGTGGCCGCCTGTCCGGTGGCGGCGAACGCGGTCTGCGTGGCGGTGCCGTCGTGGTGGATGGCGAAGGTGGCCAGGGCGTTGGGCCCGGCCTCGGTCAGGAAGATGCCGTCGCGTCCGTTGGGGACGAACCCGAACGGGACCGCACCTGGGAGATTCGTGACCTGCGGGGTCGCGGACGGGGCGCCGGAGAGGCCGAGGCCGAAGACGTCGAGGTTGTTGCCGTTGGCCTTGGTGGTGACGACCAGGTGGGAGCCGTCGCGGGTGAAGCCGACCTGACCGGGGGTGTTGGTGAACTGCGGGGTGGCCTTCGGGTCCAGTCCGAGGCAGCGGTGCCAGCCCGCGTGCTTGCGCAGGTGGTCGCCGTCGACGGTGTAGCCCTGGATCGACCCGCCGTCGAGCGCGTTGAGGACGTAGACCACGTCGTGGTGGACCGCGACACTGACGGGGAAGCTGCCGCCGGATTCGATGACCTGACGCAGTTTCAGTCGGTCGCCGTGGACGGAGAAGACCGAGACGGTGTTGCTTCCGGCGTTGACGGCGTAGAGCAGCCCGTGGTCGGGGTCGTAGGTCAGCGAGCCCTGGGAGGCGAGGTGGTCGGCGACGGAGCCGGTCAGCTTGCCGCCGTTGCCACCGGTGGCGAAGCTGCCGGCCTGGGTGAGGTGCCCGTCGCCGGCGCGGTGGTAGGCGACGATCTCGTTGCCCGAGAGGCTGTTGGTCTGGACGAACACGGCGCGGAAGCCGGCGTCCCTGGTGGTGGCGGTGCCCGCTGCGGCGGGCGCGGCCGGGGCGGTGGCGACCAGCGCCGTCATGGTGGCCAGGACCGTGGCGACGGCCGTTCCGAGACGTCGGGTGCGTGCACGCATGGGGTACCTCCTGGAGGAGTGATCACGTGGATCTGCTGGGGAAGGAGGGCGCCCTATGCTCGGCGACGCGAGTGAGGTGTCGGCGGACCGGGACCAGGGCGAACTGATAGGGACGCCCGCCGAACCCCCGCGGGGAGACGGCGTCCACTCTCTGACGATATGTCGTTTCTGACTGCTGGTCAGGGATGCTTTGCGTGCGGCGTGCCGCAGCATCAGGACCACGGGCTCATGGCCGGCCGCCCGCGCAGGCCTCGACGCGGCGTGCTCCGGCGACACCGCAACCACCTACGCGGTGACCGCCGACCGGAACGCCCTGCGCGGTCGCTCCACAATCAGGTCGAACCGGTCACGGACCGCGCGAAGGGCGAGGGGCTCGCCGCGGGGTGACACACACCGGATCGGCGTCACCGCCGTGATCACCGCCGTGATCACCGCCGGCAGCTCCACAGCGTCGGCAGCTCCACGGCGAGGTCACGGGAGCGCGGCGTTACTCCGGTGGGGCGGGCGTAGCGTGGGAGACATGGGCTCACTGCCACGTCTCCTCGACAGCCCCCGCCGCCTTGACAGCCCCCGCCGCCCTGAGGCGTGGCATCCATGTGACTGACGGACCCAGGGGCGTCACCGACCGGCCAGGCCACGACCGGTTCGAACCATGTCGCCCATCCCTGGAAAGGGGAGGACCCGTGGAAGACCAGCAACTGCCGCCCCTCGGATATGCCGATGTCCGGATCATCGCCGCGACCCCCGAAGCCGCGCGCCGGGTCGCCCTCCTGCTGCGCAGCGCCTTCGCCGGCACCGAGCAGCGCAGCTACCCGACGGGCCAGGACGGGACCGGCACGAGACTTCACCTCACCGTCGACACCACCCGCGTCCTCGGCGCGCCTGATCCGCTCCCCGAGCGGTCGTCCGGTGGTGACCATCCGCACTCCGGCGAGGTCTGATCCGCACGGCGTTCGCGGCCTTGCATCGGTCCTTTGTGCCCCGGCGCGGAGTAGTCTTGAGGTACCGAGGGTCTTCCGCACACCGGCTGCAGTGCCCCTGTCGTTCTCGGCGAACGCCGACGCCGGGCCTGCGCGCGGGTCCGGGGACAGGACGCACATCATGTCCGTGTCATTGCTGCGACCACTCTCGGTCGCCCTTCCCCCGCCTCGCACGGAACCGTCCGCGCTGCGGCTCGCCCTGCGGCCCGCCGCCAGTGGCGGCGGCGTCCCCGTCGGCGCCCTGGACGGCGCCTGGTGGCCGCACTCCGACGACCTCCTTCGCGAACTGCCGTCCCTCGTTCCGACGTTGGACCGGCTGTGGGGGCGCATCACCAGGGTCAACGTCAACCCGACCCTCTGGCAGCCCCTGCCCCGTGAGATCCCGACCCCGGGACACGTGGTCAAGGTCGGCTGGTTCACCACCGAGCAGGACCCGCACAAACTCCTGCTCCTCTCCTACCGCACCGGCCGCTGGGACCTGCTCGTCATCCCACCGCAGACCGCCGACGCGGCCGCCCGGCGGCTGATGGCCGCCGCCAGCGACCCTGCCGGCTCGTCCACCGCGAGCGCCCTGATCGCGGCCGAACTCGGCCGCGTCGGGGTGTCCGGGGCTGCCGGCGTCGTGCCTCGCGACTCGGGCGAGGAAGCCGCATGGGAATCCGAAGGCGGTGCGGCGCTGTCCGTCCCGCTGATCATGCCCATCGGCCGCATGCAGGTGTCCTCAGGAAGGTGAGAACAATGACGCTGCTCTTCACCCTCCTCGCGCTCGCCGTCCTGATCTACGGCTGCGTGGTGCTGAT
Source organism: Streptacidiphilus sp. BW17 (assembly GCF_041262485.1). Classification (NCBI taxonomy): domain Bacteria; kingdom Bacillati; phylum Actinomycetota; class Actinomycetes; order Kitasatosporales; family Streptomycetaceae; genus Streptacidiphilus; species Streptacidiphilus sp. BW17. The sequence continues at coordinate 10,971 of NZ_JBGCCR010000058.1, read as the reverse complement.
TCAGCTGGCCAACGCGCGGCACGCCGCGCTACCGACGACGGTCCAGCCGCACCGGTGGCGCCTCCACCGACGTGGCGCTGCCGCCCGGCACGCGGTTGGCCGTCCCTGACGACCGGCCTCCGACGCACACCGGCGCACCCCCGTCGGCCCCTCCGACGTCGACTCCTCCGACGTCGACCCGCCCGATGGCGTCGACCCGCCCGAGGTCGATACGACCGACCCAGCCGGCAGCCTCTCCCGGACACCAGAGGACGGACCGGCCTACGTCAGGCCGCCACCCAGAAAGGCCGACCTCATGATCACGGACACCACCCCCGCGCTCACCGCCGTTCCGCAGGCTGGCCTGCCGCTGCGGTTGGCCTTGACCCCCGACGGTCCACGACCTCGACTCGACGGCGCCTGGTGGCCGCACTCGCGCAACCTCGCCGATCAACTCCCCGCCTTGATAGAAGAGTTGGAACAGGCCTGGGGTCGCATCACTCGCGCCGCCGTCAACGAGGCAGCCTGGACGCAGCTGCGCCACAGCGTTCCGGTCGGATCCCACGACGTACGGGTGAACTGGTACAACTCCACCCACGATCCCCACTCCATCACGGTCTTCTCCTACCGCATCGGGGAATGGGAACTGCTCGTGGTCCCACCCGAGAGCGCCCCGTGGCGGGCCAAGCAGCTCATGACCGCCGCAGCACACCCCGGCAACCTGCAGAGCGCCCAAGCGCTCCTGACCGGCAGGCCCGTGGCGCCGTCGGCCATCTCACCGCACGATCGCATCCACATCCGCACCAGGCACAGCCCCAACCCCAACCCCAACCCAGACCCTGACCCCGCCTTCGCCGGTCGCCGAACCCGTTCGGCAGTCCCGGAGAGGTGAAAGCGGCGCTTCCGGCTGAAGAGCACCGCCGTGTAGCCGGTGTTCCGCGGGTGACCTGGCGCCGCCCGGAGTGCGGGGGCAGGCTAGAAGTGTGCAGGGTCGCAGCGGCTGACCCGGCTCAGGGGTCGGCCGTCGGGAAGGGAGACGCGGTGATCGAGGCAGCGAACATTCGCGAGTGGCGCACGCATGCCGTCGTCGACCCCGGCGGGCGCAAGATCGGAGTGCTGGAGGCGGTGTATGTGGACACCAGCACCGACGAACCGGCCATGGCCACCGTCCAGGTCGGCCTGCCCACCCGCCACCGGCTCGTCTTCGTTCCCCTGGACGATGCGGTCGTGGGACCTGGGTACGTCAAGGTCAACTACGCGAAGTCGCTGGTCAAGGGCTGCCCGGCGATCGGCACCGACGACGTGTTGCCCGCCACGGACGAGGAAGCGATCTTCCAGCACTACGGCCTGGTCTACGAGCCAGGCGCCGGCGGTGAGCGGCAGCTCGCCCGCCGCTGACCCCACCGGCGAGGCCACCGAACACCCCCTTTGAGGAGCCCGGCAATGATCCTCTTCCTGCTAATCGTGATCGTCGCGATCGCGCTGGGCATCATCGGCGCCGTCGCCCACGGGCTGCTCTTCCTGCTGGTCATCGGAGCCGTGCTGCTCGTCGCCGACCTGGTCTTCATAGCGATGCGCTGGCGGCGCTCCGGCCGGACCCCGCAACGGTGACGGCGGCGACCGAATAGCACCAGCCCACCGCTTCCCGAAGCGGTGGGCTTGGCCGGTTGACGCCCGGACGGACGGACCCGGCGCACGCTGACCCGGAACGACCGAGGGCCCCTGCCACGAGGCAGGGGCCTTTTTGACGTCGGGGCTCGGAGCTCGGCCACCAGGAGAAGTACGTCGTCCACACGTCGTACCAAGCGGCGAAGTCGGCATCGCTGCCCCCCCAGCCCCCACGGCGCCGTCCACGCCGTACCGACTGTCCCCAGGGGGTTGACCGGCAATCGTTTAATCGCTTCACTGAACCGCATCAGTGAAGCGCATCACTCATGAACCGCCCGTGCAGGTGCGCTCGCGATGTCGTGCCCACCCACCTGTGCCGGAGGTTCCCAGTGACGACCGAAGCAACTGCCCGGAGAGGCGTGGCAGTCGGCACACCCAAGGAACGACTGACCAGGTTCCACCTGAGAGTGACCGCCACGACCTTCGGTGCGAACTTCTCCGACGGCTACGCCCTCGGGGTCATCGGGGCCGTCCTGCCGGTCCTGTCCACCTCGATGCATCTGAACGGTGTCTGGCAAGGGCTGCTTGGCTCCTCCGCCCTGATCGGGCTCTTCTTCGGCAGCGTGATCCTCGGGCGCGTGGCCGATGCCATCGGGCGGCAGAAGCTCTACCTGTACAACTTCGTCCTGATCACGCTCGCCTCCGCCGGACAGCTGTGGGCGCACGGTCCATGGAGCCTGTTCGTTCTGCGCCTGTTGATCGGCTTCGGACTGGGGGCCGACTACGCCGTGGGCCCCACCCTGCTCGCCGAGTTCTCCCCCCGACGCCTACGCGGACTGCTGCTCGGGTCCCTCACCGTCCTGTGGACCGTCGGCTACGTGGTGGCCAACATCCTCGGCACCTACGTCTCCCTCGACGACTCCTCCGCGCACCTGCTGTTGGCCAGCGGAGCGCTTCCGGCGGCGCTCGTCCTGGTCCTGCGGGTCGGGACCCCGGAGTCGCCGAGCTGGCTGGCGAGCCGGGGCCGGAGCGCCGAAGCCGACGAGATCCGGCGCCGCTACCTCGGGGAGGAGCCGGGACCCCGCCCCGCCCAGGATCAGCCCCCGGCGACGCAGGTCACCCCGCGCTACACCGAACTGTTCGCGCGCGGCCAGCGACGCAACACCTGGTTCGGCGCGGTCTTCTACAGCGCGCAGGTCCTGCCGTACTTCGCGATCTACACCTTCATGTCGACGATCCTCGTCTCGCTCCACGTCTCGGACGCGAACACGCAGAACACAGTCCTCAACATGTTCCTCCTGCTCGGCGGCGTGGTCGGGCTGTGGCCGGTGCAGCGGATGGGACGGCGGCCCTTCACGATCTGGACCTTCGCCGTCCTGACCGTCTGTCTCGCGGCGATGGCGGCGCTGAACAACGACTCCGGCCTCGTGCTGATGGTGCCGTTCGTGGTCTACACGTTCGTGATGTCGGCCGCGTCCAACATCACGCAGGTCTACCCGCCCGAGCTCTTCCCGACCGCGCTGCGGGGCGCCGGTGTGGGCTTCCTCAACGGCGCGAGCAGGGTCGCCTCCGCGGTCGGAACCTTCATCCTGCCGATCAGCCTGGACCAGCTCGGGGCCGGCTGGTCGATGGCCTGGTTGGCCGGAGTGCTGCTGCTCGGAACCCTGGTCAGCATCGCGTGGGCGCCCGAGACCAAGAACCTGGTGACGACGGAAGGCTGGCACCACTGATGACTGCGGCCCCACATCCTGACGCCGTGTGCTTCGACGGCTCCTCCCTGACCGCAGGTCAGGTGACCACCCTGGCCCGTATGCTGCCGCCGATCCACGTGGATCCGCAGGCCCGAGCACGAGTTGCGGCAGCTCGGACGTCAGCGATCCAGGCCAGCACGCGGCGCCCGGTCTACGGTCACTCCACGGGCGTCGGCGCCAACCGCACCACCGCACTCGACGAGGAGGCCACCCGCGAGTTCGGCCTGCGCCTGCTGCGCAGTCACGCCGGCGGCATCGGCCCCCTCGTGCCGGTCGAGCAGAGCCGGGCCATGCTGGCGGTGCGCCTCAACCAGCTTCTGGGCGCGGGCTGCGCCATCGACGGCGCCGTCGTCGACGCTCTCGCACAGGCCCTCACAGACGGCCACGTCCCCGAGATCCACGCACTCGGCTCGCTCGGCACCGCGGACCTGACCGCGCTGGCCGAACTCGGCCTCACCCTCGTCGGCGAGCAGCCATGGCATCCCGGCACCGGCCTCGGCGCCCCGCCCCGCCCGCTCGCCCTGAGCTCCTGGGACGCGCTGCCGTTGCTGTCCAGCAGCGCGCTCACCATCGGTCAGGCGGCGCTCGCCGCCACCGATCTCCGTACCCTGCTGGACCGCGTTCCGCTCGTCGCAGCCCTGTCGCTCACCGCCGTGCACGGCTCTCTGGAGCCGTATGCCGCAGCTGTCCACGCGCGCCGGCCCCACCCGGGCGCGCAGGAGGTCGCCGCGCGCATGACCCGGCTCCTGGTCCGCGCCGACTGGAGCCCGTCGCTGGTGCAGGACCCGTTCGGATTCCGTTGCCTGCCCCAGGTCCACGGCGCCGCCATGGACGCCTGGAACGCGCTCGACCGCGTCCTTGCGGTGGAGCTCAACGCCAGCGCCGAGAATCCGCTCCTCGACGGCGACGACTACTACCACCACGGAGGTTTCCACCAGGCCCCGCTGGCCCTGGCCATGGACCAGATGCGGCTGGCCCTGCTCGGCACCGCGCAGCTCACCACCGCCCGCCAGGGCGCGCTCAACGAACCGGCCTTCACCGGCCTGCCTCCTTTCCTGGCGGAGGCGGAGAACGGGAGCAGCGGCCTGATGATCACCGAATGCGCCGCGCACAGCGCCCTCGCCGAACTGCGGGGCGCGGCACAGCCGGTGACACTCGGTCATACCGTGATCTCACGGGGCGTCGAGGAACACGCCAGCTTCGCCGCCACCGGCGCGCGCCGCCTGACCGAAGCGGTGGACCACTTCAGCCTCATCCTGGCCTGCGAACTCGTCGCGGCTGTGCGTGCCCTGCGGATGCGGGACCGCACTGCGCCCGGCACCGGTGAGCTGTCCCACTTCCACCGCACGGCCGCAGCCGTCCTCGACCCCGACCTCGCCGACCACAAGCTGACCGCGGACGTCCACGCGGCGGCGGCGCTCCTCCGCTCGGCGGATCTGGCCCTGGACCTGGACCTGCCGATCGCCGCCCCGTCCGTGATACCCGTCGAACCACGGTGAACCACGGTGAACCAAGCCACGGTGAACCATGGTGAGCCGCGGTGAACCCGGCCCGGACGCCTGCTCGGCCAGGTCAAACGGCCGAGTCGCGCGGCCTCCCGATCGAGCCGCGCAACCGCACCGTCGGCGGCAGCACTTTGCGCCGGCTGCGCTTGCCCTCCTCGATGGCCTTCACGGTGCGCTCGACGATGAGGTCCAGCAGCTCCTCCACGGGCCAGCGGTAGCTGGACAGTGGCGGGGTCAGCAACCGCGACAGGGGCTGGTCGTCGTAGCCCAGCACGGACACGTCGTCCGGCACGACCAGGCCGAGGTCCTGCGCGGCGGCGTAGACGCCGTAGGCCATCGAATCGCCCAGGCAGAGGAAGGCGGTGGGGCGGTCCGGTTTCGTGAGCACCGTGCGCGCCACAGCAGTTGCGCCGTCGAGGTCGTACGGCGAGGTGTGCACGGTCACGGCCAGACCCAGCTCGCCCGCCACCCGGTGGACCACGCCCTCAGCCGGCCGGTCCGGGGTACCCGGCAGTCCCGGCGTCACAACTGCGATCGCGCGGTGGCCTGCTGCGGCGAGCCGACCGAGTGCATCGGTGACGCCGAGATCGTTGTCAAAGACCACCTCGGCCGCCGTGGTTGCTCCGGGGAGGCCGTCGCCGACGGCGATCAGCACCGTCTGCCGGGCGATCTGCTGCCAGTGCGCGGCGGCCGGGTCGACGGGCAGCACGATCAGCGCGTCCACCCGCTGGGCTGCCAGATGCGAGGCCAACTGGGCTTCCAGTTGCGGGTCGTTCGAGGAGTCGACGATCAGGGCATGCCGACCGGTCGCCAGCAGCCTGCGGCCGAGCGAGGCCGCCAGCCCTTGCTGCCATACGTCGGTCAGCGATTCGCACAGCACGCCGACGGTGTCGGTGCGGCCGGAGGCCAGCGCTCTGGCGATCGGGTCGACCCGGTAACCGAGCCGGTCCGCTGCCTCGCGCACCCGCTGCTGGGTCTCCGGCGGCACATGCAGGCCGCGCAGGGCATAGGACACCGCCGCGGGGGAGAGGCCGGTGTCCTTCGCGATATCGCGCAAGGTGATGCGTCGCTGACGATTAGGCACGCGAACAGCTTATGAGTTCGCGGTTCGGCACGGCGCGCCTCACGGGTGCAGTCCCTGCGCGGGCGCCGTCACGGCTGCGGGCGTCACGACCGTAGGCGTCACGAACGCAGGTGGCCGAAGAGCTGGGCCAGCAGGCGGGTCGTGGCGGGACTGGACATCACGGCGCGGTTGAACAGCGGGCGGTAGCCGAATCGGGCGAAGACGTGCTCGGCGAGCGCGTTGCCGAGCAGGTAGTGCCGGGCCCACCGGCGGTGCACCTCCGTCGGGTAGTGGTGCAGCGCCTGTTCGCGGCGGGAGCCCGACGGGCGGGTCAGGGCCAGGGCGACAGCGTGCGCTGCGATCTCGCCCGCCTCCATCGCCTCGCCGATCCCCTCGCCGCTCCAGGGGCTGACCATGCCGGCGCTGTCCCCGACCACCAGCAGCCCGTCGCGGTACTGGGGGCGCCGGTTGAGCCCCATCGGCAGGGCCGCGCTGCGCAGCGGAGAGTCCGCAGTGGCCTCGTCGAGCTTCCAGCCCGCGGGGAGCCGGGCGACCCACTCGCGGAAGGTGGCACGCAGGTCGGTGTTGCCGTGCCGGCGGTGCGGAAGTCCGCCGAGTCCGAGGTTGACCCGGCCGTCGGCGAGCGGGAAGAGCCAGCCGTAGCCGGGCAGCCAGGCGTCGGCGTCCGCGCAGCGCAGGTCCGCCCACAGGTGCAGGTAGCCGTCGTCGGTGAACGCGTCCGTGCGGTAGTAGCGACGCGCGGCGGTCGCCATCGGGGTACGTGTACTGCGCGCCCACCCGGTGGCCAGCGCGGTCCGCGCGGGTGCGCCGTCGGCGGCTATCACGACGGCGGCGCGGTGTTCGACCTGCTCCCCGTCCTGCCCGACAGCGGTCACGCCGACGACGCGTCCGGCCGCGTCGGTCAGCGGGGTGGTCACCTTGGTGCGCGTGAGCAGGCGCGCCCCGGCCGACTGCGCGTGGCGGGCGAGCAGTTCGTCGAAGTCATGCCGGGTCCGGGTCAGCGCGAAGTCGGGATAGTGCCCCGTGGCGGGCCAGTCGACGTCGATCTCCCGGCCGTCGCAGTGCACGCGGACCCCGCGTGAACGTCGCCAGCCCTCTCCGCTGATATCGACACCCATGCGCAGAAGTTGGTGGACGCCCCGGGGAGTGAGCCCGTCCCCGCACACCTTGTCCCGCGGCAGGGCGTCCTTCTCCAGAAGCAGGACGTCCACTCCCGCGCGCGCCAGGTGCAACGCCGTGGCCGAGCCCGCCGGGCCCGCACCGATGACCACGACCTGCGCGTCCTGCTGTATCTGCATGCCAAGTTCCCCACGTCCGGATCAGGATGACAGCCGGTCGCAGCACCCCGAGGGCACGATGCGTCCAGCGCCGGGCAGATGGCGCCCGACGGTAGTCCTTCCCCGCGGACCGGCGGCGGACCCTCGTGACTCACGCGACTCTCCTGGCGGTCACCGGTGATCCGCGCAGATCAGTGGTAGATGCAGCTATTCATTTGCCTGTTGCAACCAACTGGCCTAAGGTTGCCTAAGGCAACCAATGCGGGAGGGTGCTGGATGGCGACACGGGAGGGCTGCGCGGAGCTGGTGCGGCACCTGAGCGCACTGGGTGCGGTCAGCCGAGGGCTCGGCCGGGCTCTGCCGCAGGACTGCGCTCCGGCCTCGGTCGCGACCCTGCGCATGCTGCGCCAGTACGGGCGGATGCGGACGGGTGAGCTGTCCGAGCGGCTCGGCGTCGACGTGTCGGTCACCAGCCGCCATGTCGCGTGCCTCGCGGAACGCGGATGGATCGAACGCCGGCCCGACCCGCAGGACAAGCGATCGCGGCTGCTCAGCCTCACGCCCGCCGGGGAGGCGGTCCTGGGTGAGGCGTCGGGCCTCATCGCCGAGGCGCTCGCGGATTACCTGCAGGACTGGACGGACCAAGAAGTGACTCAACTCGCCACGCTCATGGCTCGACTGCGCGACAGCTTCGACGACTGCCGGCCCAGGCCGCTCTCCCTGCCCAGGACGTTCTCCCGGCCGCCCGCCGGCCAGACCGTCCCTTAGTGCCGCCTCGCACCAACCAACCACCTGTCCCTTACCCACGAACCACCCTGCGCCGCAGGCCAGTTGAGCTGGATGCGCGCGACCTGAAGCGCCGCATGCACAGCTGACGCGGACTGGAGAACGAAGACGATGGCAACGACCACACTGACCGGTGTGCGTGAGGCCACCCCGAAGCATGGATCCCATGCGGCGCGCGGGTCTCAATCCGGGCCCCACTCCGGGGATCACCAGGCTCCCATGTCGCACCGGCAGATCATGGAGGCACTGTCCGGGCTGATGCTCGGGATGTTCGTCGCCGTGCTCTCCTCGACGATTGTCTCGACCGCACTGCCGACCATCCTCGGGGACATCGGCGGCGGCCAGAGCGCCTACACGTGGATCGTCACGGCCGCGCTGCTCGCGGTCACCGCGACCACCCCGCTGTGGGGCAAGATGTCGGACCTGGTGAGCAAGAAGCTCCTGGTCCAGATAGCCCTGGTGCTCTATATCGTCGCCTCGGTGGTGGCCGGCTTCTCGCAGAACCCGGGAATGCTGATCGCCTGTCGTGTCGTCCAGGGCGTCGGCGCGGGCGGCCTGTCCGCGCTCTCCCAGGTGATCATGGCCGCCATGATCTCGCCGCGTGAGCGCGGCCGTTACAGCGGTTACCTCGGTGCGACCTACGCCGTCGCGACCGTCGGCGGTCCGCTGGTCGGTGGCGTCATCACCGACACCAGCTGGCTCGGCTGGCGCTGGTGCTTCTACGTGGTCGTGCCGTTCGCGCTGATCGCACTGGTCGTGCTGCAGAAGACCATCCATCTGCCGGTGGTCAAGCGCCAGGTCAAGGTCGACTGGCTGGGCTCCTTCTTCGTCACCGCCGCGGTCTGCCTGCTGATGGTCTGGGTCACCTTGGCCGGTGACCAGTACGCCTGGCTGTCGTGGCAGACCTATGTGATGGTCCCCGGCGCGCTGGTGCTCGGCCTGATCTTCCTGCTGGTCGAGTCCAAGGCGAGCGAACCGCTCATCCCGCTGCGGCTGTTCCGCAACGCGACGATCACCCTGACCTCGGTCGCCAGCCTCTTCGTCGGCGTCGCGATGTTCGCGGGCACCGTCTTCCTGAGCCAGTACTTCCAGCTCTCCCGGGGCAAGACCCCGACCATGTCGGGCGTGATGACCATCCCGCTGGTGGCCGGCCTCTTCGTCGCCTCGATGGGCTCCGGCCAGATCATCACCCGCACCGGCCGCTGGAAGGCGTTCCTGGTCGGCGGCGGTCTCTTCCTGACCGGCGGCGCGGCCACGCTCGGCCTGCTCCGGGTCGACACCCCGTACTGGCAGGTCGCCGTCTACATGGCGCTGCTGGGCATCGGTATCGGTCTGATGATGCAGAACCTGGTGCTCGCGGTGCAGAACCAGGTCGCTCCCAAGGACCTCGGCGCGGCCAGCTCGCTGGTCACCTTCTTCCGGTCCCTCGGCGGCGCGCTCGGCGTCGTGGCCCTCGGGGCCGCGCTCACCGTCCGCATCACCCACTACAGCAAGGACGGCTTCGCCGCGCTCGGCCTGCCGATGCCTGCCTCGTCCGGCGGCAACGCCGCCATCCCCGACCTGACCAAGCTGCCCCCGCTGGTCCGCGGGATCACCGAGAACGCCTACGGGCACGGCATCGGGGACGTCTTCCTCTACGCCGCTCCGTTCGCCTTCGTCTCCTTCCTGCTGGTCCTCTTCATCAAGGAGGTGTCGTTGAAGACGACGAGCGGCCTGCAGCAGAGCGCGGGCGTCGTCGGCGACGCCCCGGCGGGCACTGCGGCCGTCGCGGGGATGGAGGAAGAGACCGCCTCCGAGCTGGAGTTGGCCTCCCTGGCCGCCGCTGCCGACGTGCAGCCGGCCGCAGCGTTCACGTCAGTGGGGTTCGACCCGGTCGACCAGGAGGTTCCCATGAGTGGCAGCATGGTCCACGGCTCCGTGCGTGGCGGAGACGGCCGACCGGTCGGTTCGGCCACGGTCACCCTGATCTCGCTGCAGGGGCGGCAGTTGGGCCGTGCGACGGTCGCTGCGGACGGTGGCTACCGGCTGGCCGCGCCGGGGGCGGGCAGCTATGTGCTGATCGCCGCCGCCGAGGGTCACCGGCCGCAGGCGTCCATCGTGGCCGTCGGCGACGGCCCGGTCGGCTACGACATCGCGCTCTCCGGGACCAGCGGTCTGACCGGCCTGGTGCGCGCGGCGGCTGACCAGCGGCCGGTCGCCGAGGCGATGGTCGTGGTCACGGACCTTCGTGGCGAGGTGCTGGCCACGGGCAAGACCGCCGAGACCGGTGCCTTCGCCTTCGAGGCGCTGACCGCCGGCACGTTCACGGTCGCCGTCAACGCCACCGGGTTCCGTCCGGCCGCGCTGCCGGTCGAGGTCGGCACGGCGGGTCCGTCCCGGATCGAGATCGAGCTGGCCGCCGGTCTGGAGCTGCAGGGCACGGTGCGCGCCGGCGCGGACCGCCGTCCGCTGGCCGACGCCCGCGTGACCCTGGTGGACACGGCCGGCAACGTCGTGGGCAGCGCGACCACCGGCGCGGAGGGCGACTACGCCTTCACCGACCTGGACGCGGGCGAGTACACGCTCATCGCCAGCGGCTACCCGCCGGTCGCCTCTGCGCTGACCCTGGACGGACGCGGCGACAGCGGACACGACGTGGAGCTCGGCCACTCGGACGAGTGACAGAGCGGGGAGATCGGGTTCCGGCTGGCACGCGGACGGCCGCGGCGGCCGGAACCCGTCACTGATCGATCGGGAGCAGCAATGACCACTCACATCGGTGAGGGCGGCACGGGGCTTCGTGCCCGGGTTCGGACGAGGGATGGGTGGGCGGTGCGGCACGCGGTGCTGACCGTCACGGACATGACGGGCAGTCAGGTGGTGCGGGCGACCGCGGACGACGACGGCTTGGTGTGCACGCAGGCGCTGCCGCAGGGTGTGTACACGGCGATCGTGACGGCGGTCGGTTATCAGCCGACGGCTTCGACGGCGATCGTGGCGTC
>NZ_JBGCCR010000057.1:0-22904 GCF_041262485.1 Streptacidiphilus sp. BW17 | reverse complement strand
GTGCGGTGAAGCCTAGACACCTCCACCACACCGGAGGTCTTCGTCATGATCAAGCCCCCAGGACCGTCAACAACGCTCGTGGTCAATACATCTAGCCAGGCGGCAGGCCGCCCCTCGTCCCCCGGAAAGGGGCAGCCACCCCACTGGGCGCACGCCTCGCTGTGCCCTCGCCGTGCTCTCGTCGTGGCGAAACCGTTACTACTGGTCTGCGTATCCCGGTGTCCGACACAGGTTCACCCCCCGTTCATTTGCGCAGGCTGAACGCTTCACCTCCCCTGCCTAACTTCGGTGTCATCGGAGGCCGCCTGGCCTTCCTCCCACGTGAAGAACCGCTGATCGCTCCTCCTCCCCGCGGGCGGCGGTACCAGGAAAGGGACACCAGTGAAGCTCCAGCGCAACGGCCGTACCAAGGCCCTCGCCATCGGCGCCCTGGCGGTCGTCAGCTCGCTGACGCTCGCGGCGTGCGGCTCCGACAACAACAACGCGTCGAGCTCGAGCACCAGCTCGTCCACGACCACGGCCTCCGCCGCCGACTGTGGCAGCGGCAACCTGCTGGGCGCGGGCTCCACCGCGCAGGCCAACGCCATGCAGATCTGGATCCGCGACTTCCAGCAGCAGTGCTCCGGCGTCACGGTGAACTACCAGGGCACCGGCTCCACCGCCGGCCGCACCACCTTCCTCGAGGGCAAGACCCAGTTCGCCGGCTCCGACTCCGCGATGAAGGCCTCCGACATCGCCAAGTCCGGCACCGCCTGCAGCAACACCGGCAAGGCGATCAACCTGCCGATGGTCGGCGGCCCGATCGCGATCGCCTACAACCTGCCCGGCGTGAACAACCTGGTCCTGGACGCCCCCACCCTGGCGAAGATCTTCTCCGGCAAGATCACCCACTGGAACGACCCGGCGATCAAGGCCCTCAACCCGTCGGCCAACCTGCCCAGCATGGCCATCCAGACCTTCCACCGTTCGGACGGCTCGGGCACCAGCGCCAACTTCAGCGCCTACCTGGCCGCCGCCGCCCCGACCGACTGGACCTACGGCTCCAACTCGCAGTGGCCGGCCCCGGGTGGCCAGGCCGCCCAGGGCTCCAGCGGCCTGGCCGCCCAGGTCAAGCAGGTCCAGGGCGCCATCTCCTACTACGAGATGTCCTACGCCACGGCGAACAGCCAGAGCACCGCCTCCATCTCCACGGGCTCCGGCGCCCCGGTTCCGGTCTCCACCGCTGCCGCCGCCACCGCCATCTCCGAGGCCAAGGTCATCGGCACCGGCAGCAACCTGGCGCTCCAGCTGAACTACGCCACCAAGACCGCGGGCGCCTACCCGATCGCCCTGGTCACCTACGAGATCGTGTGCGACAAGGGCAACGGCGCCTCGACCCTGCCGGCGCTCAAGTCCTTCCTCAACTACACCGCCAGCGACGCGGGCCAGCAGGCCGTCAGCTCCGCCGGCTACCTCCAGCTGCCGACCGCCATCACCACCAAGGTGAAGGCCGTCATCGCCACGCTGGGCTGAACCACCTGACCTTCCCTGCCCGTCCGGTTCCGCCCAGTAGGCGGGTGCCGGGCGGGCCGGGGCCATTGTCCCGGTCGGAACGCACGTCCTGACCGGGGCGGTCGGCCCCACCTGTTCTGCCCGTCCCATCTGTTCCCGACCAGTCCGGTGCACCGCCGCCACGCGCCGCCTCCCCGGAGGGGCGCACCCAGACCGGAGCAAACCATGGATACCCCGAACCCAACCTCGCCCCCGGAGACCAGCGGTCCCCCGCACCACCGTCCCGCCGGGACCACTGCGACCGCCGCCGGCTCCGCCCCGAAGTTCAAGAAGCGCTTCGCGCTCGGTGACTCGCTCTTCTTCAACGCCTCCCGCGGATCCGGCATCCTGCTGCTCGTGGTGATGGCCGCCATCGCCGGCTTCCTGATCGTGCGGGCCGTCGGCGCCCTCGGTCAGAACCACGGCAACTTCCTGACCACCCAGGCCTGGACACCGGACAACACGCCGCCGGTCTTCGGCATCGCCGTGCTGCTGGTCGACACGCTGATCAGCGCCGCCATCGCGATGGCCATCGCCGTGCCGATCGCCATCGGGATCGCGCTGTTCATCTCGCACTACGCGCCGCGCCGCGTCGCGCAGTTCTTCGGCTACCTGGTCGACCTGCTCGCCGCCGTTCCCAGCATCGTCTTCGGCCTGTGGGGCGCTCTGTTCCTGGCCCCGCACATGCTGGGCGTCAACGCGTGGCTGAACCAGTACTTCGGCTGGACCTACATCTTCAGGCAGACCCAGCCGGGCTCCGCGCCGCGCACGATCTTCACCGTGAGCATCGTGCTGGCGATCATGATCCTGCCGATCATCACCGCGGTCAGCCGTGAGGTCTTCCGGCAGGTCCCGCCGATGCACGAAGAGGCGGCCCTGGCGCTCGGCGCCACCCGCTGGGAGGTCATCCGCACCGCCGTCCTGCCGTTCGGCCGGGCCGGCGTGATCAGCGCCGCGATGCTGGGCCTCGGCCGCGCGCTCGGCGAGACCATGGCCGTCGCGGTGGTCCTCTCCCCCAGCTTCGTGCTGTCGCTGCACCTGACCGACCCGGGCGGCGGCACCCTCGCCCAGAACATCGCGTCGCAGTTCAACGAGGCGTCCTCGCTCGGACGTGACGCGCTGATCGCCTCCGGCCTGGTCCTCTTCGTCATCACACTGCTGGTCAACGGCGCGGCACGGATCATCATCGAGCGCCGCAAGGACTACTCGGGAGCGAGCGCCTGATGAGCACCGCACTTCAGGACCGCGCAGCCCTCGGTCCCACCAGCCTCACCGCCCGGCGTCTGCCCAAGTGGGCCCCCGCGGCGGTCGCCGCCGTGGCGATCGCCCTCGGCTGCGCGATCGGTGCCGGGTTCGGCATCACCAGCAAGCTCCAGTGGGGGCTGATGGCCGTCATCCTCTTCGTGGTCGGCCAGTACGTGCTGTCCACCGCCGTCGAGGGCCGCCGCTGGGCCAAGGACCGTCTGGCCACCAGCCTGGTCTGGTCCGCGTTCATCCTCGCGGTCATCCCGCTGTTCGGCCTGATCTACTACACGATCGCGCAGGGCATCGGCTACCTCAACATCGACTTCCTCACCCACTCGATGAAGGGCGTGCTGGCCACCGACACCAACGGCGGCCTCTACCACGCCCTGATCGGCACGCTGGAGCAGGTCGGCCTGGCCACGCTCATGGCGGCACCGGTGGGCATCTTCACCGCGATCTACCTGGTCGAGTACCAGGGCGGCCGACTGGCCCGCGCGGTGACCTTCTTCGTCGACGTGATGTCGGGTGTCCCGTCGATCGTCGCCGGTCTGTTCGTTCTCTCGTTCTGGATCATCCTGCTGGGCTTCTCCTTCTCCGGCTTCGCCGGAAGCATCGCGCTCGCGATCCTGATGCTTCCGGTCGTCGTCCGCTCCACCGAGGAGATGCTCAAGCTGGTACCGAGCTCGCTGCGCGAGGCCAGCCTGGCCCTCGGTGTGCCAAAGTGGCTCACCATCCTCCGGGTCGTGCTGCCCACCGCGCTCGGTGGCATCACCACCGGCCTGATGCTCGCCGTCGCGCGCATCACCGGTGAGACGGCTCCGATCCTGCTGCTGGTCTTCGGCGCGGACGCGATCAACGCCAACCCGTTCAGCGGGCCGCAGTCGTCGCTGCCGCTGTTCGTCTACCAGCAGTACGCCCTCGGTACGAACGCCTCCCAGTCCCGTGCCTGGGCCGGTGCCCTGGTGCTGATCGCCTTCGTGATGATCCTGAACCTTGCGGCGCGCCTCATCGCGCGCTGGAAGGCCCCGAAGGCCGGACGCTGACGGCGATCGCTTCGCCGCCCCAGACTTCATTCGAACGAGAGAGACAGAGCACGATCATGGCCAAGCGCATCGACGTCAGCGGACTGAACGCGTACTACGGCAGCTTCCGGGCCGTTGAGGACATCTCCATGGTGGTCGAGCCCCGCTCGGTGACCGCCTTCATCGGCCCCTCCGGCTGCGGGAAGTCGACCTTCCTGCGGACCCTCAACCGCATGCACGAGGTGATCCCCGGCGCCCGCGTCGAGGGCAAGGTGATGCTCGACGACGAGAACCTGTACGGTTCCGGCGTCGACCCGGTCGCCGTGCGGCGCACCGTCGGCATGGTCTTCCAGCGGCCGAACCCGTTCCCGACCATGTCCATCAAGGAGAACGTGGCTGCCGGCCTCAAGCTGAACGGCATCCGCAACAGGAAGGTCGTCGACGAGGCCGTCGAGCGCTCCCTGCGCGGCGCGAACCTGTGGAACGAGGTCAAGGACCGCCTCGACAAGCCGGGCGCGGGCCTCTCCGGCGGTCAGCAGCAGCGTCTCTGCATCGCCCGCGCGATCGCGGTCGAGCCGCAGGTCCTGCTGATGGACGAGCCCTGCTCGGCCCTGGACCCGATCTCGACCCTGGCCATCGAGGACCTGATCGGCCAGCTCAAGGAGCAGTACACGATCGTCATCGTCACCCACAACATGCAGCAGGCTGCGCGTGTGAGTGACCGGACGGCGTTCTTCAACCTGGCGGGCGTGGGCCAGCCGGGCCGGCTGATCGAGATCGACTCGACGGAGAAGATCTTCTCCAACCCGAGCGTCCAGGCGACCGAGGACTACATCTCCGGCCGCTTCGGCTGAGCGGGTCAGCCGCACAGTGACTCCTCCGCGGCGCTACTAGGCGGTGCCGCCGCGGGGGTAGCAAGAGAAGGGCCCCGCATCCTGCTTACGCACCAGGATGCGGGGCCCTTTCTGCGTTTCGGCGGCGGGGACCAGGCACGGTCCGTCCACTGTCCAGGGGGCAACCACCGGTCAGCTGACGACGGCCCAGCTGATCCAGTAGACGAGCGCAGCGACCAGCCCCGCCGCGGGGAGGGTGATGAACCAGCCCAGGACGATGTCCTTGGCCACCCCCCAGCGCACCGCGCGCACCCGCTTCGTCGCGCCGACGCCCATGATCGCGGAGGTGATCACGTGGGTGGTGGAGACCGGGACCTTGTAGACGTACGCCGTCACGTAGAGGACCAGCGACGAGACCGACTCGGCGGCGAAACCCTGCGGGGGGTCGAGCTCGATGATCCGGCGGCCGAGGGTGCGCATGATGCGCCAGCCGCCCGCCCAGGTGCCCAGCGCCATGACCAGGGCCGTGCTGATCTTGACCCAGGTGGGGATGTTGCTCCCGGAGTAGTGGCCGGAGATGGTCAGCGCCATCACCACCACACCCATCGTCTTCTGGGTGTCCTGGAGGCCGTGGCCCAGGGCCATCGCCGCCGCGGAGACGGTCTGCGCCACCCGGAAGCCGCGCTTGGACCGGTGCGGGTTGGACCTGCGGAAGATCCACAGAATGGCCACCATCAGCGCGAAGCCCAGGATCAGGCCCGCGATCGGAGAGGTGATCATCGGCAGGATGACCTTCTCCCACAGGCCCATCCAGTACACGTCGGTGCCGCCCGCCAGCGCCGCGCCGACCATGCCGCCGAAGAGGGCGTGGGTGGACGAGGACGGTAGGCCGAAGTACCAGGTCACCAGGTTCCAGGCGATCGCCCCGATCAGGGCCGACCAGAGGATGACCATGCCGTGACTGCCACTGGGAGTGGCGATGATGCCCTTGCTGACGGTCTGTGCGACGCCCTCCCCGAGGAAGGCGCCGAGGAGGTTCATGACCGCTGCCATCAGCAGGGCCGCCTTCGGCGTCAGCGCGCGCGTCGAGACCGAGGTCGCGATCGCGTTGGCCGAGTCGTGGAAGCCGTTGGTGTAGGCGAAGCCGAAGGCGACGGCGACGACCAGTACCAGTCCGAAGATGTCCACGTGCGGTTCAGGACTCCTTGACGGCGATGGTCTCCACCGTGTTCGCCACATGTTCGAACGCGTCGGCAGCCTCTTCGAGGACGTCGACGATCTGCTTGAGCTTGAGGACCTCGATCGCCTCGTACTGGCCGCCGAAGAGGTGGGCCAGCAGCTTGCGGTGGATCTGGTCGGCCTGGTTCTCGAGGCGGTTGATCTCGATCCAGAACTCGGTCATGTTGTCCATCGTCCGCAGGTTCGGCATCGCCGCCGCGGTCAGGTCGGCCGCCCGAGCCAGCACCTCGATCTGCTGCTCCACGCCCTTGGGCAGGGTGTCGATCTCGTAGAGGACCACAAGATCGACCGCCTCCTCCATGTAATCCATGATGTCGTCCAGAGAGGACGCCAAGTTGTAGATGTCCTCACGGTCGAAAGGCGTGATGAAGGAGGAGTTGAGCTGATGGAAGATCGTGTGGGTCGCCTCGTCTCCCGCGTGCTCGGCTGCGCGCATCCGGTCGGCGATCTCCGACCGTGCGGCGACATCTGCGCCGAGCAGCTCCAGGAGCAGCTTGGAACCGGTGACGAGGTTGTTCGCCGAGGCGGCGAACAAGTCATAGAAGCTCGTCTCCCGGGGGGTCAGACGAATGCGCACAAAAGTCTCCGAAGTACAGGGGCGGACGTAGCGATGCTAGGCGCTGCGCCCGGACATTGCGCACACCGGGGTGCAACGGCCGACACGGAGTACCTGGAATCATCCTTCCGTACGTAGAGGTGACACGCCGAAACGTAATAAGCCTCACGCGCCGCCGCACACTTTGGATTCAAAGCACGGGATTCGATATCCAGCCGTGACCGCTTGCGGACACGTCCCTCTACCATGGGGGGTATGGACGTCGTGGACGCGGACAACGTGGCGGGCACCGAGGGCCACACCGGCCCGCACGGGTACAGCGCCCGCAGGGACGACCACATCAAGCGACTGCGCCGGATCGAAGGACAGATCCGCGGGCTGCAGCGCATGGTCGAGAACGACACCTACTGCATCGACATCCTCACCCAGGTCTCCGCGAGCACGAAGGCGCTCCAGTCCTTCGCGCTCAGCCTGTTGGAGGAGCACCTGCGTCACTGCGTCGCGGACGCGATGGAGAAGGGCGGCCCGGAGGCCGACGACAAGGTCGCCGAGGCGACCGCGGCGATCTCGCGCCTGCTGCGGTCCTGAACGCCTGCTGCGGCCCCGAGCTGCCGGCCCCTACGCGTCGGGCACGTCCTCGTCACTGACGCGCTGTTGCGGCACGCGTGGCCGGTTCGGATCCCGTTCGACGCGGAGGATGGTGTCGATGCGGTCCAGCGGGAGTTTCGAGCGGGACGTGGCGGCGGCGGCGATCATGAGGTCGCCGTACATCTCGATCTCCGCCAGCGCGACCGGGTCGTCTGCGGCCACACGCCACCTCCTCTCCTGGCTGGGAGCCGGGAGCCGGAAAAAACGAACGGGTAGTCAACTCTTTACAGAGTAGGCAGCCCGTGCCGGACATGCATGGCACGTCTGGGCCATTTTGCGGCTACCACCCGCCGGCAGGCTTGCGGCCGACCCGGAGCTGCGCTACTTGCCCGAGGGCGCGGCGCTCGGACCGACGATGTCCTGGTCCGCCGGGACGGCGATCGCGACCGGGGTGCCGAAGTCCGAGAAGACGCTCGTCGAGGTGACCTGGACCTGGTCCTTGGCCACCGTCGAGCCCGGGACCTGCGAGAACGTGAAGACCTCGACCACCTTGGCGATCCGCCCGTGCGCGTCCAGCCAGACGTCGTAGGGGACCTTCTTCACGGTGAAGGTGTGCGCGGCGACGTCGAGCCCCGTGCCGCCCGGGCCGCCCGTCGCCTTGGCCGCCTCGGAGAGGTCGAGCGTGCCCTTGTAGTGCTTGAGGACTACGCCGTCGACGGTGGAGGTGCCCACGAGCGTCGCCGTCTGGGCCCCGCGCAGCGCGTCCGAGGCGCTGGCCGGGTCGGTGGCGCCGGAGGAGACGAGGTTGCCGTCGCCGAGCTGCTGCACCCCGAGCTTGATCCACTTTCCCTTCGGGACCTTGGCGCCACTGTTCTGCATGTAGACGATGCCGGGGCTGGTCACCTCGTTCAACTGCCCCGTGGCGCTGGTGCCCGCCCCCGGCGGGACGTCGACCGAGAGCTTGCCGAGGTGGTCGGCGTAGTCGTACGCGCCCGTGCCGTGCAGCGTCATCTGCTTGGACGCGGAGGCGGTGTGGAGCGTGGTGGTGTCCTTGAGGAAGCCGTTGTGGCCCGTGATGTCCGCTGCGGCGCGGACCGCCGTCAGCGGGTCGCCGGCCAGGCGGTCGGCCATGGGGTTGAACGTCTGCGCGTCACTGCTGGCGCCGGTGGCGCTGCTGCTGCCCGAGCAGGCGCTCAGGCTCACCACGACGAGGGCGGCAGCGGTGACGGCGAGGGCCGCGCGGGGGGCGCGGGGGGCGCGGGGTGAGCGAGACATAGGAGTCCTCCTGGACACGCGTGCGTGTGCGCTGTGAACAACGAGGAGGGGGGAGGGCGGTTACGGCCGTCCGGGTTACCGTTGTCGGGTGACCAACACGACGGGTCCGGCCATCCCGACGCAGCACGCGAGCTCGCACGAGACGTCCGTCACGGAGAAGGGTGCGTTCGCCGTCGCCCACTGCAGCTGCGGCTGGTACGCGCCGGCGCGGCGCTCACGCGACAAGGCCCGCAGGGATGCTGCGCAGCACGAGGCTGACGCGTAGACCTTGGGCACGGGGGTCACTTGCACGTCCCGTCTGCGGTGCGGGCCCCACATGCAACTGATTCGGGTGGACTGTCGTCTACTAGCGCGTAACCTCACCGCCGGCAGGTAGAAGGAACAGCATGGGCGACAACGGGACCAGCCGCCGTACTCTCCTCCGGGTCGGCGGCGCGCTTGCCGCGGGCGCCGGGCTCGCCGCCTGCAGTGGCACCAAGACACCGCAGGCCGGTGCCACGGGTTTCACCGGCGCCTCCGCGCCCTCCGTGGGTGCGACCAGTGTCTCCGGCTCGCCGCTGTCCACCTCCGCCGCCGCGAACTGGACCGCGCTCGCCAAGGACCTCAGCGGGACGCTGATCCGGCCCGGGGACTCGCGCTACGGCGAAGCCGTCGAGCTGTTCCAGCCGCAGTACGACGCCGTGCGGCCCGCCGCGGTCGCGTACGTCGCGTCCGCGCAGGACGTCGCCACCTGCCTCGCGTTCGCCCGGCGCTACCGGGTGCCGATCGTGCCGCGGAACGGCGGTCACAGCTACGCCGGGTGGTCCACCGTCAGCAACGGCCTGGTGCTCGACGTGGGCCGGCTCAACAGCGTCTCGTCCAACGGCAGCATCGGCGCGGGAGCGCGGCTGTTCGACGTCTACAACGGCCTCGCCTCGTACGGGCGGACGATACCCGCCGGGTCGTGCCCCACCGTGGGCGTCAGCGGGCTCGCGCTCGGCGGCGGCGTCGGGGTCACCGGGCGGGCCAACGGGCTGACGACGGACAACCTGGTCGGCGCGGAGATCGTCACCCCCGACGGCCGGATCCGCGAGGTCAACGCGAGCAGCGACGCGGACCTGTTCTGGGCGCTGCGCGGCGCGGGCGGCGGCAACTTCGGTGTGGTGACCCGGCTGGACTTCCGGACGCACCCGGCGGACGACTGCGCCTACGGCTTCCTCTCCTGGCCGTGGTCCCGGGCCGCCGCGGTGATCGAGGCCTGGCAGTCCTGGGCGCCGACCGCGCCCGACGCGCTCTGGTCCAACCTGCACCTGGTCGCCGACGCGGACGGCAGGCTCAGCATCAGCTCCACGGTGAACCTGCTCGGCGGCTCGCGGACCGAACTCGGCAACCTGGTGGACCAGCTGACGGTCCGCCCGTCGAGCCTGTCGCTGCACAGCGCCTCCTACCTGACGACCATGCAGATCATGGGCGGGGTCGCGGGCGAGTCGATCGCGCGGGCGCACGTGCACGGCCAGCTGCCCGGCCACAACCCGGCGGGGACCGTCAGCCGGTCCAACTACGGGGCGCGGTCGGACATCTACACGCGCCGTCTCAGCGGAGCGGGTGCCGCCGCCGTGGTCGACGCCGTGGCGCGCTATCCGCAGATGGCGCCGGCCGGGGGCCAGGCGGCCGTCGCGTTCGACGCGCTCGGCGGGGCGATCAACCGCGTCGGCGCGCAGAGCACCGCGTTCGTGCACCGGGACGGCCTCTTCATGGCGCAGTACACCGCCGACTACACCAGCGGCAGCAGCGCGGCTGCGGCCAGCTGGACCTGGCTGGACGACACCTGGGTCGGCCTGCGCCCGTACGCGAGCGGGGAGGCGTACCAGAACTACATCGACCCGCACCTGCGCAACTGGGAGCAGGCCTACTACGGCGTCAACGCGACCCGCCTGCGGCAGGTCAAGCGCACGTACGACCCGACGGGGCTGTTCCGCTTCCCGCAGGGCGTACCGCTCGCGTAAGCGGGCGAGCCGGGGACGCGTCAGGCGGGCTCGGGCAGGCTCCGGCCCGGCCTCAGGCGGGTCAGGCGGGCTCAGGCGGCGAGGTCCTGGTCGGGTCGCTCGGGGTCGCTGCCGGGGCCGTCGCCCGGGCCGACCGGGTGGACGGCCGGGCCGCGTCCGCGCCGGGAGGCGCGCGCCGGAGCGCGGACGAGCGGCGCGAGCGCCGTGCGCGTCAGCGCCTGCACGAAGGGGGTGAGCACCGCCATGGCGATCGGCGCCAGCAGCAGCACGACGGCGGTGCCGAGGGCGTAGCCGCCCAGGATGTCGGAGGGGTAGTGGACCCCCGCGAACATGCGGAGGAAGCCCTCGATCGCGGCCAGCCCGATGCCGATCAGGCCGTACCGGCGGTTGACCAGGAAGAGGCCGATCGCGACGGCCATGATGAAGGTCGCGTGGTCACTGGCGAACGAGCCGTTGGACTGGTGCTTGAGCAGCAGGTCGATCTGTCCGGGGTGGTCGACGAACGGTCTCGGTCTCTCGACCATCTCCCGCACCGGAATGTTCATCAGCAGCGCCAACCCGGCCGCGAGCCCCGCCCACAGCACCCCGGCGACGCCCGCAGGCGCACTCTGCTCCCGACGCGCCGTCAGCCACGCGCCCAGAAGCAGCAGCACGGACGCGAACGGAACCCCGTACTCGCCGAGATACGCCAGCGCGCTGTCCACCCCGTGCGGAAGGTGCTCCGCAAGGCCGTTCACCCAATGGACGACGGACCAGTCGACATTCCCACCGGGTCCGTCCGCCAGTTGCGAGCCCACCCCGCACCTCCGCTGTCACGCGCACACAAGAAGCCGTCGAGCAACCCCCGTTGCGTCGTTGCACCAAGGTCAAGTGTGCTCGTTTGACAGCGGGCACAACGGAGCGAATGCCCCAAAGTGTTCCGCCTGGCACGGAAGTTATCGGAATGTTGCGCTTCGCTCACGAGAAGCGCACAAGCGATACGCGGTGTGTCGCGCGCATGTGGCGATCCGCGCGCCGCAGTGCCTCCGCCCCTCACTGGCCGTTGGCGATGGTGCCGTTCGGCTGGACGGTCGGGAGGGCACCCGCGCCGCCGCTGGTGACCCGGGTGGCGCCGAAGTAGTCGCCCTCGGCGTCGATGGAGTCGTAGCGGATGACCGCGCCCGTGTGCGGGGCGTTGATCATGTAGCCGCCGCCGACGTAGATGCCGACGTGGTGGATGGTCGCCGGGTCGTGCGGGTCGGTGGCGAAGAAGACCAGGTCGCCCGGCTGGAGCTGACTGCGGCTCGGATGCGGGCCCGCGTACCACTGGTCGGCGGCGACGCGCGGCAGCGTGATGCCGACGCTGGCGTAGGCGGCCTGGGTGAGCCCGCTGCAGTCGAACCGGTAGCCCTGCGAGGCGAGGCCCTCGCCGCCCCAGAGGTAGGGCGTCCCCAGCTTGGTCTGCGCGAAGTAGATCGCGCCCGCGGCCTGGTAGGAGAAGGCGACGGTGGTCACCGCGGTGAAGGTCTGCGCGAGCCGCTTGATGTTGGTGACGTAGTTCTGCGTCTCCGTGATCGACGGCACGCCGCCCGCGCTGATCACCGCGTACGGACCGGCGTTGTAGGCCGCGAGCATGTTCGACTGGTGGTCACCCGGGACGTTGGCGGTGTCCTTGGCCAGTTGGCAGTCGTAGGAGGCGGCGGAGGGGATCGCGTCCTGCGGGTCCCAGACACTCGGCGTCTGTGTGTGAGTGGGGTCGATGCCGTAGATCTTCCAGGTGCCCGGCATGAACTGCGCTATCCCCTGCGCACCGACCGGACTGACCGCACTCGGACTGAAACCGCTCTCCTGGTAGAGCTGGGCGGCAAGCAGAGGGGGCGTCAGTTCGGGGCAGAGATTGCCCCATTGCTGGATCAGCCCCGTGTAGGCGGTGGGCACCGTCCCCGGCGCCAGGGAGAGCGCACCCTGCGCCGCGGCCTGGTTGAGCGATCCGGCCGCGGCAAGCGTTCCGACGACGATCAATGTCATCATCAGTCCGAGGACCAGGACGATGCCACCGCCGGCCAGCGCGATCCTGCGCGACGCCGCCATCAGGGCCCTCCGAGACGTATGGATCGAACGGGACGAGCGGTGCACGTACGGGCGAACGCTTTCGGACAGTGTCCGCAGGAGCATTGCCGAACGCAATCACCGGCGACACGGAGAGTTAGCGGTAGGGTCGAATGTGTGATGCACATGGGGTTTCGCCCGGTCCTGCGGACCCCCATCGTGTCAGCTGTGACGCGCGCCTCGGGAGAGAACCTTCCGAAAGTGGCCAAGTCGACATCGGATCTGGCCAAGAATAGGACTGGGCCCTTCGCCACGGCCGAGCGTTGGGCTTTGAATGATGATCAGGTGGGTGGTTGCGTTGTATCTCAGTGCGAGCAAGGGTGACATCAACACCATCATCGGCGGCATCGCGCCCAACTGGGGGCCGTTCGCCAATCTGGGCAACCAGGCCCGGACGATGGTCGAGGTCGTGATGGCGGTCGCCATTCTGGCGTGTCTTGCCATCGCCATCTGGGGCGCGGCCAAACAGCGCATCGGCGCGACGGCGCTGCGCGACACATTCAGCGCGGAACAGGGCAAAGGGCTGATCATCGCCGGCCTGACCGGCGTGTTCATCATCGGTTCCCTCGGCACGCTCTTCACCATTGTGTATGGGATGGCGATCTGATTACCCGTCTGCTTTCGTCACCCAGTGCCAGGGCTGGGTTGCATCCGCGTCCAAGCCTGAACTGACCGCCCGAGCTGACCAGCCCGGTTCTGGCCCGGTTCGGTGAATCCCCGCCCACGGGTCACCGTCCGAGTGTCAGAGTTGACGCACGCCCCTCCGGGGTGTGCGACGTCTGCCCGCCTGCCCGCCCACCCTCGTCCCAAGGGGGCCGCCGTGTCGTTCTCCGACGACCAGCCGCACACGCGTACCCGCCTCCCGGCCAGCGAGCAGCCGACGGCGCCTCAGGCGTCCGGTTTGCGACGACTGAAGACGTTGGCGGCCGTGTTCGTGGTCGTCTTCCTGATGGTCGTCGCCGTGGCGGTGATCAACCGCACGAACGGCAGTGCGAACAGCGGCGGCGGCAACGGCACCTCCAACGACGCCGGCCCGGGCCCCGGCGCGAGCGCCTCGGCGACAGCCCCGACGGGCACCCAGCCGGTGACGACCACGCAGAACGGCATCGGCGTCCAGTACCCGCACACCAGCGAGGGCGCGCAGAGCGCGGCGGCGAACTACAGCGTGGCGCTGGGGTCGAGCGAGATGTACGCGACCGCGAGTCGGCACGCGATAGTGGCGACGGTCGCCGACCCGACCGCTCAGGGCGGTCTGAACGCACGCTTCGACAAGTCCTACGACGCAGAAGCATCCCAGATCGGACTGACCAACGGTCAGGCTCCGGCCGGGCTGACCTTCGTGTCCCGAACTGTTCCGGTGGGCACCAAGGTCGACAGCTACAGCGCGGACACCGCCACGGTCGACATCTGGAACACCTCGATCGGTGGTCTCGCAGGCCAGGGCTCGACCCGTCCAGTGACCGAGTACTGGTACACCCTGACGCTGACGCTCCACTGGTCCGACGGCGACTGGAAGGTCACCGGCTTCTCCCAGGTGGACGGTCCCACTCCCATCGGTGACCAACAGGCTGTGTCCAGCTACGGATCGATCGCCAACGCCGTCTCGCAGTTCGGAGGCTTCCGCTATGCACGTTGACCTCCGCAGGGTGATTCCACTGGCGACGGCCATGACGGGCCTCCAGTTCCTGCTGCTGACCGGGACTGCGTTCGCTGCCCCCGGTCCGAGCACCTCACCGGTGCCGTCTCCGTCGGCCTCACCTGCATCCTCCTGTAACGGGCTCTTCGGCCTCGCTAAGCAGATGTGCGAGCAGGGCCAGAACACCAACACCCCCACCGGCGGCGGCCTGACCGGATCCCTCGACCCCGTCCAGTCGCTGGCGAACAGCTGTGCCAGCGCCGCCGCGTGGATCGTGCGGCAGCTGTCGGCCGGGATCGACAAGACGTCAAACGTCGACTTCACCAACCCCGCGTTCCTCCAGCAGTACGCGATCGTCTTCGCCGCCGCGACCTTCCTCACCCTGCTGCTCTGGCTGCTGGCGATCACCAAGCGGGCCGTGCGTGGCGTCCCGCTGACGACCGCGTTCGGGGAGGCGATCGGGTTTCTCTGGCTGACCGTCATCGCCTCGGCCTTCACGCCGCTGATCCTCTACACCGTCGTCAGCGCCACCGACGGGCTGACCGAGGGCATCGCCGCCGGGACGAAAACGGACACCGCCACCTACCTCGGGACCTTCGCCGACACCCTCACCTCAGGGAAGATCGGCGGCGGGCCCATCATCCTGGTCTTCGTCTCGCTGATCGCGATCCTCGCCGCCACCGTCGTGTGGCTGGAGATGTGGATCCGTACCGCGATGCTCTACATCGGGGCGCTGCTCGGGACGGTCGTCTACGCCGGGCTGGTCGACAAGCAGATGTGGAAGCACGTCCGGCGCTGGGCCGGGCTGATGATCGCGATCATCCTGATCAAACCGATCATCGTCATAGTGCTCGGCCTGGCGGGAGCGATCGCGTCCTCCGCCGGGGCCAACGACGCGTTCTCGACGGTCACCTCGGGTGTGGCGATCCTGGCCCTCTCCATCTTCGCCAGCTCGGTGATCTACCGCTTCGTGCCCGGCTTCGGCGACGACATGGTCGCCATGCGCCAGGCCCGCGCCCAGGCGGTCAGCGCCGGGCGCGCGGTGGTCAACGGACCGGCCAACTTCATGAAGCAGGGCATCAACACCCACGCGGGCCGTGACGGCGAGGGCGGCGGAGGCGGCGGAAGCCGGGGCGACTCGGCGGGCGTCTCGCCCGGCATCGCCGCGCACGCGACGCGGACCGCGCCGCCGCAGCAGGGCGGCGGGCCCGACCAGACGGCTCGGGCCAGTGGCACCGGGGGCAACAGCGGCAACGGCACCACCAGCACGTTCGCGAAGGGAGGCGGGAGCTAGACGTGTCCACCCCACCCGTCGGGCAGTACCGGCGCACCTATCTCATCGGCAAGGCCAAGCCCAGTGCGGTGATCGGACGGAACCGCGACGGCGGCGAGGTCTTTCTGATCATCTTCTGCGCCTTCCTCGGCATGATGTGGGGCATCCTCGTGCCCGTCCTGCCGATCCGGCTGATCGGGCTGATCGGCTTCCCGATGCTCGGGTTCGCGGTCGTCTACCTCCCCTACCGCAAGCGGACGTTCTACAAGTGGGCCGAGATCAACCGCACCTACAAGCGGATGACCCGCTCCCCCGGCGCGGTCTACCGCTCCGGGGCGATGGAGGCCGGCACGCGGCTGGCAGGCGGCGAGGTCGAGGTCGGCCCGCCGCCGGGCATCGGCCGGATCCGCTGGCTGACGGCACCCTTCGGCCCGGACGAGGTGTCCGTGCTGCTCCACCTGGACCGGCGCACCGTCACCGCCGCGATCGAGATCGAGGGCCCCGGCGTCGGCCTGCGGGACAGCGAGGACCAGGAAGCCCTGGTGGAACGGTTCGGCACGCTGCTGCGCCACGTCGCCAACGGCGACGGCTTCGTGACACGGCTGCAGATGCTGGCCCGCACCCTTCCCGCCGACCCGGACGCGCACGCCAAGGACGTGGCCCGGCGCGGCGACGACCAGTCGCCGGAGTGGCTCAAGTCCTCGTACGACCAGCTCCAGGCGATGGTCTCCACCTCGTCCGAGCAGCACCGCGCCTACCTGGTCGCCTGCATGCCCTACACCCGCGACCTGGCCGCCGAGGCGCAGGCGATGGGCCGCACCTCGCACGCCCGCGCCCGCGGCGACGAGGGCCTGGCCTCGGTGATGGCGCGCGAACTGACCGACATCTGCGCTCGGCTCGCCGAAGCAGACATCCGGGTCCGCCAGCCGCTCGGGCAGGCGCGTCTCGCCTCGCTGCTGCACTCCATGTACGACCCGGACCACCAGATCGACCACATCCAGGCCATGTCCCGCCGCAACGCCTGGCCGGCCGAGCTGGACGCCACCCACGCCAACTACCTGCAGGCCAAGACCCGCGAGTCGGCAACCCGCGAGCCGTGGTGCCACGCCACCGCGTGGATCAAGGAGTGGCCGCTGACCCCCGTCGGCGTCAACTTCCTGGCCCCGCTGCTGGTGCACACCCCGGACGTGATCCGCACCGTCGCCGTCTGCATGGACCTCGAACCCACCGACGTCGCCATCGAACGGATGCTCACCGAGAAGACCAACGACGAGGCGGAGGCCAGCCGCGCCGCCAAGATGAACCGCACCGTCGACCCGCGCGACCTGGCCCATACCGGCCGCGTCGACCAGCGCGGCGACGACCTCGCCTCCGGCGCGGCGGGGGTGAACCTGGTCGGCTACATCACCGTCAGTTCGCGCTCTCCCGAGGCGCTGGCGCGCGACAAGCGCACCATTCGCGCCTCTTCCGGCAAGAGCTTCCTCAAGCTGGAATGGTGCGACCGGGAACACCACCGGGCCTTCGTCAACACACTCCCCTTCGCCACCGGCATCCGCCGCTGACCACCCGCTGACCCCCTACGTACCGACGATCCACCGATCCACTGGAGGCCGGCCATGGCAGCACCGCTCGGAGGTATCACCGAGGGGTTCACCAGCTTTCTCTTCGGCAAGGCCGAGACGACCCGGCTTCCCGTGCGCACCTCCACCGGCCAGGCCCAGGCCGTCTACCTGCCGACGGCCGCGCCCGGCCTGGGGGACTCCGGCGTGATCATCGGCCGCGAGGTCTACAGCGGCAAGGGCTACGTCTACGACCCGTTCCAGCTCTACGGCCAGCAGCTGCCCGCGCCGCACTGGCTGGTGCTGGGTGAGTCCGGCAACGGCAAGTCCGCGCTGGAGAAGACCTACGTGCTGCGGCAGCTGCGCTTCCGCGACCGGCAGGTCGTGGTGCTGGACGCCCAGGGTGAAGACGGCGTCGGCGAGTGGAACCTGATCGCCAATGCGCTGGGGATAACGCCGGTCCGGCTCGACCCGCAGGCCGCGCTGAACGGCGGCGTCAAGCTCAACCCGCTCGACCCCGCCATCACCCAGACCGGCCAGCTGGCGCTGCTGCGCACCATCATCGAGGTGGCGATGGGCCGCGGCATCGAGGAGCGGGCCGGCTTCGCCCTCAAGGCCGCGCATGCGCACGTCATCGCCACGGTGACGGAGCGTCAGCCGGTGCTCGGCGACATCATCGACGCGCTGCGCACTCCCAACACCGACTCCATCGACGCGCTCGGCGTCTCCCTGGACGAGATCCAGACCTGGGGCCTGGACGTCGCCCTGGTCCTGGACCGCCTGGTCGACGGTGACCTGCGCGGCATGTTCGACGGTCCGACCACGACCGGCATCGACCTGGACGCGCCGCTGATCGTCTTCGACCTCTCGCACATCGACCGCAACTCGATCGCCATGCCGATCCTGATGGCCATCGTCGGCGTCTGGCTGGAGCACACCTGGATCAGGCCGGACCGCAGGAAGCGCATCTTCCTGGTCGAGGAGGCCTGGCACATCATCAACTCCCCGTTCGTGGCCCAGCTGTTCCAGCGTCTGCTCAAGTTCGGACGCCGACTCGGGCTGTCCTTCGTCGCGGTCGTCCACCACCTCTCCGACGTGGTCGACGGCGCGGCGGCGAAGGAGGCCTCGGCGATCCTCAAGATGGCCTCCACCAGGACCATCTACATGCAGAAGGCCGACGAGGCGCGGGCCACCGGCAGGGTGCTGGGCCTGCCGCGCTGGGCGGTGGAGATCATTCCCACCCTGTCGCCCGGCATCGCGGTCTGGGACGTCAACGGTAACGTCCAGGTGGTGAAGCACATCATCACCGAGCAGGAACGCCCGCTCGTCTACACGGACCGGGCCATGACGGAGGACGCCATCGCGGAGCGCACCCGCGCCTCCCAGCAACTCGCCGACGACCCGGCCGCGTGATGTCCTGGTCGGCCCCGCGCGGTTCCTCGCCCCGTCGTCAGGATCGTCAGGCCCAGGGCCCGGGTGGTCGACCCGGTCCTGACGCACGCCCAGGCACGGGTTGGGGCAGGGGTGTGGGCCCACAGGGCGCCGGGCCGGGGCCTGCCGGTGGTGCAGGGCGTGGCCGTGGTGCGGGGCCTGACCGTGGTGCGGGGCCTGGCGGACAGCCGGGCGCGGGGCCACGGCGCGGCGGCATCCCGGACGGGGCGATCGTCGGGCTGCTGGCCTTCCTGCTCGGGACGACGGCGCTGTTCTGGGCCGCGACCGGTCTCGGCGGTCTGCTGGACCACGGTCACTTCCCGCGCCCGCTCCCCTTCCTGTCGACCGCCGGGGCGATCCGCCATCTCGCCACCGACCCGAACGACCTGCCGGGCGCGTGGCCGACGACCACGCCCTCGACACTGCCGTCCGCGCTGGTCTTCTGGCTGACGTTCTTCGCGATGCTCGCCCTGGCCCTGGCCGTGCTGATCGCCGTCGCCACGACCCGCGCCCGCCGCCGCGCCGCCGTCGCGGCGGCGGCTGCGGGTGCGGGTGCTGTGAGTGCTTCGGCGACTGCGGGTGCTTCGGCCACGGCTACGGCCTTCGCTGGGACCGCGCCGGAGGCGGCGTTCCCCCGTCAGGCGGACGACGAGCCTGCGGCGATGGCGCCGTCCGTCGCCCCGGAGCAGCAGCACGTCACCAGTTCGCCCGTCACCGCCTCCCCCGTCACTCCGCCTCCGGGCACGGGTATAGCTGCAAGCCCGACGCTGCCGCGTCCCTGGTACGTCGGCGAGGCCGTCGCACCGTTCACGCTGCCTGCGGGCACGACGTGCGTCTTCGCGCCCGAGGCGACAGCGTCGGCACGACGGGACCTCGTCCAGGGTGTGATCGCCGACGCCGCCACCCAGCCGCTCATCGTCGTCGGCGCCGACCCGGCGCTGTGGGAGCAGCGCCCGGCGCACCGGCGCGCGTCGCGGTTCGACCCGCAGCAGATCAGCGCCGAGGATCCCGAGCACCCGCGCGGCCGTTGGGCCCCGCACAGCGGCTGCGAGGACCCCGTCGTCGCCACCGCCCGGGCCCACGCCCTGCTGCTGCCGACCGTCCGCCCCACCTCGGACGCCTCGGACGTCGAGGAGAAGGCCGTCCGCGATCTCGCCGAGACCCTGCTGCGCTGCTGGCTCCATGCCGCCGCACTCGACAACCGCCCGTTCCGGCACGTCGCCCGCTGGGCTAGCACGGCAGGCGGCGCATCCGGCGGACTCGGCGGCAACTTCGGCGGTAACTTCGGCGGCGGTGGCGCTCCCCGGCAGGAGGCCGTGGCGATCCTCAACACCACGGACGCCCACCGCTCCGGCGAGGGCTGGGGCGGCCTGCTCCAGGCGGCGCTGCTGCGCCCCTCTCCCGCGCTCGACGCCGCACTGGCCCGCATTCGCGCCGCGCTGGTGTCCGTCGGCGAGCTGCACATCCTGGCGGCGTGCACACCTGACTCACCGTCGGCCGCGCTCGACCCGTCCGCGGTGCTGCGTGCCGGCGAGGTCAACAGCCTCTACGTCCTCGGCCAGGCGGGCGAGACCCGCCTGCGGGAGAACGTGCCGGGGATGCCCCACAGCGCGATGCCACTGCTCACGGCCCTTGTGGACGATGCCTTCGAGCGCGCTCGCCAGGCAGTGACCCGCTCCGCGAGCGGCCGGATGGACCCACCACTGCTCTGGGTCCTCGACGACGTCGCCGCGGTGGCCCCGTTCCCCGGACTGCCCGAACTGATGGCCAGGGGCGGCCCGATGGGCCTGCACGCCCTCACCGTGCTGCGTTCCCCCGAGCAGGCCCGCGCCCGCTGGGGCGAACGCGCCGTCCACAGCCTGTGGACGAACTCCGACAACCGCGCCGTTCTCGGCCCGCTGGAACCGCAGGCCCTGACGGCGCTGCTGGCCGGGCTCAACCACGTCCTCCCGGAGGCAGGGTCGGCCCCCGCGTCGATCGGCCTGGGTCGGGACGAACTTCTGCTCCTGCCCGGACGCCGTGCCGACGGCGCGATGCCGCAACGTTTCCGCATCGGGAGCTGAGGACTGCGGACTGCGTCTGCCAGGCCTCAACCCCCTGCCGTACGCTCGGTGCTCCGACCGGCCGTACCGGCCACAGCGGCTGTACGCGTCATACGGACGAGTCAGACGAGTCATACGGCACCACGCAGGTTGCGCAGACCGCAGCGACCGCCACGACGACGAAGGACCGCAGAGAGATGAGCAGCAACGGCGGCTGGTGGCAGCCGCCCCGGCCAACGCCGCCCGGCCCCCGCATGGGCCCGCCGATGGGACCGCCCCCGGGACAGTGGCCGGGCATGGGCCCCGGCGGGCCCTGGGCTCACGTGCCCCCGCCCCCGAAGCCGGGCGTGATCCCGCTGCGACCGCTGAGCATCGGCGACATCATCAGCGGCATCTTCATGACGATCCGCTACAACTTCCTTGCGGTCTACGGCCCTGTGCTCGTCACCGGCCTCGGATGCGTCGTCCTCTTCGCCATCCTGGGCACGACCGAGTGGTCCCCGCTGCACACCTTCTGGGTCGACGCGAAGAACAACGCGGACACGCAGGGCTGGCACCCGAGCTCCAGCGAGATCACCAATGCCGCCGTCGCATTCGGGCTGCTGACGTTGCTGATCCTGGTCAGCTTCCTGGCGATCTACACCAGCGCCAACCTCGGCAGCGTCGCCACGCTCCGCCACGCGGTCGTGGGCCGTCGGGTCAACTTCAAGCAGAGCATGCGCGAGGGCCTGCCCCACCTGTGGCGGCTGCTCGGCGCGACCCTGCTCATGGGGCTCGCGGCGTTCGCCGGCTTGATCGTCGCTGTGGGCCTGGCCTTCCTGGTCGGCGTCACGGCGGGCGCGGGCGCCGGTGCCGCCGCGGGCCTGCTGCTCTACTTCCCGGCGGGGCTCTGGGGCGTATACCTGCAGATCCGACTCATGCCGCTCCCCGGCGTGGTGATGCTGGAGGGCGCGGGTCCCGTCACCGCCATCAAGCGCGCCTGGCGTCTCAACTCGGGCGCGTGGTGGCGTTCGTTCGGGACCCTGTTCCTGATCACGCTGCTCAGCGGCGTCGTCGGCTCGGTCGCCACCATGCCGTTCTCCCTCTGGGCAAGCACCGTGAGCGGTTTCTCCAACGTCGCCACGAGCAACCCCAACGACCCCAACCAGCTGCGTGCACTGCTGATCGCCGAGCTGCTGTACTTCGCCCTCGTCATGCCCGTCTCGGCGGTGACCAACCTGCTCACCCTGCCGCTGACGACGACGAGCCAGGGGCTGATGTACATCGACCGCCGCATCCGCCGCGAGAGCCTCGACCTCCAGCTCGCCGAGGAAGCCGGCTTCCTCCTCCACCAGCCCACGGCCCCACACGCAGAGCCCACCGTCCCGACGCAGGCCTCGAGCCCGCGGCAGGAGGCAGCCGCGGAGGATTCTGCTCCTGCAGCCCCCGAGGACGCACCTCCGACGCCGTAGCGGGCACTGCACGACACCAGGCAACAACACAGAGAGGGCCGTTGAGGAGAACATCTCCCCAACGGCCCTCTCTTGCGCGGGGCCTCTCTCCTGCGCCAGGCCCTCGCCGACGCCCGGGCGGCGTAAGGGCAACTGCCCCGGCTGCCGCCGGCGCCGTTCGGTCACGACGAGTGGTGCGGCACCGCCCCGGGGGTGCGGGCGAGGTAGACGGTGTTGGTTGCGTCACGGTCCTGAAGCGGGTTGGCGAAGGAGACGACCACGGCCCGGACCCCGGTGAAGACCTGGCCGAGCACCGCCAGGAACTCGTCGTCCGGCGGGTCGTTCGACCAGAGCGAGAACACCCCTCCCGGGTGGAGCCGTTCGGCCACGCACCGGAGGCCGTCCGGCCCGTAGAAACCGGCGCTGCCGGGGTGCAGCAGGTGGCGCGGCGAATGGTCGATGTCGACGACGATCGCGTGGAAGCGCCGCTCCGGGTCGGCCGGGTCAAGTCCTGTAGGGGACTGGATCATTGCGAAGAAGTCCCCGTGCACCAGGCGGCACCGCGGATCCGCGGCCACTCCACCGGGTAGCAGGCCGCGCTCGTGCCAGCCGATGACCGCGTCGAGCGCGTCGACGACCAGTAGGGAGCCCACCTCAGGGTGCCGCAGAGCAGCCAGGGCGGTACAGCCGAGCCCCAGGCCACCCACGACGACGTCGAGTCGTGCGGCGCCGTGGAGTTCGCGCCCGGCCGCGACTGAATCGGGGGCGGCCGACCCGAGGGCGGCTGGCCCGGAGAGCTCGGCCAGGGCGAGATTGGCCAATTCCTCCTCGGCCACGGTGAACAGACTGGACATCAGGAAGTCGTCGTTGAGCTTGATCTCGTACACCGGCTCGGCAAATCCGGGATACCGACGCCGACGTAGTGCAAGCTCACCCAACGGCGTTTCCTGCCAGTCGAGTTCTTCGAACCGTGCGCTCATTCGAGCCTTCCCCATGTTCGTGCGGGACGTGCCGTCGGCTGATCCTAGATCCTGCCCCTCGCTTAGGATCTCGTCATCGTCCAGGCTACCTGCCCGTAAACGCAGTGAAGCCCCCTGACACATGGTCAGGGGGCTTCACTGGAAAGATTGTTCGGCGGCGTCCTACTCTCCCACAGGGTCCCCCCTGCAGTA
>NZ_JBGCCR010000056.1:0-25678 GCF_041262485.1 Streptacidiphilus sp. BW17 | reverse complement strand
CGTGTGTGCGGTGAAGCCTAGACACCTCCACCACACCGGAGGTCTTCGTCATGATCAAGCCCCCAGGACCGTCAACAACGCTCGTGGTCAATACACCTAGCTGGGACTCTCCGGTTGCTCGACCGGGAAGAGGATCGGGCTGAGCAGGTAGCGCGCGCGTTCCGGCGCGGGCTCGTTGCCGAGCAGCGGCACGATCGCCTGCTGGAGCGCGCCGATGAGCGTGGTCAGTTCCTCCAGGCTCAGCCAGATCCCGTGCTGCCGGTAGCCGACCAGGTCGGCGACGGGATCGGCTGCGGCCTGGTCCAGATAGCCGCTGAACTCGGCGATCAGCGTCGCCATCGCTGCCGTGAACGCATGCCGGTGGTCGTCCGCGGTGAGCGACGCGAGGGTTTCGGCGTCCACGGAGGCGTTCTCCTGGCGCAGGCGGTAGCCGCGCTCGACCGCGCCGCGGACGCGACGCTCCTCGGCGACCTCCAGCACGCCCGCGCCCGCGAGCTGGTCCACGTGCCGGTACACCGTGGCCTTGCTGGCGTCGGGGATTCGCTCGCACAGCTGACTGGTCGTCAGCATCCGCCCGCCGCGCAGGGCGTGGATGATGCGCAGGCGGACCGGATGCGCGAACAGTTCGAGGGAGTCCATCGTCGGATACTCTCATGTGTGCTACCTTTCGCAAAGGTGAGAATAATCGAAGGGGGCACCTCATGGAGGCAGCACAGCAAGCAGCGGTGGCCGTCGGGCTGACGGTCGTGGACCTGGCGATGCGAGGCGACTTCGCCGCGATCGAGGCGCGGTTCGCGCCGCGGCTGCGGGTGGCTCTCCCGGCCGGCGGGTTGCGCAAGGCGTGGGAGAGCGAGATCGGCATGATCGGAGCGGACCTGCGGCGCGGCGAGCCGACGACCGAAGAGATCGGCCCGGGGCTGGTCCGTGTCGGGGTCCCGCTGGTCGGTCGGCACGGCGGGCTGACGGTGCTGATGGGCATCGACACCGAGGGTGCGGTGCAGGGGCTGCGGCTCGACGGTGCGGGCGGCGGCGAATCCGCGTGGGCCCCGCCCTCCTACGCAGACCCGGCCCGCTTTGGGGAGCGCGAGGTCGTCCTCGACGCCGGACTCGGCCCCGTCGCGGGCGTCCTCACGCTGCCGCGGGTCGCCGCGCCCGCCCCGGGCGTGGTGCTCCTCTCCGGCGCCGGGCCCTTCGATCGGGACGGGACCGCCGGGCCGCTCAAGCCGCTCAAGGGGCTGGCGAGCCGCGGCGTCGCGTCGCTGCGCTTCGACAAGGTGACCGGTGTCCACACCGACCGCGTCGCCGCCACCCCTGGATTCACCCTGGCCGACGAGTACGTTCCGCACGCCGTCGCCGCCGTCCGTGCGCTGCAGGCGACCCCTGGCGTCGATCCCGCGCACGTCTTCGTGCTCGGCCACAGCGCGGGAGGCAAGGTGGCACCGCGCGTCGCCGCTGCGGAGCCCTCCGTCGCGGGGCTGGTCCTGTCCGCCGCCGACTCGGCTCCGATGAACCATGCGGCGGTGCGCGTCTTCCGGCACATCGCCGCGCTCACCCCGGGGTTGGCAGCGGAGGCGGAGCCGGCCATCGCCGAGCTGGAGCGCGAGGCGGCCCGGGTGGACAGCCCCGACCTGGCCGCCGACACGCCTGGCACGGAACTTCCGCTGGGCCTCTCCGGCGCCTACTGGCTCGACCTGCGCGGCTACGACCCCGTCGCGACCCTCGCCGCGCTGGACGTGCCCGCGTTGGTGCTGCAGGGTGGGCGCGACTACCAGGTGACGGTCGCCGACGATCTCGCCCTCTGGCGCGCGGGTCTCGACGGGCGGCGCGGGGTGACCATCAGCGTCCACGAGCGGGCCGACCACTTCTTCTTCATGGGGGACGGCCCGGCCACGCCGGCGGACTATGCGGTCCCCGGACATGTGGACGGCGTCGTGGTCGGGGAGATCGCGGACTGGATCGCTGCGCAGCGGCTTTGAATTTCATACGGGGGCATGCATAATTATGCCTAGCGCCGCGAGGCTCTGCCCGCGTAGTCGCCATGTGCTTCCGTGGTCGCCCCCGGCGGTCCTGGATGCATGCCCCCGTCTGCCCTGTGAGTGATTGGAGATAGCCGTGACCGAGCGCGTCGTACTTGCCTACTCGGGCGGTCTGGACACGTCCGTCTGCATCGGCTGGATCGCCGAGGAGACCGGCGCCGAGGTGATCGCCGTCGCCGTCGACGTCGGCCAGGGCGGCGAGGACCTGAACGTCATCCGCGAGCGCGCCCTCGCCTGCGGCGCCGTCGAGGCCGAGGTCGCGGACGCCCGCGACGAGTTCGCCGACGAGTACTGCCTGCCGGCCATCAAGGCCAACGCCCTCTACCAGGGCGAGTACCCGCTCGTCTCGGCGCTCTCCCGCCCGGTCATCGTCAAGCACCTGGCCGCCGCCGCCAAGAAGCACGGCGCCACTACGGTCGCCCACGGCTGCACCGGCAAGGGCAACGACCAGGTCCGCTTCGAGGTCGGCATCGCCAACCTGGCGCCCGAGCTCACCTGCATCGCCCCGGTCCGCGACTACGCGATGACCCGTGACAAGGCGATCGCCTTCGCCGAGGCCAACAACCTCCCGATCGCGACCACCAAGAAGTCCCCCTACTCGATCGACCAGAACGTCTTCGGTCGCGCCGTCGAGACGGGCTTCCTGGAGGACATCTGGAACGCGCCGATCGAGGACGTCTACGACTACACCCAGAACCCGGCCGTCGCCCGCGACGCCGACACCGTCGTCATCTCCTTCGAGGCGGGCGTCCCGGTCGCCATCGACGGACGGAAGGTGACGGTCCTTCAGGCGATCGAGGAGCTCAACAAGCGGGCCGGTGCGCAGGGCGTGGGCCGCCTCGACATGGTCGAGGACCGCCTCGTCGGCATCAAGTCCCGTGAGATCTACGAGGCTCCGGGCGCGATCGCGCTGATCACCGCGCACCAGGCGCTGGAGAACGTCACCGTCGAGCGTGAACTGGCCCGCTACAAGCGGCAGGTGGAGCAGCGCTGGAGCGAGCTGGTCTACGACGGCCTGTGGTTCTCCCCGCTCAAGCGCGCCCTGGACGGCTTCGTCAACGAGGCCAACCAGTCCGTCACCGGCGACATCCGGATGGTCCTGCACGGCGGCCGGGCCGTCGTCGACGGCCGCAAGTCCGCCGAGTCGCTCTACGACTTCAACCTGGCCACCTACGACACCGGCGACACCTTCGACCAGTCGATGTCCAAGGGCTTCATCGAGATCTTCGGCATGTCGTCGAAGATCGCCGCCAAGCGTGACCTCCAGGGCTGATCGACATGGCCAAGACTGAAGACGTCCGGCTCTGGGGTGCGCGGTTCGCCGACGGTCCGTCGGAGGCGCTGGCTGCACTTTCAGCAAGTGTGCACTTCGACTGGCGGCTCGCGCCGTACGACATCGCCGGATCCAAGGCCCACGCCAAGGTCCTGCACCGCGCCGGACTGCTCACCGACGACGAGCTGACCCGGATGCTGGACGGCCTGACGGCCCTGCTCGCCGACGTCGAGTCGGGCGTCCTCACCGGCACCGTCGCCGACGAGGACGTGCACACCGCGCTGGAGCGCGGCCTGCTGGAGCGGCTCGGCCCCGAGCTCGGCGGCAAGCTGCGCGCGGGCCGGTCCCGCAACGACCAGATCGCCACGCTGGGCAAGATGTACCTGCGCGACCACGCGCGGATCATCGGCGGCCTGATCCTGGAGCTCCAGCAGGCGCTGGTGGGCCTCGCCGAGGCCCACCCGGGCGTGGCCATGCCCGGCCGCACCCACCTGCAGCACGCCCAGCCCGTCCTCTTCGCCCACCACGTGCTTGCCCACGTCCAGGCCCTCGGCCGCGACGCGGAGCGGCTGCGCCAGTGGGACGTGCGGACGTCCGTCTCGGCGTACGGCTCGGGCGCGCTGGCGGGCTCCTCGCTCGGCCTCGACCCGCAGTACGTCGCGGCGGAGCTCGGCTTCGAGGGCGGCTCGGCGGCCAACTCCATCGACGGGACGGCCTCCCGCGACTACGTCGCGGAGTTCGCCTTCGTGACGGCGATGATCGGCATCAACCTCTCCCGCATCGCGGAGGAGGTGATCATCTGGAACACCAAGGAGTTCGGCTTCATCACGCTGCACGACGCGTTCTCGACGGGCTCGTCGATCATGCCGCAGAAGAAGAACCCGGACATCGCCGAGCTGGCCCGGGGCAAGTCCGGCCGCCTGATCGGCAACCTGACCGGCCTGCTGGCCACGCTCAAGGCGCTGCCGCTGGCGTACAACCGGGACCTCCAGGAGGACAAGGAGCCGGTCTTCGACTCCTGCGACACGCTGGAGGTGCTGCTCCCGGCGTTCACCGGGATGATGGCGACCCTGACGGTCCACGAGGAGCGTCTGGAGGAGCTGGCCCCGGCTGGCTTCTCGCTGGCCACGGACATCGCGGAGTGGCTCGTCAAGCGCGGCGTCCCCTTCCGGGTGGCGCACGAGGTCGCGGGCGCCTGCGTGAAGTTCTGCGAACCGCGCGACATGGAGCTGTGGGATCTGACGGACGAGCAGTTCGCGGAGATCAGCCCGGCGTTGACCCCGGACGTCCGCGAGGTCCTCTCCGTCCACGGCGCGATCGCCGCCCGCGACGGCCGCGGCGGCACCGCGCCGGAGGCGGTCGCGGTCCAACTGGCAGAGGTCAAGTCCAACCTGACCCTCCAGGAGGAGTGGCTCGCCGCCAAGCGGTAGTCGCCCCCGGCGCAACCCGCCACAACCCTGCGCAACATGGCGCTGCGGCACGGGCCCCTCGTACGAGGGGCCCGTCGCTGTACCCGGGGGTGCGTGGTGCTGCTACTTGGACCAGGTCACCACCGCGTTGGAGTTGCTGGTGTTGGCGATGGAGGTGACCGCCACGGTTCCCGTGGCGCCCTGGTAGGCGCCGGTGCCGCCGGTGATCTTGAGGGTGATGGTCGGGCTCTGTGAGGCGAAGTTCTGGACGGAGTTGTCCGCGAGGAGCATGCCCTGGCTCGTGCCGATCTGCGCGGAGCAGGTGGCTGTCCCCGGCAGCTTGGTGAACAGGCAGAAGATGTGGTCGGTGGCGGAGACGTCGGAGGAGTGGCCGGCCTGGGTGCCCGCGTAGTCGTTGTCCGTGCTGATGAAGTAGTCGCCGACGGCCGGGCTGGTACTGGGGTTCGTGATGGGCTGGCCGTTGACCGTGTACATGTTGGACAGGGTGTTGACGCTGTAGAACTTCCATACGGTGGTCGTCGTGCCACCTGAGGCGCTGGTGGAGCCGCTCGGGGTCGCGCCCGCCGAGGACGTCGTCATCGGCGGCGGGCCGGAGGGGCCGGCCGAACCGGAGCCTGCGGCCACGGCACCGGTGGCACCGGCGGTCACCACCAGCAGCCCCGCGGCGACCGCGCTTGCGGCGGCAAGGAATCGCGCATCTCGCGCATGGGAACTCATCGGGTCCTCCCGGGATCGGGGACCCCTCGCACCATTGTCACGCGCCCTCGGACGCGGCGCCGGTCAGGAGCCGCGTCCGAGGGCGCGTGCGACGTCAGGCGGCCTTCTTCAGTTCCGTCTCGGACTTCGCCGCCTTCGCGGCCAGCAGCTTGGCCTTCGTGGCGTACATGTCCACGTACTCCTAACCGGAGAGGTCGAGGATCGCGGAGACGATCTCGTCCGTCACCGCCCGCAGCACGAAGCGGTCGCGCTGCATGCCCTCGTACCGGTCGAAGGTCAGCGGCTTGCCGAAGTGGATCTCGGGGCGGGCCCGGAACGGCCTGCGCCAGCGCATGCTGCCGTTGGCCTGGACCTCGTCCGTCGCGACCAGGCCGACGGGGATGACCGGCGCGCCGCTCGCGAGCGCGAGGTGGGCGACACCCGTGCGCCCGCGGTGGAGCCGGCCGTCAGGGCTGCGGGTGCCCTCCGGGTAGATGCCGAACAGGCGTCCCGCCGCCAGCTCGCGCATGCCCGTGTCGATCGCGGCCGTGGAGGCGCGCCCGCCGCTGCGGTCGACCGGGACCGCGCCGACGCCGCGGAAGAAGGAGGCCATCAGCCGGCCCTTGACGCCGCGGCCGGTGAAGTACTCCTCCTTGGCGACGTAGTGCACCTGACGCGGCGCGGCCAGCGGGAGGAAGACCGAGTCGCAGAACGACAGGTGGTTCGGCGCGATGATGGCGGGGCCGTCGAGGGGGATGTTCTCCACCCCGGTGACACGAGGGCGGTAGAGCGTGCGGACCACGGGGCCGACCACGATCCTCTTGAGCAGCCAGTAGAACACCGTTCCTCCGTCATCTGTAACTGGCGCGGGCGCGATGCGCAGGATCCTAGTCGCCTCCCGTTACCGACGGGTACACCGGGCGACGTGCTCCCGGTTACATTCCGTTGATCGCTTGATTACGCCTGAGTGTCGCTGGCTTTCCTGTGGTTTGCCCTCGTTCGGGTGGCGGTCCCGCCGAGGCCGCAGCCGAGGCACCGTCACCGGCCGTTGTCCAGGCATGAGCACAGGCATGAGCACGGGCATGGACAGTGTGTACATGTTCCCGGAGTACGAGGTCCCGGCCGGACTGCGGCTGCCCCGCCTCGCCACCTGCCCGGAGGCGCGCGTCCTCGCGCGGGAGCGTGCCGCGGAGGTGCGCGCCGCCGTCGCGCTGCTGCCTGCCCGGTGCGCGGAGCTGGTGGGCGCGCTCCTCGACGAGCCCACCACCGACTACGGCGAGCTGGCCGCGCGGCTGCGGATGCCGCGCGGCAGCATCGGGCCGACGCGCTCACGCTGTCTCAGCTGTCTGAGACGGCGCCTCGGTCCACTCTCAGGCCTGTAGGTCGCTCACGGGCGCCGGTTCCCCGAGCCATCCACCGATGCCCGCGCTCATCTGCTGCGGCGTCGGGCCGTCAGCCGCCCAGGCCACGTATCCGTCCGGGCGCACCAGCACTACCCGGTGGTTCAGCCGCGGCGAGGTGACGTGCAGCAGCCGGTCCGACCAGCGGTCGTCGGATGCCTGGCCGTTCGCGCTGACCAGGACGAACTTCCCCTCCCGCAGGGCCTCGTAGAGCCGGGACGGGCCCTTGCCGTCATGCTCCGCGTCGCGGGACAGCTCCAGATCGGGGGCGCGTGTGCCGACGTACGGGTGGGAGCCGGACGGGGCCTGCTTGTGGTAGGAGATGCCGATGCCGGAGATCTCCAGCCCGCCGCGTCGGGTCAGCGGGCGCAGTCGGCTGCCGACGCCCAGCATCAGCCTGCGGGCCAGCCGCAGTGCCGGTTCGTCACCGATCGACAGGCGCAGCAGACCGCCGGAGGTGCGCAGGACGTGCGCCCCGACCGGGTGCCGCTCCGCGTGGTAGCTGTCGAGCAGATCCCGCCCGGCCCAGCCGCGCAGCGCGGCGGCCAGCTTCCAGCCGAGGTTGGCGGCGTCCTGGAGGCCGGTGTTCATGCCCTGGCCGCCGGCGGGGGAGTGGCAGTGCGCCGCGTCGCCCGCGAGGAAGACCCGGCCGACCCGGTAGGTCGGCGCCTGCCGCTCGTCGCTGTGGAACCGGGAGAGCGCGCGCGGCTCGTGCGGGCCGAAGTCCTCGCCGAGGATGCGCGTGGTGACCCGGCAGAGCCGGTCGAAGTCGACGGGGGCGCGGTCCGGCTGCTGGTCGTGCCGGTCCCAGGTGAGGATCCGGTACCAGCCGTCGCCGTAGGGCGCCATGAAGGTGAAGCCGGCCTCGCTCGCGCCGACGTTCAGCAGGCTGGACGGCTCCCGTTCGAGCCGGACGTCGGCGAGCATCACCGACTGGATCGCGGACTCGCCCGGGTACGGAACGCCCAGCAACTCGCGCACGGTGCTGTGGACGCCGTCGGTACCGACGGCGTACGTGCCCCGGAAGGTGACGGCGCCGCCGTCCACGGTCGCGTCGACCTCCACGCCGACGGCGTCCTGGCGCAGCGCGGTGACGTGGGCCCCGCGCACGAGGGTGACCCCGGCGTCCAGGGCGCGGCGCTGGAGCACGGCCTCGGTGTTGTACTGAGGGGTGATCAGGACCATGGGGAAGCGGCTGGGGAGTTGGCCCATCTCCACCTTGAGCCTGCCGAAGATCTGCAGGTTGTCGATCTGCGCCCCGGTCTCCATCAGCTCGTCGGCCAGGCCACGGGCGTCCAGCTGCTCCAGCGTCCGCGCGTGGACGGCGAACGCGCGGGACAGGTTCGACTCCTCCTGACGCTTCTCCAGCAGCGCCACGCGAAGCCCGGCCGCGGCGACGTCCCCGGCCAGCAGCAGGCCGGTCGGCCCGGCGCCGACGACCAGGAGGTCGTAGTCGGTCTCGACGGCCCTGCCCGCGTCGGTGTTCTTGCCTGTGCGCATCGCTCGTTGCTCCCCGGAGAAGTGGTGAGGCGGTGAGGTGGCCGGACGTCAGGGTGTCCCGACGTCGGGGCGCTCCGTTCGAGTGTGGCGTGAGGAGTGTCACTCTGGCGCTAACTCGGCTGTGTCGCAAGGAAAGCCGCTCCGGCGGGCGAACCGGTCCGACGACCGCGCAGGTTGCAATCGGAGTACCACGGGGTAAAGGGCTCTGGAACGTTCGCCGGTGGCACCGCATGATCGTCGGGCGGACCACACCTCCGGTCAGCATCCCGGTCGCTTCCCCTCAGTTCCGCGCGGCCGGGCTCACGAGAAAGGGAGGAAGCGCACATGGGCATGAGCGTGACCACCTCGGTCGCCACCGAGGACGATGCCGAGCGGATCCTGAAGCTCCAGTACCTCTGCTACCAGGACGAGGCCGAGCTCTACGGCGACTGGGCCATCGACCCGCTGACGGAGAGCCTGGAGAGCGTCCGGGCCGAGCTGAAGGACCGTCGCATGCTGGTCGCCCGCCTCGGCGACGAGGTCGTGGGGGCGATCCGCGGTTGGGTCGACGAGGACGGCGTCGGCAGGATAGGGCGGCTCTGCGTCCACCCGCGGATGCAGCGTCACGGCCTCGGCACCCGGCTGGTGCGCGCGATGGAGACCCTCCTCACGGCCGAGGACCCGCGTCCCCGCTCGTTCCGCCTCTCCACCGGGCATCGGAGTGTCGGCAACCTCCGCCTCTACCAGCGCCTCGGCTACCGCCGGGTGGACGTGGAGGAGGTCAACAGCCGACTGAGCTTCATCGGCCTGGAGAAGCCCGTGGAGGACCTGGCCGCGACCGCCTGATTTCCTCAAGGCGCGGTTGCGCTGTCCAGGGGCGTGGGGAACTGCGCGAGAAACCACTGACATGCGGATGGCCCCGCCCGTTCGGTGCCCTACCTGCGTGGGTGGCTTGTCGCGCGGTTCCCCGCGCCCCTTAGATAAGTGCAACTTCTCTATTGCCCAAGCATTCGTTTTGGATGATCCCAGGATCATCTGTTTTACTGAGTCCCATGACAGCGAACACGACCTTCCTCCTCACCGGCGCAACGCCGGCAGGTGGTCGTGGCATGCGCGCCATGACGCGCAGCCGCTGTCGAATGTGCGGCTGCTGAGCCTCCCCGCTCGGCCTCGTCCCCGCCCGTAGAGCTCCGCTCCGGGTTGCCCCGCACGCCCCTTCTCG
This sequence comes from Streptacidiphilus sp. BW17, assembly GCF_041262485.1. Taxonomy (NCBI): domain Bacteria; kingdom Bacillati; phylum Actinomycetota; class Actinomycetes; order Kitasatosporales; family Streptomycetaceae; genus Streptacidiphilus; species Streptacidiphilus sp. BW17. The sequence continues at coordinate 16,142 of NZ_JBGCCR010000056.1, read as the reverse complement.
CGCGAGTGCCACGCCCTCGCGCGCCGACCCACGGAATCACCTGTGATCACCACATCTGACCTGCGTAAGGTCTACCGCGCCCATGGCCGGGACACCGTCGCTCTCGACGGCGTCGATCTCCACGTCCGCACCGGCGAGGTCTACGGCGTCGTCGGTACCAGCGGCGCCGGGAAGAGCACGCTCATCCGCTGCGTCAACCTGCTGGAGCGGCCCTCCTCGGGCGGCGTCCAGGTGGACGGACGCGAGCTGACCGAGCTCTCCGCGAGCGAGCTGCGGGCCACCCGCCGCTCCATCGGGATGGTCTTCCAGCACTTCAACCTGCTGGCCCGCCGCACGGTCGCCGAGAACGTCCAGCTGCCGCTGGAGCTGACCGGGCTCACCCGTCGCGAGCGGGCCGCCAAGGCGGCCGAACTGCTCGACCTGGTCGGCCTCGCCGACAAGGCCCGCGCCTACCCGGCGCAGCTGTCCGGCGGACAGAAGCAGCGCGTCGGCATCGCCCGGGCGCTGGCCGGAGATCCGAAGGTGCTGCTCTCCGACGAGGCGACCTCCGCGCTCGACCCGGAGACCACGCGCTCGGTGCTCCAGCTGCTGCGCGAACTCAACCAACAGCTGGGCCTGACCGTCCTGCTGATCACGCATGAGATGGACGTCATCAAGTCCGTCTGCGACTCCGCCGCGCTGATGCGGGCGGGCAAGGTCGTCGAGTCCGGCACGCTGAGCGAGCTGCTCGCCCGGCCCGGCTCGGAGCTGGCCCGCGAGCTCTTCCCGCTCGGCGGCGGCACGCCCGTCGCCGGTGACGAGCCGCTGCAGGGCAGCACCCTGGTCGACATCACCTTCCAGGGCGACGCCGCCGTCCAGCCGTTCATCTCCCAGCTGGCGCGCACCTACAACGTCGACGTCAACATCGTCGGCGCGGCCGTCGAGACGATCGGCGGGCGCCAGGTCGGCCGGATGCGCGTCGCGCTGCCCGGCAGCTTCGAGGAGAACGTCGTACCGATCGGCTACCTGCGCGAGCAGGGGCTTCAGGTGGAGGTGGCGGCGTGAACTGGTCGGACATGCAGCCGCTGCTGTGGCAGTCGACGCAGGAGACCTGCTGGATGGTCGGCCTGGCCACCCTCGCCACCGTCGTGGTCGGCCTGCCGCTCGGACTGCTGCTGGTGCTGACCCGCCGTGGCGGGCTGCTCCAGAACGCGGCGATCAACAAGCTGATCGGCGCGATCGTCAACATCGGCCGCTCGCTGCCGTTCGTGATCCTGATCGTGGCCATCATCCCGTTCACCCGCTGGCTGACCGGCACCACGCTCGGGTGGCAGGCGGCGACCGTGCCGCTGGCCGTCGGCGCGATCCCGTTCTTCGCCCGGCTGGTCGAGACCGCTGTCGGCGACGTGGACGGCGGGCTGATCGAGGCAGTGCAGGCGATGGGCGGCTCGACCTGGACGGTGGTCCGCAAGGCGCTGCTCCCCGAGTCGCTGCCGGGTCTCATCTCGGCGCTGACCACCACCGTCATCGCGCTGATCGGCTACTCGGCCATGGCCGGCACGGTCGGCGGCGGCGGGCTGGGCACGCTGGCCATCAACTACGGCTACATGCGCTTCGAGACCACCTTCATGTGGGTCATCGCGGCCGAGCTGGTCGTCCTGGTGACGCTGGTCCAGTTGCTCGGCGAGGGGCTCGCCCGCGGCCTCGACCACAAGCGCGGCACCACCTCCCGACGGTTCACCCTCGCACTTTCGTTCCGACGGACCGTCACCACCCCCAAGACCTCTGTGGTCGCAGCGTCGGTCACCGACGACGCGACGGCCACGGACACCCCCGCGCAGGAGCCGGTCGCCTCCGGCACCACGCGCTGATCCACCCTCACCACACGTAAGCACCGCGAGCAGAGCACCACCAAGCACCGCTCGGCACAACCAAGGAAGGGCACTTTTCGTGCGTACCTCCGTGAAGCTCACCACCACCGCCCTCGTCACCGGCGCCCTGGCCCTCTCGCTGGCCGCGTGCGGCTCCGGTTCGACCTCCGGCAGCGCCTCCGGCTCGGCGGCCGACGCCGACAAGCCGCTGATCGTCGCCGCCTCGCCGACGCCGCACGCGCAGATCCTCGACTTCATCGCGAAGAACCTCGCGCCCAAGGTCGGTCTGAAGCTCCAGGTCCAGGTGGTGACCGACTACGTCACCCCGAACCTCGCCGTGCAGGACGGCTCCGCCGACGCTGACTACTTCCAGCACCTGCCGTACCTGGAGGACTTCAACAAGACCCACGGCACCGACCTGGTCTCCGTCGAGGCCGTCCATCTGGAGCCGCTGGGCCTGTACTCGAACAAGGTGAAGTCGGCGAAGGCGCTCGCCGACGGGGCGACCATCGCGGTGCCGAACGACGCCACCAACGAGGGCCGTGCCCTCAAGCTGCTCGCCGACAACGGCCTGATCACCCTGAAGTCCGACGCCGGCATCACTGCCACGCCGGACGACATCGCGAGCAACCCGAAGCACTTCAAGTTCCAGGAGATCGACGCGGCCCAGCTGCCGCGCACCCTGAGCGACGTCGACGCGGCCGTCATCAACGGCAACTACGCCCTCGACGCCCACCTCAGCCCGACGAAGGACGCGCTGCTGCTGGAGAAGGCGCAGGGCAACCCCTACGCCAACATCCTCGCCGTCAAGGCCGGGAACCAGAACGACCCGCGGGTCAAGAAGCTCGCCGAGCTGCTGCACTCGCCGCAGGTCAAGCAGTACATCGAGAAGACCTTCGGCGGGGCGGTGATTCCGGCCTTCTGACGGAGCGAGTAGCCTCGTTCTCCCACAGTCGTCAGTGCCTGTTCGCCCCGGAGCAGTTCGGCGCGCCGGGGCAAACAGGTGACGGCGGCCCCCACCCTGGAGCATGATCGTTCCATGAGCAGCAGCGATACGGCGACCGGACCGTCCGGGTCCGCGGCGGGATCCGCGTGCGGATTCCCGGATATCACCATCAACACCGATCGCCTGGTGCTGCGCGCCCTCGAGCCGGAGGATGCCCCGGCTCTGGCCGAGATGCTGAACGACGAACTGGTCCACCAGTGGACCACCGTGCCCCACCCCTACACCGCCGCCGACGCCCACGCCTGGGTCCACGGCCGGGCCGCCCGCGAGCGCGACAGCTGCCGGGGCCTGGTTCTGGGGGCGGTCGAGTTCCTGACCCAGCGTCTGATCGGCACCGTCCGGCTCCGCGCCACCGACTGGCGGCTGCGCAGCACCGAGGCGCAGGTCGTGGTCGCGCCCTGGGCACGCGGCGAGGGCTACGCCGGCGAGATCGTCCACGCAGTCGCGCAGTGGCTCTTCGAGGACCAGAAGTTCGAGCGGATGGAGCTCCGCACCGCCGCCGGCAACACCCCCGCCCAGCAGGTGGCCCAGAAGCTGGGCGCGATCAGCGAGGGCGTGCTGCGCAGCTCCTGGCTGGTGCGCGGCGCCGACGCGACGCCCGACCGCGAGACCCGCTCCGACCTGATCGTCTGGAGCCTGCTGCCCGAGGACCTGTTGGTGGAGGACCTCGAGCCCGGCTGGTCCTGAGTCCCGCCCTTTCCTTGGCTCTCGTCTCCTTGGCCTCGTCGGAGCTCACAGCTTTCCCGGGGTGATCGCGGACCCGGAACCCGTTAGCCTGTCCGTCGCGGACGCCGGGAGCTTGCTCGCTCGCGCGGTCGCGTACCGTTCGTATGCCCGCCCGACGCACGCGACGCCCGACCCGGACGACACGCCCGGGCTGCGCGTCGGCGCTGAACCCGCACAGAACCGACACACCGACACAGACCGCGCCGAGGCCGCTGGGGGCATCGTGAGGAGGCGGAACCGCCGTGGCTGACCGCGTCACCGTCATCGGCTGGGACGGCTCGCCGCTCAGCCAGTCGGCCCGCGCCGCGCTCGACGCGGCCACGCTGGTCGCCGCGGGCGGTAACCAGCTGCAGGGGCTCGGCCTGGGCAAGGGCGTCGAGCGGATGGTGCTGGGCAGCGTCGAACTGGTGGCCCGCAGGATCGCCGAGCACCGCGGCGCGGCCGTCGTGGTGGCCGAGGGCGACCCCGGGTTCTTCGGCGTGGTGCGCACGCTGCGCCGTCCCGAGTTCGGGCTGGAGATCGAGGTCATGCCGGCCGTCTCCGCCGTGGCCGCCGCCTTCGCACGGGCCGGGATGCCGTGGGACGACGCCCAGATCGTCAGCACCCACAACCGCGGACTGCGCCGTGCCGTCAACATCTGCCGCGCCCACCCGAAGGTCGCGGTGCTCACCGCGCCCGGCGCCGGACCGTCCGAGCTTGCGCTGATGCTGCGCGACGTGCATCGCACCTTCGTCATCTGCGAGGCACTCGGCACGCCGGAGGAGAACGTCACCGTCCTCACCTCCGACCGGGTCCCCAACCACCTGTGGCGCGACCCGAACGTGGTGCTGGTCGTCGGCGGGCCCGCACGCACCGAGTCGCTGCCGCCCTCCGGCTGGCTCGCCGGCCGCCCGGTCGACTTCCCCGGACCGGCGCGTGGCTGGGCGCTGCCCTCCGAACAGGCCGGGTACGAACGTGAACTCCCGGCCCCGGTGCGGGCGCTCGTGCTCGCCCGGCTCGGCCCGCGCCCCGGTGACCTGCTCTGGGACGTCGGCGCGGGCGACGGCGCGGTCGCCGTCGAGGCGGCCCGCTGCGGCGCGGCGGTCATCGCCGTCGACCGCGACGCGGACGCCTGCGCCCGCCTCGACGTCAACGCCCGCCGCGCGGGCGTCGAGGTCCAGACCGTCCCTGGCACCGCGCCGGAGGCCCTCGCCGACCTGCCCGAGCCGGACGTGGTCCTGGTCCGCCACGGCGCGGACGTGCTGCGCGCCTGCCTGACCCGCCGTCCGGAACGGATCGTCACGGTTCCTCGCACACTCGGCCAGGCCGAGGAGGTCCGCCACGCTTTCGCGGAGGCGGGCTACACGGTCTCCGGCACTCTGCTGCAGTCGTCTCCGCTGGACGCGAGCGGCGAGTTGGGCGCGGCGGTGCCGCGGTACGTGCTCTGGGGCGACCGTTAGGGCGCTTTGAGCGGTGGGCGCGGGGCTCTGCTGACCTGCCGGGTGTGGTCGCACCTCCAGGGGCGCGGGGAACTGCGCGGCAAGCCACCCATGACGGATGGTCCTCAACGCACAGGGCCATTCGCACCGGGTGGTTTCTCGCGCGCGCAGTTGATCAACCAGTTCCCCGCGCCGCTGGAGGTGCAACTTCCCCCTGCCAAGACGATCCCGTCCGCGCGCGGCGTGCTTCGCACACGTGTGCGTCCATGAGGCAAGACCGTGGCACTGCCCGTCACTGACGGCAGGTAGGCTGACGCTCTGTTCTTACGGGGCGAGCGCAACGTGGCGGAAGCCACAGCGCGGGCGGGCGTGCTCGTTGGCCATCGCCCCTGATGGGACGGAAGAATGCCGGGTGAGTCCGGGGCGATCGTGCCGGTTGCCCGGGTTCTGTCGTTCTTGTTTGCGGCAGGCCGGTGCTCTCCGGCCCACCGCGGCGAGGCGAGGACCGGAACGGTGGGTGTCGCGGTCGCGCACCGCGTCGCCGCGCACGCCAGGCGGCCCTGGAAGGAGCCAGTGACATGAGCGAATCCGGCATCGTCCCGAACGGGGGGCAGGTCTCGGGCGCCGAGCCGGAGCAGGTGCCGCAGGCGGTCGGCCGCCCTGCGTACACCTTCCTCGACGAAGTCGACGACGAGGAGGAGCTGCTCATGCCCGGTCCGCAGGACGCCTGGAACGAGGCCACGGCGCGGGGGCAGGGCGCGCCGATGGCCGCCCCGCACGCCGCGCAGGTGCCGGTGGCCGCCCAGATCCCGCAGGCGGCGCAGCCGGTGCAGGTCGCCGAGGCGGCGTACCTTCAGGGCGGCGTGCCGGGCCCGGAGATGTACGCCCAGCAGCCGGTGCTGGCCGAGCCGTCCGTCCTTGCGGCGCAGCCGGTGCAGGTGTCGAGCCCCGGCCGGCCGATCGACCCGCTGACGGACCCGCTCCCGCAGCTGTTCAACGATCCGCTGACCGGCCCTCACACCGATCCGCTGCCGCAGGCCGTGGAGCCGGTCGCGCCCGTCGCGCCGGTCGGGGCAGTCGCCCCCGAGGCCATGCCTGCGGGTGACGTCGCCTACGCGCAGGCGCACAACGGTGCCCCCACGCCGTCCTGGCCGCCGGTCGCGCCGCCCGCGCTGCACGCCGAGGCCACGCCGGACGCGCTCGGCTTCGTCCCGGCCGAGGCGATGCCGCAGGCACCTGTGCAGGCGCAGCCGGAGTTCCAGCAGGACGCCCAGGCAGGGCACGCAGCAGAGGTCCAGCCCGGCGGCGAGCAGCCGCAGACGCAGTCGGTCGAGGCCGTGGCACAGGCGTCGGGCCCTGGCATCGCGGAGCAGCAGGCTCAGCAGCGGCGTCCGCTGCACGCCGGTCCGCCCATCCCGGACCCGTCCCTGATGACGGGCCAGGTCCCGGTCCGCTCGCTGGCCGACCGCGGGCCCAGCGGCGGCAACTCCGGCCTCCCGTCCGCTACCCCGCCGCACGGCATCCCGGTGCCGGTCGCTCCGGTTCCGGCGGGTGCCACCAACGGCTCGCCCGAGTACCTCGACCATGCCGTCGCAGCGGAGGCGGTCCAGGCCGCGGTGGAGACTCAGGCCGACCCGGCGCAGACCCAGGCCCAGACTCAGGCCCAGGCGGGTGCGCCGATTGCGGTCGCCACCGCCGTGCCCATGCCCGTCGTTCCGGCGCAGATGCCCTCCCCGGAGAGCACGCTGGGCGGCAACCCGGTGGTGGCGCAACAGCACGCCGAGGCCGTTGCCGGGCCTTCCGGCGAGCCGGTTGCACCGGTCGAGCCCGTCGCTGCAGACACCCCGAACGTCGTGGTCGCCCCCGTGGAGCCCGCCGAGCCGGTCGCGGTCGAGGCGCCCGTGGAGTCGCAGCCGCAGCAGGCGGATCAGGCGGAGCAACCCGCCCAGGCGTCGCCGTCGGAAGAGCCGCAGGCCCAGGCCGCCGCCGAGGCTCCGGTCGCAGAGGCCGTGATTCCGCCACAGGGCGGGCGCGCTGACGCTCCGCAGAGCCGGATCGCCAGCTTTATCGCGCCCCCGTCCGGTGCGACCGCGGAGACCCTGGCCGCTCCGGCCGAGCCGGAGGTCACCGCCCAGGGCACCGGCGTGCTGACCGTCGACCCGGAGCTGGTCGCCGCGCAGCCTGACGCCACGTCCGAGGCCCCCGCCGAGACGCAGCCGCAGGCCGTCGCCGAGACCCCGAGCGACGTCGAGCACGTGAACGAGATCGTGAACCAGAACGACGCCCCGACCGAGTCGCCGGCCGTCGAGAACGTTGTGGAGCCCGCCGTCGAAACCATCGCTGAAACCCCTGTCGAGTCCGCCGCCGGCTCCCCGACCGTGACCGACCCCGCCGTCGAGGCAGTCGCTGAGGCTGTCGAGCCCGGCGCTGCCGCCGAGGCGCCTGCCGATGCCGCGCGGCCCGAGGCCGTCACCGCGCCCGAGCAGCCCGCCGAGGCGAAGCCCGAAGCGGCCGAGGACGCGACCCACGCGCCCGGCACCCGGGCTGACGCCGAGCAGGCCGAGCAGGCCGAGCGGCCGGAGCAGTCGGACGCCGAGAAGTCGGACGTCCCGCAGCCCGAGGCCGACGCCGCGCCCCGGCCCGAGGCCGACCCCGCCGCCGAGGCGGAGGCCGAGACGGACGCCGGAACCGAGGACGCCCACGACGCCAAGGACGCCGACGAAGCGGAGGACGAAGAGGTGGACGGCGAAGCAGCCCCGGCCTACGACGAGGACATGCGCGAGGCGGTCCACCGCGTCATGCGCGAGCGGCGCGACATCCGCAACGGCTTCCGCACCGACCCGATCCCGCACGAGGTGCTGATCCGCGTCCTGGAGGCCGCGCACACCGCGCCCAGCGTCGGCTACTCGCAGCCGTGGGACTTCGTGGTGATCCGCTCCGCCAAGACCCGGACCCGGATGCACGAGCTGGCGGAGCGTCAGCGCGACGTCTACGCCGACTCCCTCCCCAAGAGCCGCGCCAAGCAGTTCAAGGAACTGAAGATCGAGGCGATCCGGGAGACCCCGGTCAACATCGTGGTCACCGCCGACCGCACGCGCGGCGGTCGGCACACCCTCGGCCGGCACACCCAGCCGCAGATGGCGCCGTACTCGGCCGCCCTCGCGGTGGAGAACCTCTGGCTCGCCGCGCGGGCCGAGGGCCTCGGCGTGGGGTGGGTCAGCTTCTTCGACGAGGAGGAGCTGGTCCGCGAGCTCGGTCTGCCGGACCACCTGGAGGTCGTCGCCTACCTCTGCGTCGGCTACGTCAACGAGTTCCCGGAGGAGCCGGAGCTCGCGCAGGCGGGCTGGGCCAAGAAGCGCCCGCTCTCCTGGGTCGTGCACGAGGAGACCTACGGCCGCCGCGCCCTCCCGGGCGAGGAGCCGCACAGCGTGCTGCAGGAGACCCTGCGCGGTATCCGCCCGCTGGACGCCAAGGCGCTCGGTGAGGCGTGGGACCGGCAGAAGCGGATGACCAAGCCGGCCGGCTCGCTCGGCATGCTGGAGATAATCTCCGCGCAGCTCTGCGGTCTCTCCCGCAAGTGCCCGCCGCCGATCCCGGAGCCCGCGTGCGTCGCGGTCTTCGCGGGCGACCACGGCGTGCACGCCCAGGGCGTCACCCCGTGGCCGCAGGAGGTCACGGCGCAGATGGTGGGCAACTTCCTGGCGGGCGGCGCGGTCGTCAACGCCTTCGCCACCCAGCTGGGCGCCGAGGTCTGCGTGGTCGACGTGGGCGTCGCCTCCGAGCTGCCCCCGGCGATCGAGTCCGGCCGCACCACCGGCCTGCTGCCGCGCAAGGTCCGCCCCGGCACGGCTGACATGACGCAGGGCCCCGCGATGTCCCGCGAGGAGGCCATGCGCGCGCTGGAGGTGGGCATCGAGACCGCCCGTGACCTCGTCGCGGCGGGCAACAAGGCGCTGGTCACCGGCGACATGGGCATCGCCAACACCACCGCGGCGGCGGCGCTGATCTGCGTCTTCACCGGCGAGGACCCGGCCGTCGTCACCGGCCGCGGCACCGGCATCGACGACGAGACGCACGCCCGCAAGGTCGGCGTCATCCGTCAGGCCCTGGAGCTGCACCGGCCGGACCCGGCCGACCCGATCGGCGTCCTCGCGGCGGTCGGCGGTCTGGAGCACGCGGCCATCGCGGGCTTCCTGCTGGGCGCGGCGTCGCTGCGTACGCCGGTGATCCTGGACGGCGTGATCGCCGGTTCGGCGGCGCTGGTCGCCAAGGCGATCGCCCCGGAGGTGCTGGCGGCGTGCATCGCCGGCCACCGTTCGGCGGAGCCGGGTCACAAGGCGGCGCTGGCGAAGCTGGGTCTGCGTCCGCTGATCGACCTCGACCTCCGTCTCGGCGAGGGCACCGGTGCGCTGCTCGCGCTGCCGCTGGTCCAGTCGGCGGCGCGGGCGATGCACGATGTCGCCACGTTCGACTCGGCCGGGGTCACCGAGAAGCACTAACGCCCTGGTGGGCGGCAGAATCGCTTCTGCAGTGACCTTCGCCATGTCGAGGCTCACCTTTTGCTGCCGCCTGTCGTTGCACTATCAAGGGGCGCGGGGCCCCTTAAGTCGTGCAACGTCCCATGTACTCAAAAGTTCTCGCGTCCCACGGAGTGCCGACCATGCCCACCGCACCGCTCGACGACGACACCACCCCGCCGTACCCCGTCGGGCTGCGCCTCGCCGGCCGCAGGGTCGTGGTGCTCGGCGGGGGACAGGTGGCTCAGAGGCGCCTGCCGGCCTTGCTGAACGCAGGCGCCGACGTGGTCGTGATCGCGCCGGAGACCACCCCCGCCGTCCAGGCGATGGCCGACGCCGGCGAACTCCGCTGGGAGCAGCGGAACTACCTGCCCGGTGACCTCGCGGACGCGTGGTACGCGCTGATCGCCACCTCCGACGCGGAGACCAACGCCGCGGCCGCGGCGCACGCCGAGACGCTCCGGGTCTTCTGCTCACGTGCTGACGACGCGTCCGCCGCCTCGGCGTGGACGCCCGCCAGCGGGCGGCAGGAGGGGACGGTCGTGGCCGTCCTCTCCGGCGACCCGCGCCGGTCCGCAGGCCTGCGGGACGCGATCATCGGCGGGCTGCGTGACGGCAGCCTCGCCGCTGCGCACCACCGCGGTCGCACGGCCGGGGTCGCGCTCGTCGGCGGGGGACCGGGCGACCCGGACCTGATCACCGTCAAGGGCCGCCGCCTGCTCGCCGAGGCCGACGTCGTCGTCGCGGACCGGCTGGCCCCGCGCGAGCTGCTGGAGGAGCTGCCGCCGCACGTCGAGGTGATCGACGCGTCCAAGATCCCCTACGGCCGGTACATGGCCCAGGAGGCGATCAACAACGCGCTGATCGAGCACGCGCGAGCGGGCAAGTTCGTGGTCCGGCTCAAGGGCGGCGACCCCTACGTCTTCGGGCGCGGGATGGAGGAGCTGATCGCCTGCACCGAGGCGGGCGTGCCGGTCACGGTCGTACCGGGCATCTCCAGCTCCATCAGCGTGCCTGCTGCGGCCGGGATCCCGGTGACGCACCGGGGCGTGACGCACGAGTTCAGCGTCATCTCCGGCCACGTCGCGCCCCAGGACCCGCGCTCGCTGGTCAACTGGGACGCCGCCGCCAAGATGCGCGGCACGCTGGTGCTGCTGATGGCCGTGGAGCGGATCGCCGCCATCTCCGCCGCGCTGGTCGCGGGCGGGCGCGCGCCGGAGACGCCGGTGGCCGTGGTCCAGGAGGGGACGACCGCCGCGCAGCGCGTCGTCCGGGCCACACTGGCCGATGTGGCCGCTGTCGTGGAGGCGGAGGGCATCCGGCCGCCCGCGGTCGTCGTGATCGGTGACGTCGTCGCCTTGGCACCGTGAGCCGTAGCGGGCAGGATCGACCCGTGGCCGAGCTCATCACCATCGAGGACCCGGAGGACCCGCGCCTCCACGACTACGTCGCCCTCACCGACGTCGAACTGCGCCGCCGCCGCGAGCCGGAGGAGGGCCTGTTCATCGCCGAGGGCGAGAAGGTGATCCGCCGTGCCCGGCTGGCCGGGTACCGGATGCGGTCGATGCTGCTGTCCGCCAAGTGGATCGACCAGATGAAGGACGTCATCGACGAGGTCCCGGCCCCGGTCTACGCGGTCACCCCGGCCGTCGCGGAGCAGGTCACCGGCTACCACGTGCACCGGGGCGCACTCGCGTCGATGCAGCGCAAGCCCGCCGCGTCGGTCAAGGACGTGCTGGCCGGGGCGCGGCGGGTCGCGGTCTTCGAGGACCTGGTCGACCATGCCAACACCGGCGCGGCCTTCCGCAACGCGGCGGCGCTCGGCGTCGACGCGGTCCTGCTCAGCCCGCGCTGCGCGGACCCGCTCTACCGACGCTCCGTCAAGGTCTCGATGGGCGCGGTGCTCAGCCTCCCGTACGCGGTCCTCGACGCGTGGCCGGACGGGCTGACGATGCTGCGCGACGAGGGCTTCACCATCGCCGCCCTCTGCCTCGCGGACCGGGCGATCCCGCTGGACGAGTTCGTCTCCCGCCCGCACGAGCGCCTGGCGCTGGTCTTCGGCACGGAGGGCAGCGGCCTCTCCACGGCGGCTCTGCGCGCGGCCGACGAGTGGGTCACCATCCCGATGGCCAACGGCGTCGACTCGCTCAACGTGGCCGCGGCCTCCGCCGTCGCCTTCTACGCCACGCGTCCCTGACCGGCCCTCCGGCTCAGACCGGAGCCCAGTCGGGATCGCGACCGGTCAGGCCGAGCAGACGGTCCAGCGGCGGCGCGTCGTCGGGGACGGCGACGGGCGGTCCGAACAGGCCCGGCGTGCCGTCAGGGTTCTGCGCGACGACGTCCTGAGCCCAGGCGGCTGCGATGGACACCGCCGCAGCCGCCTGGGCGTCGTCGGTGGGGAAGGCCTGTCCGGTGGCGACGGCCAGGTCCCAGCCGTGGACCAGCACCTCGTCCAGGCCGGTTGCTCCCGCGATCTGCCCCGGTAGATCAAGACCGCCGACCCTGGTCATCCCTTCCCAGGCGTCGGCCGACCGCCAGGCCTCGGCGAGCGTCTCCAGCCGGTCGGGCAGCCGGTCCCGCCAGTCGGCGCCGAGCCGCGACGCGTCCGGCTCCCGGGGCCGTCCGCCGTCCGGCAGCGTCTCCTTCCGGCCCGCCGCCGCGAAGGCGACGCAGAGCAGGTCGATGTGGTCGAGCAATGCGCCGACCGTGATCCCGGCACAGGGCGTCGCCGTGTCCAGCTGCTCGTCGTGCACGCCCCGCACGACTTCGGCGACCAGAGCGGTCGCGGGGCGGTAGTCCACGGGCCCGCCGGCGTCAGGTTCCGGCGTCTGTGTGGTCATGGGATGAGCCTCCTCGCTCCGAGCCGTCTCTCCGAGTCTCGCCCGGAACGACCGCTCCCGCCACGCGCTTGACGCCGATCAGCACCCGGTGGCGCTGGCGCGCACCGAAGTCGGCGAGGGACCAGACGGCCGGGCGGCCGACCTCGCGGGACAGGTGCAGGATCCGGTCCGGAGCGAGGCAGACGCCGACGTGGGCGCCGTAAGGGGCGGCGGTGGGGCCGAAGAGAAGCAGGTCCAGCGGTCGGGCGGTCGGGACGACGCGCGTGGCTGCCCGGTCCGACCACAGGTCCCTGGAGCGCAACGGCGGTACCCGCAGGCCGAAGTGGGCCAGCACGGCGTAGGCGTAGAGCTGGCAGTTCGCCCCGTCGGCGAGGCCCGGCCGGGCGGCGACGGCGGGGGAGCCGGGGTAGCGGGCGGCCAGGTAGGGCACGTCGACGAGCTCGGCCGGAAGCAGCTCGGAAAGCTCTCCGTGCCAAGGGAGTTCGCCCCCGCCCAGCTCCGTTCCGCCGCTCAGCCCTGCGTCGGGGAGGCGGACGTCGAAGCGCTTGCGGAGGCGGACCCCGAGGCCGTGGCGGACGCCGTGGGCGAGGTGACGCCGGATGCGGACGCCGCCGTGCTGCCCGGCCAGGTCTCGGTCATGGCGCCCTTGGCGGCGACCGTGTAGCGGGTGGTGCTGACCGTGCGGCTGCCGGTCGCCGGGGTGCTCTCCGCGCGGACCACCGCGCCGTTCTGGATCTGCCAACTGCTGTTGCCGTTGGGGTTGCCGGTCGAGGCGTGCGCGGCCAGCAGCACCGGGTCGCCGCTCGACGGGACCTGGTACAGCTCGATCATGTCCTCGGGCACCGCCTGGACCCGGCGGGTCAGCACGACCACTGCCGCGGGCCGGCCCAGGTACCGGGCGGGCAGCACCGTGGTCAAGGTGACCGGTGAGCCGGGGCCGGTACCGTGCCCGGCACGCAGGTCGATCCGGGAGCCGTCGGCCGGGTCCTGGTACGAACGCCCGCCCCAGTCGATCGCGGTGACCGTCTGGGCCGACGGGTCGCCGGCCGACATCGCGACCAGCCCCTGGCTCGCGTCCTGGGCGACGGACCCGGCGGAGGCCGTGGCGCTGTGGGCGGCCACGGGGCTCGCCGGGGCGGAGCCCTTGGGTGAACGGCTCTCGCAGCCCTGGGCGGTGGCGATGGCCAGCGCCACGCCGACGGTGACAGTGATGAAGACGATCAGCCGCTGCCGCAGCAACCGCCGCCGCGCGGCAGGACCACCGGGACGGTTGGCGGGCCGGTTCGGCGGGGGCGTGCGCTGTGCTCCACGCGGGGGCGCGGGACGGCGCGCGGGCGTGGGCTGCGGCTCGCGTGCCGTCGCCGGCGCCGGACGCCGGGTCCCGGACGGGCGAGCGGAGGCCGATCCGGAGGCCGCGGCGGAGGCAGTGGCGGATGCCGAACCGGCGTCGGAACGCAGGCCTGAACCGGCGTTGCCGCCGGACGCCGAGCCCGCCCGCGAAGCCGACGCGCCGGGGCGTGCCCCCGGCGGGCGCCCCTCCCGCGCGCCGGGACGCCGGGCGTCACGCGGCGCCGCCGCCGTCCGCTGCCCGTCGCGCTGCGCCGGACGCTGGGCTTCGCGATGCGGATCCCGGTGCGCGTCGCGGTGCAGATCGCGCTGCGCCTCTCGCTGTGCCTCCCGCTGCGCCTCGTGCCGGGCGCGCGGGTCCCGCTGCGGGTCCGGGAGCGTGTCCTGCTGGGGCTCACGCCCGTCGTGCCCGTCGTGCCCGGCACGCGCCTCACGCGGCGGACGCGCGGGCTGCTGCGTCGGCGGTGCGATGCTGCGGCCGATCGCCGCCCCACGCGCGGCCAGTTCGCGCAGCTTCTCGTGCACCTGGGCCGGGGTCGGCCGCTCCGCCGGATCCTTGGCCAGGCAGGCACGGATCAGCGGAGCCAGCGCCGCCGGAATCTCCGTCAGATCGGGCTCCTCGTGCACGACCCGATACAGCATCACTTCCGAGCTGCCGGACCCGAACGGCGTGTCCCCGGTGGCCCCGTAGGCCAGCGTGCTGCCGAGCGAGAAGATGTCCGTGGCGCCCGTCACACCGACGCCGCGCACCTGCTCCGGCGCGAGGAAGCCGGGGGAGCCGACCGCTGTGCCCACGTGCGTCAGGGTGCTCGCGCCGCTGGACCAGGCGATGCCGAAGTCGATGATCCGCGGGCCCTTGGGTGAGAGCAGGATGTTGGACGGCTTGAGGTCGCGGTGCACCACTCCGGCGTCGTGGACCTGGGTCAGGCCGTCTGCCAGCGCCGCGCCCACGGCGGCGAGTTCGGGCCAGTGCAGCGGACCGTCGTCGCCGACCCGCTTGTAGAGCGAGGGCCCGGGGACGTAGACCGTTGCCAGCCACGGACGTTCGGCGTCGATGTCGGAGGCGACGAGCCGGGCGATGCAGCCGCCGCGGATCCGGGACGCGGCGGCGACCTCGCGGGCGAAGCGGGTGCGGAACTCGTTGTCCTCGGCCAACTCGGCCCGGATCAGCTTGAGGGCGACCTTCTGGCCCTTGCGGTCGGCGCCGAGGTAGACATCGCCCATCCCGCCGCTGCCGAGACGGCGGTGCAGCCGGTAGGGACCGACGAGCCGCGGGTCCTCCCGTCGGAGCCGCATCATCGCCACCTTGCCGTCCCGTCCCACCGTCAGGTCGCCGCCGTGCGGCGGGTGCTGCCCGTGTGTCGTGCGTCTGTCGTTCGTCCTGCGGTCGCTCGGTCCGCCCGTCCGGTCGGTTCGCGCCGTCTGCCTGGGCACAGCTTACGGACTCGCGCCGCCGGTGTGCTGATACGCAACGCAGCGGCCGGCTCAGGGTTCTCCCTGAGGGTTCCGCCGGGGCCTTCTCCACCTCGGGGACGAGATCCACGGTCGGCGGGTCCTCCTCGGGGATGCACCGAGGACCCTGCGTCGGCATGACGACCGGGAATGCGGGGAGTCATACGGTGGTTGTGTGCGGTGGGCGGGACGCTCGTCCCCCGAGGTTCTCCGCCCGCCGCCCTCAGCAGACCGGCTCCGTCCGCGCGCTGCGGCAACACGAGTAAGGACGACGACGGTGACGGGCATGACGACGAAGAGGCGGATGGGGGAGTTGGCGATGGCGATGCAGACGGAGGGCCCCGCGCGGCGGCGCAGGTCGCCGGAGGGCACGAGGAACCCGCTGGTCGCGCTTGCCATCGCCCTGCCGGTCGCGGCGCTCCTCGCCTACGCGTTCGGCGCCTGGCACCAGTTCGCCTTGCAGGCGAACACCGTGGTGCAGCTGATGGGCCACTGAGGCCCGTCCCGACGGCCCTGTGCCGTTCCCGAGAACGGCGGGTGCCGTGTCCGGTCTGTCGGTGAGGGCAGCCCGGGCGCGGTGCTCGCGCGCCTTGCCCTCCGAGACGGGCAACGCGAAGGCCCCCAGGCTGAGCCTGGGGGCCTTCTTCGGTGCGCGATACTGGGATTGAACCAGTGACCTCTTCCGTGTCAGGGAAGCGCTCTCCCGCTGAGCTAATCGCGCGGGCGGTACTGCTGGGCCTTGCCGTGGTGCACGCCCCCGGAGGGGCAGTGCGCGATACTGGGATTGAACCAGTGACCTCTTCCGTGTCAGGGAAGCGCTCTCCCGCTGAGCTAATCGCGCGGGTGGTGCTGCGGTACTGCGGATGTTGCCGGTACTGCTGGGCCTTGCCATGGTGCACGCCCCCGGAGGGGCAGTGCGCGATACTGGGATTGAACCAGTGACCTCTTCCGTGTCAGGGAAGCGCTCTCCCGCTGAGCTAATCGCG